>JAOAPO010000040.1 GCA_025462945.1 Bryobacterales bacterium
GGTTCGAGAAATTGCCTGCGGACCCAACTACCACAGCGCCGTGAGTGATCGTTTCATGGACACGAAACGTGCCCATGAGGATGTCGAAGAGCCGTAAGTTGTTTTGAAACTCGGTAAGCGCCTGCGCTGCTGCCGCTTCGGGTGGCTTACCGCATTTTCTCGATGCGATCGGGGGCGGACAACCGATCCGTTCGGACTCGCCGTTTTATGCGACAAGAGAGTGAAGAGCAGTCAGGACACGATCACCCGGGCTTTTACCGGAGATTATCGTCCAGAGCATGTATTTGCTCTCAAACAGTCCCTGAAAGCATACCGGTACTATCAGGAGTTGCTTGCCGAACTCGACAAGGAAATTCACAGGCAGAGAATTCTCGATGCATTCACACCCGTGAGGTCGCTCAATACATGGTGCACCTGCATGTTCATCTGATCAAGGGCCTTCTGCATGTGCCGGATATGGTTGCCAGTTGCCTGCATGAGGCTTTCACGGTGGCGCGACAGGGGAGTGGATCGCACAGTTCAGATTAGGCGGGCGAAAGCTGCCACGCAGCAGGCCCACCGAATGCAGATACTGAATCTACTGGCAGTCCGAGACATCGCTTTTCCTGCCCGGAACGTTTCGTACGTACTGCGCGTTGACAAGATATACCTCGAATCCAAGGTCTTCGAGGATCTGATAGAACGGAATCCAGTAAACGCTCGTCGACTCAATCGCCACCGTTCGCATACCGAGGGCAGACAACCACTCAGCTGCGGCTTGCAAATCCGGCGTGAAGGTTGCAACCGGATCGGAATCCCGGTCAGCCGGTACGGCCACGAAGATCTCATCGGCGCCGATGTCCACGCCCGCCGCATCGGGATGTAGCACCGGAACTTGCATTTCGCGCTTGCTCTTTTTCGGCATTTCACACTCTCCTTCTGACCGGACAGAAGGCCCGAGGCTGCGGAAAATGCAAACTCGTAAACGAGATCGCCGCTGAAGCGGACGCCATCACAATCCTGTGCGCGAACCCCGGACCCACGCTCTTTCGACAGCGTCGAACGGACCACCAGTGTCCAGGCGGGCTGTGTCTGCCCGCCGTCCAGTCTTAATTAATTCATGATCGCGAATAATGATCGCGCTCGCGCCGCGTTCCTTTCCACCTTGTGTGGCCGTCAACGCCACTGCGGGCGCTACTGCCCCCGGGTCGGGCGTAACTCCGGATGCATCTTAATCTTGACCGGAGGTGGCGGCATTCCGAAAGCGAGGCGCCCTCGACATTGTGAGTCTACGCTGGCCCCGATACACTACAGGACGGCAATCACAACGTTCTTCCGGAGACAAGCACGAAATAAATGCCGAGGCGAAATGACTTAGAGAGTTCAAAGCTCGCAGGGTCACAGGATCATCCATGCGACGCCGATAGCGCCGATACGAGCCGTTCGCTGGATTCCATAGAAGCCGTCCGTTCAGACCGCATGGGCCTGTCATGGGTGGTTGCGTTTTATTTGGTTCTACGCGTCGTATTGGAGCGGTGCTCGCAATTAAGCTCCTGCATCAAAATCACGGCGGGGAAGGGGGCGGCAGCTTCTCGATTCGGCGTGTCGCGCGCCTCACGGCGGCTTCGACCCTCTTGTTTCCGGAAGTACGGGCCGATCTCATGGTCGTGCTGGACATGCCACGAAGACTGCAGTGTTCGGGCCTTGACGGTATCCAGCCGCCGCAAACCCGGCCCCGTCAGGACATTGCTCGTCGGGGCCAGGCCTTAAAAAGCCAATCGGAAGCCAAGCTGGATGCGTCTTGGATCGAAGGCTGAGGTGAAGCCTAACGAATCTGTGGGCGTGCGGTCAGGCCGTCCGGTTACGGCGGATGTTGGTGCGAAGGTCGCTCCCACTGTGTTGTTGACGCTTTGATAGCTCAGCCGGTTGAACAGATTGAACGCTTCGAACATCAGGTTGAGACGCAGCTTCTCATTGAGCAGAATGGTGCGCTGGAGGCGTGTGTCGAAGGTCCAGAATGCCGGTCCGAGACCGGTGTTGCGCCCGACGTAGGGAGGGCGGTCGGTGGTGTTGTGGCGATCGTTGTTTAGATCGGCGCCGCCTACCAGAAGGTTAAAGGGCCGTCCGGAGTGGTACTGGTAAATCGGCGAGAAGACCCAGTTTCGCAGGACGGTGTGGCGTTCGGGAGAGGATTTCAGAATGGCATAGGCCACGAGTTTATGGCGCTCGTCGAACGATGACGAGGCCCGGTCGCAGCGGCGGCAAAATTGGTTGTTCGGCTCAAAGTCGCTGTTGTAGTCGGTGGTTTCGTCGGTGGCGTGGCTCCAGGTGTAATTGGCGTTGAGTTGGACAGAGCGGCCGAGACGCTGTCCCCCTTCGAGGATCAGGCCGCCGTAAAAGGAGTTCGAATTCGACCCGTAGACATTGCTCTGGAAGATGAGCGGGTTGACGAAATACCCGCCGGGGTGCGAGGCGTCGGCGAGGTAGTTCTGGGTGCCGAGAGTTTTGTCAAACGGGGCTGACGCGAGGAGGTTGTTGTCGTAAGCATTAGTGAGGTGCGAGCCGCGAACGAAGATGCCGTTGATGCCGCCGTTGAAACCCTTGCCGAAATCGCGCTGGAGGCCGAGGCTGGCCTGCTGGGTTTGCGGACTACGGTAATCGGGGGCGGCGCTGAAGACAACCGAAAGCGGGGGAAGCGGACCGGTTTGACTGATGTTGATGCCGAACTGGGTAAGGTCGGCGGCCGTAATGGAACGGGTGGGAGAGGGGATGCCGAGGACGCCTCGGGCACGCAGGGTGGAAAAGATATTGGCGGCGCTCTGAGGTCCCGGGGTTTGGATGGTAGTGAGAACCTGCGCAATGGGCCGGAAACCGGACGGCGTGACGCCGAGGGCGTAGACGGAATAGTCGATTTGAAAATCGATAGTGGCGTAGTAAATGCCGTAACCGCCGCGGAGGACGGTTTTCGAGTCGGGGCTCCAGGCGAAGCCCAATCGGGGCGCAAGCTTGTTGTGATCGGTAGGCAGGGGAACGCGCCGGTTGTCGAGTTCGTACCGCAGGCCGGCGCTGACAGTGAGGCTGCGGCTGACACGCCACGCATCCTGCACGTACCCGGCATAGAGCGGCAGGGTGGCTCCCACTACTCCGCTGCCGAAGCCCTGTTGGTAGCTTTGGGCAAGCCCAAGGTTGAAGGCCTGCAGGGAGTTGATGGTGGTTGAGGCGAGGGCGGGGTTGACGAGGCTGCCGGGCAGTGCGCCGAAAGTGAAGCGTCCACTCATGAAGGTCGCAGAATCGGAATGCTCATTGTGAAGCAATGTATAGGCACCGATTCTGAAGGTGTGGCGGCCGTGGCCCCACGTGAGGTTGTCGAAAAACTCCGTTCGTCGGTGGATGCTGTCGCTGGGCAGGAAACGATCTCGGTTGAAGTTGCCGAAACCGGAGATCTCAAGCGCGGGGCCGAATTTCTCGTTGGTACCTGTGAGCAGGTCGTAATAGTCGAACTGGACGTGCGCTTCATTGATGAGGCGGGGGTTGAAGACGTGGACCCAGTTGAAGGAGCCGACGGTATCGAACACATCTGTGACGAAGCCCCGCGAGATGCCGGTGAGGGCGCTGACGTTGGGATTCGTTTCGTAGCTGCGAGTGGTGTTGAAACGCGCCGAAATCTGGTCCCCCTGGCTGAGTCGGTGGTCGAGGCGGAGCAGGCCCTGGTGCTGATCGCTCTGGAATGGGAAGATACCGCTGTTGATCTGGAACATCTGCTGGACAGCGATGGGCGTAGAGAGGGCCGCTGTTAGCTGGGCGGACGCAGCCGCGGGGAGCTGGGCGAGGATCGCCCGCTGGGCGGCGGTGGGTCCGAACACAGAGAGGTCGGTGAGGATGGAGACGGCACTGGATTCGCGGCGGCGCAGTTGTTCGTAGTCGAGGAAGAAGAAAGTTTTGTCTTCGGCAATGGGGCCGCCGATGGTGGTGCCGAACTGTTGGCGTTCGGATTCGGGTTTGACGCGGGTGAGGTGATTGGCGGAATCGACGACCAGATTGAACGGATTGGTTGCGTCGAGGGCCTGGTGCCTGAAGAAGCCGAAAGCGGTGCCGTGCAGGTTATTGGTTCCGCCTTTGGTGACGATGTTTACGACGCCGCCACGGGAACCGCCGTACTGGGCAGAGTAGTTGGACCTGTTCACCTGAAACTCGAGCACTGCCTCCTGTCCAACAGTGGCCCGGACGCCGCCGCCCCCGTCGTTCGACTCACCGCCATCGACGTTGACGTTATTGCCGCGGCCATTACTTCCGTAAAACGAGAGGCCGGAATCGGGCGTCTGCTTGACGCGATAGGAGTTGGAATCTGCGTGAGCCTTGGAATCCGAAACGCCCGGAGCGAGCAGGGAGAAACTGAGGTAGTCGCGGCGATCGATGGGCAGGTCGGCGATGGCTCGCTGTTCGATAGTGTTCGCCTGGTGAGTACGTTCGGTTTCAACGGACGGGACTTCAGCGGTTACCTCGACCGTGGAACTGGCGGCCGCGATTTGCATCTTGAGATCGACCGTGGCTGAGGCACCGACCGTAAGCGCGAGCCCGCGGCGGACGAGGGTGGTGAAGCCGGGTTGAGCGGCCCGCAGCTCGTAGACGCTGGGTGGCAGCAGGTCGAGCTGGTAGACGCCGTCGGGGCCGGTGAAGGTTTCGCGGCTAAACTGGGTTTCCGGGTTGGTGGCTGTAATGTGGACTCCGCTCATGGCGCGGTCGTTGGGATCAGTGACGGTTCCGCTGAGCGTCGAGGCACTGGTTGACTGGGCGATTACATGGGCAGAAAAGGGGGAGGACAGAAGGATCGCGTACAGGGCTACCGTTCGCAGCATCACGGCCATAAGTGTGTGATGGTTTCAGTCGCGTGTCAACCGGGCGAGCCCGTTAGATCAGGACAGAGATTCAGCTTTTCGCTGCCCTGGTCGCCGGAACCGTTGTGCCGTTCCAACGTGGATATGCGAGTCGAAGCTCACTACCCGGACCAGTACCTGCCCCGGGCCCAAACCTGAACTGCAGGCGGATCGAATACTGAACCTGCCGTCGTGATACCCGGCGGCTGAGTGTTCGTCTTTCAAAATCGGAAGCGGTCTCTGTCAGATTCGGGCTGGCCGACTTCATCCCGTTCAGGGCATTAACGCCTCAAGGCGGAGGTGGGAGCTGATCCTTCTTTAACCTGGATTCCTTCCTTGAACCTGGATTCACTCAGCCAGAGAGATGTCGAGATGTCGGAAGTCCCGCCCACGAGCCCGTCGTGATGGGTAGTGTCACGAGGCTACAACACTACTGAAATGTTCCGCTGATACTGTAGCCATTTGATTCCTGCAAACGTAGCGCAGAAGAGCAAAGCGATCTTAGCAATAGCGAAACCCCTGACGTTTGAGGCATGTATCCATTGGGCTGGGACAGGAAAGATTCTGCCCAAACGGGACATTATCACTTTGCCGCCACACGAGAGGTTTATACCTATAGGAAGTGACCATGTTCGAGAACGCTGGCCCCCTTCCGCAGTTCTGTCAGCCGGTCCGATGCGCTGCCCGTGGCCAGCGCGAGTAGAACGTCGGCGCGCCTGACGACAACGGCCGGCGACCATCAGACCGCCGCCAGGCAAGGTTGCCCAGGTGCCCGGTTCCGGAACCTGCCCCCACCCTCGTTGTTGCTGACGAGCAGATCGGTTGCGTCACCGACTGAGAGCCCGTGCTGGTTAATCAGCCGGGCGAGTATAGATGAAGGTGAAAGGAGATTGCGGTGGATCCGAACTGTTCCTCGGACCTTCTGCGCTGAATCCGGGAGCACCACGTCAGTTCGCCAATCTCGAATATGCTCAGGCGGTCCTGCTGGAGCGCTTCGATGCCTCCACGTCTTCCCTGAAAAGTGTTGCCCCTCCTCGGTACCCAGAGCCGGATTTGCCACCTGCCGAGGTGCTGTGGATCTTTCGAGTGGAACTATGGCAGTCGTGGCACCGGCGCTGACCGAGATGGGGTGAGAGGGCGGCGCCGCTGGAATAAGAAGCCGCTGGAATAAGAAGACGACCCGCCCGACGCTATCCTCGTGTGAGGCTTGCGTCAATGTCGAAGGCGAACTACGGGGTGCGAACCTCGCAGATCGCAAGGTTGAAGCGATCACCCGTCGGAGACGTATCTCCGATTGTGACTACAGTGTCCGAGAGCAGTACCGCATTCGTCGTGCTCTGCACCCAGTAAGTGTCACCCGTGTGGGAGAAGAATTCGTTGATCATCGTCTGCTGGGGAATCGGAATTCGTGCCACCGCTTTGTCCCAGTCGTTGCCGGCCCCGAAGACCAGAGAATTCGCCCTCGTTGTGGTCAAAGACGCTTTGGGCGCACCTGAGTGAGAGCTCACAGCAGCCACCGACCCGATCGCGTCCGAACCATTGCTGCCGGCCGTGCTTGCGCCCAATATACCGACGATGGTAATAGAGGATGTAACCGCCTGGGAGAGCGTTGCCGTCACTGTGGCGCCCGAAATCGGTGAAGGTGCCAGAGCTCTCCAGATCTCGGATGTGCCGTTTTGTCGATTCGCGCGGACCACCAGAACCCACGTCAGCGAACCGCCCGCAATCGTCGTCACAGTCGAATTCCTTCCACTGATGTAGTCAGACGTGACAAATGCCAGAAGTAGCTCGTTCGCAGCACGCGTCGTGAATGCAGGTGTGGTAACCGATGTGATGGAGCGGTTCTGATTTCCCGAGACTCGGAAATCGACAACCAGTCCGGTCTTCATCGAACTACCCGGGGGCTGCAGAGACAGCGTGAAGGTCTTGCTAACGGCAGGCTGCGCGGCAGAGGCGGTGATCGTTGCCGATGAAGCTGCCGAGAAACTCCCGACTTGCGCCGTGAAGTTCGCCGATGTGGCACCCGCCGGAATCGTGACCATTTGCGGGACGCTGACGCTGCTGTTGCTGCTCGAGAGAGTCACTGCAAATCCTGTACGCGGCGCCGGACCGGAGATTTCCAGCAGGCACAAAGTGTTGCCTGGGGAACTGAAAGTTCCGGACGTGCAGGTCACACGGGACAACGAGGCCGGCACATTGGGTGTGCTCGCAGTAAGACTTAACACCACGCTCCTCGATGCCCCGTTCAGAGTAGCTGTGATTGTGGCGTTCGAAGATGACGAAAAGCTGCCTGCCGTCGCGGTGAAGACCGCCGAGTTCTGGCCGGACGGTACCAACACTGAGGCGGGGACGGCAACCACCGCGCTGTCGTCCGCCAACAGGACTGATGTTCCCCCGCCTGTTGCCGGGTTCGTCAGCGCAACGGTACAGGTGCTGTTTCCAGCTGCCTGGAGAATGGATGGACTGCAACTTAATGCGGAAATCGCGGGGACTTGGGCGGCTGGGGTCAAGGTCACCGACGTAGTTGCCTGACTCGCATTCAGTGTCGCGGTCAGCCTCGCCACGGTGCTGACCGTAACAGCGGAAGTTGTGGCTACGAGACTGCCGGTCGTCGAATCCGGCCCGATCGATACCGTCGACGGAACGGCAAAGGCCGGCTGATCACTGACGAGGTTCACAGACGCCCCGGTCGCCGGAGCAGGCGTCGTCAATGTCACCGAACAGTTAGTCGGGTTTGGAGGCGTGACCAGGTTCGGAGTACATCTGACCGTTGAAACTCCGCCGGACGGTGTCACGCCGCTGTTGTAGGCGTAGGCGCCGGAACTCCGGGACCCATCCTGGCCGAACATGGTCCCATCCATGTCGGTAGAGAAGTATGCAGACAGGTTCATGCCAGCGCCGCGGGGGTACCCGCTGCCGGTTTGCCCGATGATGTGGTAGTCGTGAGCGCTTCGGTTGACAAAAACGGAAGCAGACACCGCCACAACGTTGTTGCTGGCGGTCCCGCAAGACCCTGGAACGGCAGCCAAAAACAGGTTGTTCCGGTATTCCGAGCCCGAACCGCAACTGGCACTGTATTCGCCGGGCGAGACACGGATGTTACTAAAGGTGTTGTTGAAGATCTTTGTGTTGGCGTTCGTCGAGGTGATCTCGATCGCTTTCCAACCGGTCTGGTCGAGGTCGTAGAAAAGATTCCCGTAAATCGTCCAGCCGCTCGAAGCTCCACTTTGCTCGAAGAACACTCCTTCGCCGGTTCCGAAGCCGTTCGGCCCTTTGTGAAATTTCGAATACCGGACCGTTCCCGACGCGGAACTCCAGATAATAATGCCGTTCGGATGGTAGGTGGACCAGTTCACGGCGTTGATATCGAACATATCGATATACTCGAACACGGCGGAGTTGCAGTTCACTGCGTAGGCTCCCGACTCCCAGTTCCAGATGTTTAGGTTGGAGAACCGGTTACCGCTGACGGCAGAAGGTGGCGTGCAGTCGATTGCCCTTCCGTCCGAGGCATAAGTGATGCTCCCCGGACCGCTCAGATCCATATACTCGAACACGTTGTTGTTTGCCCCGCCGGCGTTCAACCCGATCCCGTAACCACCGCTTGTACCCGCCCTGTCCAACCACCAGCCGTGAGTGCCGCCTGCGGCGGTGGTTCGCCCGGATATCGTGATGCCCGAGTACGAGCCGTCGAAAGTAATCGCAGCATTCCCGCCGGTCTGATGCACCGTCGACGCGTAAGCCGAATTCCACCCCGCCGCCCCGGTCACCGCAGTGCCGTCGACCCGCGCCGCCGCAATTGTGAGTCGCTGCGAACTATTGCAGCTAATTAGCGGCGCCAGCGTCTGGGTGTACGTTCCGCCCGCCACCCAAATTGTGTCTCCGCAGGCCACCGCGCCCCATCTGACAGAACCGAACTCGTTCCAGGCATCTGTCCACGAGGTTCCGTTGTTTGCACCAGTTGCGCCTTTACGTACATAAAAGTCTGCGGCACAAGCCTGGTTAATCATAACTAACAGAATCAGCAGTCGAATCATTGTTCATCGGCAAGCATTACGGAATATGTCACCTCATTTCTTCGCGAGGCACTGCTGACGAGTATATGCTGACCCGCCACAGCCGCCAAGTCCCACCCCGATTTTTTGCAGTGAGCAGCACTCCGCTCTAACCAACTTTGGAAGCCGCGGAGAGAGCCCCTCCACCTTTGCACGTGCTGGCAGCAAGCGGGCGGCGGACCGCAAAAGAGGGGGTGACGCCGCCTGCAGGTCCGGAGACATGGCGGACGTGTCGTAACTCGGTACTGCACGTTGTCAGTACACGCCTGCCGCCTCCGCCGCTTCCTGCTACGGATGTTCGCCTCGCCTGGCCAGGCCCGCAGGCATCTTGCTCTATCTGCGCTTCCGAAGCGGCGACGTCCGTCAATAGTTCGTTCATTGGCGAAGCAGCACGAAGGGTTTCTTGAAGCAGGCGCAAGTCGCTACTTGCTCGACGGTATCCGCAATCCGTTAGCTACCAAACGAGTGGCTAAGCTCAGGCTCCTGACCAAGGCTGGATACGGTTGGCCTGACGCTTACACTGCGATCGTCTTTTGTTTCGCACATCAATCAGTTGGTATCCATCCAATATTACCATAACTCCTAACTATTTGTATTTTTACGTACTAGTACCTTCCGTGAATGGGGGGCTAGAAGCCCCCCTCCCTGTCAGCGTCGCACCAGCCGAAAATGGTCAAGCTGACCATAACTGGGCAGCGTACTTCCGCAGCGGCCGCATTTTTGTCGGCAGAAATCAAAGAAGAAGAGCAAATGGGACTCTTAGTGCGGCAGCCTGCTCGGAATACAACTGTGACGTCCGAATCCAGCCAGATCAGAATCGGACGCACCGTCGTTCCAAGAGCAAACGGAGCAGTTCAAACTCGGCCCGACGCCGGTTGTAACAAGTTGCGAGGAGACCTCAGGTGATGTTGAAAACGACCCCTCCGAAGCCAGGTTTGGAATCGGCACTGCGTGCACGACGCGGCGCTGTTCCCAAGCCAGTCCTCGATGCGGTGATGTTTGGGCGATCTTTGGACCTCGAACAACGGCGAGCGGAACGCTCGGGCAGAGAGTTTGTCCTGGTAGACATCGACCTGCGGTCGCTGAGCAAGCGGCCGAACTCTCCGCGCGCCGACGCACTCGCATCCATAGTGGCGGGATTGATCCGAGAGACGGATTCCGCTGGTTGGCGGGGAGCCGATCCCATTCTCGGGGTACTGTTCACGGAGTTTGGCGGTCGCGAGGCAGAAGCCGCGGTTCCCATTCTGCGCAACCGCATTGCTTCGGCCCTGGCCGCTACGCTGAGCCACGAGGAATTTACGAAAATCACGTTGTCCTTTTACGTGTTCCCGAAGGATTGGGATACCGCGAGTCCTCCCCCTTCGGCCGGCTTGCCGTCCCAAGCCGAAGCGGAGCCCAGGCAGCACGCAGCCGTTCTATTGAAGAGGGCTCTGGATATTGTGGGCAGTCTTTGGGCGCTGATCTTACTCTCGCCGGTATTTGTCGCTGTGGGAGTTCTTGTGAAGGTGACCTCCCGAGGTCCGGTCCTGTTCCGGCAGGAGCGCGTCGGCCAGTTTGGCAGGCGGTTTACGTTTTTGAAGTTCCGCTCCATGCATTACGCCAACGACGACAGTCACCACAAGAACTACATGGAGCAGTACATCGACGGCAAATCGCCGAACGAGGACGCCGCTGGACAGACGGTTGTCTACAAGATCAACAACGACCCGAGGCTGACCCCGATCGGACGTCTTATTCGGCGGTCCAGTCTGGATGAACTGCCGCAGCTATTGAACGTGTTGAAGGGGGACATGTCGCTGGTTGGTCCACGTCCCCCAATTCCGTATGAGACCAGTTGCTACCGGCCATGGCATCGACGGCGACTTGCAGTCAAGCCGGGCATAACAGGGCTCTGGCAAGTGACTGGTCGGAGCAGAGTCAAGTTCGACGACATGGTCAGGCTCGACCTGCAGTACGCCCGAACCTGGTCATTGTGGCTGGATGCGAAGGTTCTTCTGAAAACCCCGCGTGCGGTTCTGAGCGGCGATGGGGCTTTGTGATTTCTGAACTGAGAGGAGACTAAATGATTCGAGTAGGTGTCATCGGATACGGGTACTGGGGGCCGAACATAGTTCGGAATTTCCAGGGCGTTCAGGGGGTGCAGGTCAATATGATCTGCGACTTGAATACGGCGAACTGCCACATGGCGAAGGCTGCTTTTCCGGGCGTTCACGTAACGAGGGACGCAGCGGAGGTGCTTTGGTCGACTGAACTTTGACGCGGTGGCGGTGATCACGCCGGTCTGGACACACTTCGACCTGGCTAAAAGCGCGCTGCTCTCGGGCAAGCACGTATTCATCGAGAAACCATTCACGGCGACCAGCCAGCAGGCTGAGGAGTTGATCGAGATTGCGGAGAAGAACGGTCTCACCATCATGGTGGACCATACCTTCCTGTTCACTCCCGCCGTTCGCAAGATCCGCGAGATGATCGATCAACAGGAGCTCGGCCAGCTTTACTATTACGATTCGACCCGCATGAACCTGGGTCTGTTTCAGCGCGATGTCAACGTGCTCTGGGACCTGGCGCCACACGACCTCGCTATCGTCGACTATCTGATTGGAGCAGAGCCCGAGGCGATTGTCGCCACGGGTACGCCACACCTGAACGGCTTGACGGATGTGGCCTACCTCACGATGTACTTTCCCGATAAGGTGATCGCGCACATCAATGTCAACTGGCTTTCACCGGTGAAGATCCGCACCACGGTAATCGGCGGCGACAAGAAGATGCTGGTGTGGAACGATCTTGAATCCGACGAAAAGATCAAAGTTTACGATCGCGGCGTACATGTGGACACGCAGCAGGACGAGTACAACTTGCGTGTGAACTACCGCAGCGGCGACATGTGGTCACCGAAGCTCGAGGTCAGGAAAGCGCTGAAGACCGAGTTGACCTATTTCGTCGAGTGCATCCAAAACTCAATCCGCCCCATCAACGACGGCTACGCGGGTCTGCGCGTTGTACGGATGCTGGAAGCGGCTGAAGAGTCGCTAAAGAACAAAGGAGAGACGGTGTACGCATGAGCGAGTTCAAGTGCATTGCCGACAATGTCCGGCTCGGGACGGATGTCAGGATCGCGCAGTTTGTGAATCTATACGGCTGCGAGGTCGGCGACGAGACAAAGATCGGAAGTTTTGTCGAGATTCAGAAAAATGCGCAAGTCGGCTCCCGCTGCAAGATTTCGAGCCACACGTTTATCTGTGAGGGGGTTGTCATCGAGGACCGGGTGTTTGTCGGGCACAGCGTGACGTTCATCAATGACACGTACCCTCGCGCCACGACGGACGATGGGGGGCTGCAAACGGAGAAAGACTGGAAAGTCGAGCGCACGGTGGTGAGGAAGGGGGCTTCCATCGGATCCGGAAGCACCATTCTTTGCAATGTCACGATCGGCGAGAACGCGCTGGTGGGAGCTGGCAGCGTCGTCACGAAAGATGTACCCCCCAATTCAGTGGTCGCCGGCAATCCGGCCCGAGTGATCAAGACCCTGCCCGCCCGAGTATCTGTGAGGAGTGTGATCGCATGACCGCCCCCATCCCGTTTCTTGACCTGCTAACACCGCATATCGAATTGAAGGAGCATCTGCTCAAGGCGGTCGAAGAGGCCATTTGCAAGGGAGCGTTTATCGGCGGTCCGGCTGTCTCCGGGTTCGAAGCCGAGTTTGCCCGCTACACCGAATCGGAGCACTGCGTTGGCGTGGGCAGCGGCACCGATGCGCTCCGGTTTGCCTTCATCGCCGCCGGTATCGGGGCGGGCGACGTCGTGATCACGGTTTCGAACACGTTTATTGCGACGACCGAGGCGATCTCCCAGGCGGGTGCGAGGCCAGTGTTTGTCGACATAGACCAGGCGACCTATACGATGGACCCCGCAGCGTTGGCGGAATATGTGGAAACGCGGTGCTTGCGCGACGCTTCCGGATGCCTGATCGAGCGGGCGAGAGGACTTCGCGTGGCGGCGGTGGTACCGGTACACCTCTACGGCCAGATGGCCGATATGGACCCGATTCTTGAAATCGCACAGCGGTATGGCCTGGCGGTTTTTGAGGATGCGTGCCAGGCGCACGGAGCGAAGTATTACTCAAGGGCTCAAGAGCGCTGGCTCGCCGCCGGTTCAGTGGGCCTGGCGGCAGCCTTCAGCTTCTATCCCGGCAAGAACCTGGGAGCCTGCGGGGAAGCCGGCGCGATCACGACCAACGATGCAGAACTCGCAAAGCGCATGCGAATACTCCGTGACCATGGGCAATCAGAGAAGTACTATCACGATGTCGAGGGCTGGAACGGCCGACTGGACGCCCTCCAGGCAGCGATTCTGAGCATCAAGTTGAAACGCCTGCCGGCCTGGACGGAACAGCGCCGCAACGCGGCCGCGCGGTATCGCGAACTGTTCACGGACGCTGGGTTCCCGCATCTGGTCCCTTACGAGTGCGATTCATCGAACGCGGTATACCACCTCTATGTCATCCGTGTTCAGGATCGCGAGAAGCTGATTCAGCATCTCGCGTCGGAAGGAATCGGGACTGGCATTCACTATCCGATCCCGCTGCACTTGCAGAAGGCGTATCGCGACATGAATGTGCCGGCCGGATCGCTGCCCGTGTCCGAGCGGGTGGCTCCGGAGATTGTCTCATTGCCCATGTTTCCTCAGATTACGGCGGAGCAGCAGGAGAGGGTCGTATGCACTGTTGTCCAGTTCCTGCGTGCGACGACCAGGACCTTGGCGATGGCAACGGCCTAAAGACCTTGCAATACGGCAAGAACATGACCGAGTCGCAACCGAAAATTGTCGTCGTCACACCTGTCCGCGATGAAGCGCCATTCATTGTGGGGATGCTAGACTCCATCACCAGACAGTCCATCCAGCCGACGCGCTGGATCATCGTAGACGATGGGTCCTCCGACGGTACTCCTGACATCGTTGAGCGCTTTGCGGCAGCGTTCCCTTTCATTGAACTGGTTCGGTTGCCGCGGCGCGAAGGGCGGTTGCCGGGTGGAGAAGGTGCGATCGGGAAAGCGCTGAGCATGGTCGTTGCGGGTGAGTTGGACTATCTTGCGCGGTTCGATGCCGATTTACTGTTCGGGCCGGACTACTTTAAGCAGTTGGTCGGCGAGTTCGAGTCCGATCCGCTGCTCGGGATAGCGGGGGGAATGCTGTTCACAGAGGATTCCGCGGGTCAACTGAAGCCTGAAACGGCGCCCGAGTATCATGTCCGGGGTGCGTTGAAGATGTACAGACGGCAATGTTTTCTCGCAACAGGCACATTGGCCAACTGCATTGGGTGGGACACCATTGATGAAATAAGAGCCTGGACCAATGGTTGGGTGACACGCAGTTTCGCCGCGTACCGGGTCGTTCACCGTCGCCCTACCGGGACTGGCATTCACGTGCGGAAGGCCTACTGGGAGCGCGGCAAGGCGGAGTACAACACGTTGAGCCATCCTTTGTTCGTCTTTGCAAAGTCTGTGCACCTGTTGTTCAGGAAAAGAATGGTAGTCGGCGGGTTCTGCTTGCTCGGAGGCTTCCTTTGGTCCTATATCAAGCGTGAGACCCGCCTTCAGGACCCAAATTTCAAGCGCGTCCGCCACGTCCAGCAGTGGAGGCGGGTGATGTCCCGGCTCCGGGGCGAACCACCCATGGACGGGGTCCGGCGGCTAGCTTTATCGTTTGTGGGCTGCAGGTCCTCGAATTCATCGGTTGCACTTTCACAGACTTAGGAAAAGGAGAGTTAAATTGCG
This sequence comes from Bryobacterales bacterium, assembly GCA_025462945.1. Lineage (GTDB taxonomy): Bacteria > Acidobacteriota > Terriglobia > Bryobacterales > Bryobacteraceae > BOG-234. The sequence continues at coordinate 14,686 of JAOAPO010000040.1, forward strand.
TTCAGGTTCTGTTTCAGGATGCACGATGGAAGTCCTTAAAGGGGCGCGGTTCCTCGTTACCGGCGGTGCTGGATTCATCGGCAGCACGATTGTTGACCAATTGATAGGCGCAGGCGCGGCCGAGGTGCGGGTGATCGACAACTTCGTCAGAGGAAGTCAGACAAACCTCGCGGGTCGCCGAAGCTGCCCTGAGCTGACCGTGGTGAACGGAGATATTCGGGACAGGGTCCTGGTAGATCAGCTGACGGAAGGTATTGACTACGTGTTTCATCAAGCGGCTCTTCGTATCACCCGGTGCGCGGAAGCTCCCCGCGAGGCGCTCGAAGTGCTCTTTGACGGCAGCTACAACGTGATCGAATCCGCGGTTAAGCACGGAGTTCGGAAACTGATCGCCGCCTCTTCCGCCTCCGTCTACGGAGAACCATCCTATTTGCCCATTGATGAAGAGCATCCGTTCAACAACAGGACAATGTATGGCGCGGGCAAGATCGCGCTCGAGCAGATGTTGCGCGCTTCCGCGACAGCAAGCGGACTGCGCTACACGGCGTTGAGGTACTTCAATGTCTATGGCCCGAGGATGGACACGGCTGGCGTCTACACCGAAGTGCTGATCCGCTGGATGAATGCGATCGAACAAGGCACGCCGCCTCTGATCTTCGGGGACGGCACCCAGTCAATGGATTTCGTCTACGTGGACGATGTTGCGCGGGCGAATCTCCTGGCAGCATGCTCCGATGCCGATGACGAATGCCTGAATGTGAGCACCGGCGTGCAGACGAGCTTAACCCAGCTGGCGGCGTGCCTTCTTCGGGTGACCGCATCCTGTCTTCAACCCGAGCATCGTCCGGCTCGCGTGGTTGCCAACGTTCAGTCGAGGCGGGCATCGGTTGACCGGGCAGCCGAGAGTATCGGCTTCCGTTCCACGATAGCGCTGGAAGAAGGATTGCGCCGTCTGGTTGCGTGGAAAGCGGCCATGGATAAGACAACTGCTGTAGCGGTGGAGGCGTAATGAGTATGGTTCTTTCAAGGCCAGTGCGAAGCGTGCCCGTGGCGCGGCCGTCGTTGACGGAAGCTGAGGAACAGGCAGTTGTCGGGGCTCTTCGATCCGGTTGGGTCAGCCAGGGTCCAATGGTGGCCCGCTTCGAACATGCCTTTGCCGAGTATGCCGGGGCAGCGTACGCAATTGCGGTGTCGTCCTGCACGACGGCGTTGCACCTCGCCCTGATTGGTGCCGGCGTGCAGGCCGGGGACGAAGTGCTTTGTCCGAGCCTGTCGTTCATCGCCACGGCGAACGCAATCGTCCACGCGGGAGCGGTGCCTGTATTCGTGGACGTTGACCAATCTACATTCAACATCGATCCGGCTTGCATTCAGGCCGCTGTCACCCCCAAAACAAAGGCCATTCTGGTTGTGCATCAAATCGGTCTTCCCGCCGACATGGACGCCATTTCAGAACTGGCGCGCCGCCACAACCTGGTCGTAGTGGAAGATGCAGCCTGTGCTGCGGGATCAATGCACGGTTCGCGAAAGATCGGATCGCCGTTCGGCTTGTCGGTATGCTTCAGCTTCCACCCACGGAAGATCCTGACAACCGGCGAAGGTGGAATGATCACGACCGATGATGCGTTGCTGGCGGAACGGCTCAGGCGAATGCGACAGCACGGGATGAGCATCTCCGACCTGGACCGCCACAACGCCAGGAAATTAATGGTGGAAACGTACGATGAAGTAGGCTACAACTGCCGAATGACGGACATTCAGGCGGCCATGGGCCTGGTGCAACTTGGGCGTTTGGAGTCAATGATTTCCCGGCGCCGTGAACTGGCGCTCCGGTACACGGAAGCTCTGTCCAGGGTCGACTGGCTGGTTGCGCCCGTGGAAGCTACCAGTGGGCGCCATAATTTCCAGTCGTACATGGTACGGGTGCTGCCTCATGGGCCCGTCACGCGCGACCAACTCATGTTGCACTTGCTCGAACAAGGGATTTCATCACGCCGAGGCATCATGGCTATTCACCGGGAGAAAGCCTACCTGAAGGCCAGTTGGGATGAGAAGCTGCCGGTGACAAACCGGATCACGGATTCGACGATCATTCTTCCGCTGTTCCACGACATGAGCGACGACGATCAAGCCTGCGTCATTGAGTGCATCGAACAGGCAACGCACAGGCCATAGGCTTCCCGGCAAACGAAACGAGATGCCAGCTGTAGTCACTCCCGCCGTGCCGGAAAATATGAGCACCAAAACGCCCAACTCTTACGGCCAGATTCTCCGCTCAACCGCGTGGGTTGGCGGGTCGTCTGCGCTGAACATCGTGATCGGCCTGGCCAGAAATAAGATCACGGCGATGCTTCTGGGAACGAGCGGATTTGGCCTGGCAGGCATGTTTCTCTCTGTTTCCAGCTTTACCCAGAGCATCGCGGGCATGGGAGTCAGCAGTAGCGGTGTTCGCCAGATTGCGGCAGCTTCGGAATCCGGTGACGAAGGACGAGTCGGATTTACGGCGGCGGTCGTTCGGCGGACCTCGGTGGTACTCGGACTGACCGGCGCGCTCATCCTGGTTCTCGTTTCCAGGCCAGTTTCGCGGCTGACGTTTGGCTCGACGAAATACCAGTCCGCAGTCTGGGTCCTTTCCTTCTGCGTACTGCTTAACCTGCTGTCGGCGGGTCAGGCCGCACTCATCCAGGGCATGAGGCGGATATCCGACCTGGCGAAAATGAGCGTTCTCGGTTCTTTGTTTGGCACGGTCGGCTCAATACCGATTCTGTACCTGTGGAGAGACGGTGGCCTGGTGTATTCACTTGTTCTCGTTTCGGCTTCAACACTCGCCTGCTCCTGGTACTACAGCCGCAAAATCAAAATCATTTGTCCGAAGGTTTCGATTTCGGCAGTCGTTGCGGAAACCAGGGCCTTGCTGAAACTGGGATCGGCATTCATGATGAGCGGACTATTGATGATGGGCAGCGCCTATGTAATCCGCCTGATTCTCATGCGCTCCATTGACTTATCGGCAGTTGGTCTCTATCAGGCGGCCTGGACCCTGGCCGGCCTGTACCTCAGCACGATTCTTCAGGCTATGGGCGCCGATTTCTATCCGAGACTGGCCGCGCACGCGGAGAATCACTCGGAATGCAACAGGCTTGTGAATGAACAGGCCAGAGTCGGCATGCTACTCGCGGGCCCGGGGGTTATCGGCACCTTGGTATTTGCGCCTTCCGTGCTCTCAGCGATCTATGCCCCGAAGTTCGCGGGAGCCGTTGATGTGCTCCGCTGGTTGTGCATGGGTGTTGCAATGCGAACGGTCAGCTGGCCGATCGGATACATCATCATGGCCAAAGGCAGGCAAAACCTGCTGATTCTGACCGAGTGCAGCTGGACGGTGGTCCACGTTGGTCTCGCGCTGCTCCTGGTTCCTACGATCGGCATCAGGGGAGCCGGGATGGCATTTTTCGGAGCATATCTATTCCAGGTTTTTTTAAATTACTGGCTGGTCCGCAAGCTCACAGGATTTCGCTGGTCTGCTGAGAACCTGCGGACAATGTCGCTGTACCTTGGAGCGATCCTGGTGGTGTACTGCGCGCTTGTGACGAATGCATTATGGGCTGTGATCTTCGGCGCGATCATTCTGCTCGTCACCGCTCGCTATTCGCTGAAGACTTTAGCCACTCTGGTTGGCTGGCACGAGATCCCTCCTCGTGTGCGATCCATCCTGGTCCGCCTCGGGTTCCATCCCACTGCCGAGCCCACAAGCCTGGCAGCTTGAGACTCACAATTCGTTAACGGCTCTCATGAATTGTTCACTAAAGATCCTCCCGCCCTCGACCGAATCGCCGGACCTTTTCCAATGCGGAACTGCGGCGACGGCCGAGATTCGTGAGAGATATGAGCACTTTTGCGAGTTGGTTTCGCTGTCGGAGAGACGATTAAGCTCCGGCGATCAGATTTCGGCCTGTGCTTTCGCGCAAGCGGCGGCACGGCTTGCCTACCCGGCATCGGCCGGCATATTCGGTTCGAATCGTTTGGAGCGCGTCCTGAACCGGATTGGCGATTCAATCCCGTCTTCGCCGGAGAAGCGCCAACGGAGCGGCACCGGCCTGAATGTATTGCACGTTCTCAGCTACGCGAAGCCGATCGGCGGCGACGGTCGTTATGCATGGCGATGGATGCAGGCTGACCGCCAAAACCGCCATTCGTTTGTCATCACCAGACAGTGCGACCTGTCGCCCAATGCGACCGTCCCTGAGATCTTCCGGTTGTCCGCCGAGCAATCGGGCGGGTTCATCAAGACCCTCCGTGCGTCTTCATCGAAACCGATCGCCCAGGCGCGAGAGCTTCGAGAGTTGTGCGACGGCATGGATTTCGTGGTCCTCCACACTTACCCGTATGACATCGTGCCGTGTCTCGCGTTGACCCGAGGCGTTCCGGCGAAAGTGATTTATGTGCATCATTCCGATCACACGTTCTGGATCGGCGCGAGCGTAACAGATTTGATGGTGCACCTGCGCCCTCAGCACGAAGGATTTCTGCGCGAACGTCGCGGAATCGTTGCGGAGGGCGGATACGAATTGCCGATTCCTCTTCCAGAACCGCCGCCGGCTCTGGAACGTCGGCGGGCGAAGCGCCTTCTCGGCTACGCCGAGGACGAAATCGTGCTGCTGACGATAGCGACTCCATTCAAGTACTCCGCTACCGGATTGGTTAGCTTCCTTGAACTGGTGGAACCGATCGTTTCCCGGTACCAACACGTCCGGTTGCTGGCCGTTGGTCCAAGTCCTGACGACCCGGCATGGAGGTCGGCATCCTTGCGTACCGAGGGGCGAATCAAGCCGGTCGGTGTCCGCTGGGAAAACGAGGTGCTTTACGCCGCAGCGGACATCTATCTCGATTCCGTCCCGTTCGCGTCCATCACCTCACTGCTGGAGGCGGGCATACACGGTCTGCCGCTGATTGGATATCAACTGCAGAACGAAGAGCTGCAATTGATGGGGGCCGGAGCAGCTGGACTGCAAGGTTCGATGATTCTAGCCAGCAGCAGGAACACATACTGCCTGACTGAGTTGATCGAGGATGCTGCGTATCGTACTCGTTTAGGAGCACTGACAAAGTGCCAGATCCAGAATTCCCACTGCCTGCCAAATTGGTTAGAGAGGCTCGGAGATGTTTATGCAGCCGCACGGGACGTGAAGAGCCGCGGTGTCATGTCGGGCCAGGAGCCGGAATTTCAGGCTGGTGTGCTCAGTGTTGCCCTGAACTCGCTTTACCCCAGGCGTGACACGGCTAAGATCCTCTCAGAATGTTTTCGCGACCTGCCGCTCATCTCGAAACTGCGCGACCTTCGGGTATTACGAAGCCACGGACTGAACGCCGGTGTTTCGGCAGCGCTGCCCTTTCGCTGGCGCTACGCGGCGAGGCGCCTTTTGTCTACTTACAGGGCATGACCGGCACAGGTCACACTTCTTAGATCTTCATGAACATAATCAGCAATCTGCAGGACGTCGTCCAATGGGAACTCTGTACCGGGTGTGGAGCCTGCTCGTACGCTTGCCAGTCCGGAAACGTGACCTTGATCGACATCCAGTCAACGGGAATCCGTCCGCAGTTCAATCATGACTGTGGTGGTTGCCAGCAATGCATACGGTATTGCCCAGGATACAACCTGGACGCTCAGTTCATCGCAGGCAAGAGAACCGTGAACACAAGAGGCGAGGAGGAGTTCGGCTACGCTCCTGAAATCTGGGAAGGATACGCGGCCGATCCTGAGATCCGATTTAAGGCGTCATCGGGCGGGGTGCTAACGGCTTTGGCTCTGTTCTGCCTGGAAAGAATGGACATGGGCTTCGTCCTCCACACGGGTAGCGATCCGGATTCGGGTTGGCGAAACACAACGGTTAAAAGCCACACTCGCGCCGAGTTGCTGTCGCGGACGGGATCGCGCTACGCACCTTCCTCGCCGTGCGATCGACTGGCTGAGGTCGAAGCCAGCGACGTCCCCTGCGTATTCATCGGTAAGCCGTGCGACGCCGCGGCGGTCTCCATGCTGAGTGGAGAACGGGAACAACTCAGAAGACGACTTGGGCTGGTACTTACCTTTTTTTGCGCCGGTACTCCCTCGTCAGACGGGACTGTCAAACTTCTGGAGAGCCTGGGGGTCGAGCCTGCGGAAGTAGCAGACCTGCGTTATCGCGGCGAGGGCTGGCCGGGCGTGTTCCGTGCGACCTTACACAACGGCGTCACCACAGAACCGCTCTCCTATGAACAGTCCTGGGGCAAATTGACTTCCTTCCGACCGCTACGTTGTAACCTGTGTCCGGACGGACTTGGAAGGCTGGCCGACATATCTTGCGGTGACCCATGGCACCAGCCAACCGGCGCAGACCCTGGACGATCGCTTGTGATTGTTCGAACTGAGCGGGGAAGATCCATCCTGAGGCAGGCCGTTGAGGCTGGCTACATTCATTTAACGCCTTCGAGTGCCGAATCCGTTATGCAGGCGCAGACCAATCTCCTGTCACGCCGGCGAGAACTGTTTGGACGGCTGGCGGCGATGCGGATGCTCAACATCCCGACTCCAAGGTTCACGAATTTCCTGCTGCTGCGGAGCTGGCTGAGGCTCTCGTTCCAGCGTAGGGTAACCACCGTGTTCGGAACCTTGAGGCGCGCGGTCGTTCGCCGCTGGTATCGACGACGTGAATACAAGCCCGAGCCATTCAGAGGTCAAGATGTTCAATAGGCTTCGTGCCGATCGGCTGCTCAGCCTGGGGCTTCTGCAGCCTCTGCTCGAGCTTCAGAAGCAGCGATCCCACAGGGTCCCTGTTTTGATGTATCACGGGATTCGGGAAGAGAAGCGATCGGGTTCCGCTTATTTTGAGACCAATACTTCACCGGATGTGTTCGCGCAGCAAATGGCGTACCTGGCGGCACACGGCTTCCGGACGATCAGCCTGGATGCGGCGCTCGATCCAACCAGAGATAAGCTTCAGCGTGCGGTCGTCCTGACGTTCGATGACGGCTTAGCGGATCTGTATACGACTGCGATGCCCGTTCTGGCCAGGTTTGGTTTCACGGCCACCGTTTACATCGTCTCTGGTTTCACGGAAGTGGCTTCCCATTCGAAACACGTGAACGGCGAGGAATATCTCACGTGGCGCAGGATCCGCGAATTGGCGGATTGCGGCGTCGACATTGGGTCGCATACGGTGAATCACCCCAGGCTATGGACGCTACCGCCCGAACAGGTGCAGACCGAACTCGTACAGTCCAAATGCATGATTGAGGCTGAGACCGGAAAGGAAATCACACACTTTTCGCACCCGTTCGCGTTCCCCGGGCACAACCCTCGGTATCTGACCGTTCTCGATGACAGTCTTCACAAATGTAATTACACGGACTGCGTCTCAACACTGATCGGCAGATTGCATTCGGGCGTTGACCGCTTCCGCATACCTCGCTTGCCGGTCAACACGCATGACGACCCTGCGTTCTTCGCTGCCAAGCTTGACGGCGCGTACGATTGGCTTAGTGTGCCACAGCGCCTTGTGAAAAAGGTCAGGAGTTCGGCGGAACTGCTTCAGACCCGATAACTCATATGGACCTGTCAATTGTGATCGTGACCTGGAGGTGTCTGGCGGATGTCCGGAAATGCCTCGCGAGCATCTACCGGCACACTGGTGACGTGGATTTTGAGGTTCTCGTGGTGGACAACGCATCCGGGGACGATTCCGAGGCTCAGATTGCTTCCGATTTTCCACAAGTGAGATTCATTCAAAGTGGCGCCAACGTCGGCTTTGCACGGGCAAACAACATCGGCTTCGCGCATTCCAAAGGCGATCTGATCCTGTTCCTGAACCCGGACACGGAACTTGAATCCAATGTTCTTAGCGAGGTGCTGCGATATATGAACCGGCACGAGCTGGTGGGAGCAGCCGGTGTCCGACTTCTGAACTCCGACGGGTCACTGCAAGACAGTTGCGTGCAGGCGTACCCCACCATAGTGAACCAGGTTCTGGACTCTGCTTTTCTCAGAAAGACCTTTCCTCGTTCTTTTTTGTGGGGGAATCGGATACTGACGGATCCGAACGGAAACAGAGACGTCGAAGCAGTTTCCGGAGCCTTCTTTATCACCCGGCGCGAAGTTTGCGCCAAGGTCGGCGGCTTCACCGAATCCTATTTCATGTACGGCGAGGACCTCGACCTGAGTTATAAAGTGAGGGCGACCGGCTTTGCGCTGCATTGCATACACGAGTGCGCGGTGATCCATCACGGTGGCCGCAGTTCGTCGAGCCGCGGGCGCTTCTTCGCGCACCTCCGTCAGCGCGAGTCCATCAGACAGTTCCTTGAATTGAGGCGGGGCCGGTTCTATGCGCGGGGTTACCGCTTCGCGATGGCGGCTGCGGCATGCATACGACTCGCGCTTCTTTTTGCGGGGAGAATTAACGCGAAAGCTAGTTCGGGGGCAGCGATCCAGGAGACACGAGAACGTTGGAAGGCAATCCTCGTGTGGGCGCTCCGGGGGCGCCTGGAAGAATCCTGGCGAGTCACTCAGTCCTGACGTTCCGGAGACATTCTAACAGTGCTTGTGGTCATCATAGTCGATCTTATTGTTGTCATCGCCATGCTGAGAGCTGCGTCAAGGGGCTTCGAGCATGCTCTTCCGGTCGCCACTTTCGCCCTGATCCTGATTCCGATCGAGTGCTTCATTCCGTTAGGGCTGTTTACGATTACGCCTCAGCGCCTCATCATCGGATTGCTGGTCCTTTTATACCTGAATCGCAAGAAGCCGCAATCGGGGGCAGCTGGGC
>JAOAPO010000109.1 GCA_025462945.1 Bryobacterales bacterium
ACGAGTACTGGGAACGGCAGCCTTCGTCTTACCAGCTGCAGACCTAGCTGTTGCTTCAGAGCGACATTCAGGCTGGCGGCAGGCGGCGCTTCAATGGCTTCGTTTTGTAAAACGCCCGGAGTATCCACAGCGAACTCCAGCGTGAAATCGAACTTCCCGTTCATGCCGGTAGCGTTCACAACTGGCTGACCGGCGGACCCCCGCAGCAGGTCCCCCAGTCCCTGGAGGGTCTGTTGCTGGCCTTTGACGCGGACGAGCAGCGAGTTGCCGACTGCTCTTGAATTCTGAGTGGTCATCGCCGGCCGGTCGAGTGGGAAGTCCGGGAAGCCCGCATCGAGCCACGCGCGAGGAATGGGTTCGCTTTTTCCAGCCGACTCCCGGAGCTTCTGTCCTGATTCGGCGACTTCCAAAGCGAGGACCGGGAACTCCCTCGTTTCGAGGTGCGTTTTCAGGTGAAATCGTTCCGCGAGCAGGTTCCGAAGCATCACGCGAAACTCTTCGTTTGTGGTTCCTGGCGGCAGTTTGGCGGCGAGGTCGAACTCATCTCGCTCGAGGTCGAACTTACCCGAAAGCTGGAAGTCCGCCATCTCCCACGCCATCATCAACAGGCTCCTCAGGCGGACTCTCCCGAAGATGTAACGCGTTGGGTCCTTGCTGCCCGGGCCGCCCTCCGACCCCCGAATACTGTCGGGCCCCGAAACCTTTACAGACGCGACCTCGAACTGCTGGGCGGATGCAACACTTGCCCCCAGCGCTAGCGATATCAGGCAGGCAGCCAGCTTCATGCCTGCCTAGTCTACATTGAGCTTGGTGCCGTGCGCCGGCTGCGCCAGCGACTCGATCCGCTGGTCGATCAGCGCGCGTAAACCCTTCAGCAGCTCAATATGCGCCTGCCGAAAGTGCGTTCCTGCTTCCCCCGAAGGCATCATCATCGAGAGCAGGGCCGTCATTTTCGGGCCGTTGCCCCCACACAGGCACCCGCTGGTCCCGCACCCGCCAGCGTTTTGCTGCTTCTCTTCGCTCATGCCACGCTCCTCATCTCCACAACCAACACGCCCTCTTCCAGCTTCGCTTTGACCGGGGTCAGCGCCGACATGCTCGACGGCAGGCCGACGTGGCGCCGCAACGTCCCGATCTCCACCACCAGTTCGTCGCCCTTCTTGAACAGCCCGATCTCGCCCTTCGCGGCGAACGGCATCTGCAGCCGGACCTCATGGTGATCCTCCACCTTCGCAAACGAGTAAGGCCGCTCAGTTCTGGTCACTACGGATGGGTCTTCGTTGCCCGGGTAGAGCCTTTCTGAAAACTCGTCCAGCCCCTCCGCCCCGACAACCTCATGGTTCAGCAGCGGCACCGTCGAGACCGGTACCGGCGCAAAGTACGACTCGATCTCACCCAGAATGCGCCGCTGTGAGTCTCGAGAACCGGCGAAGAACGGATCGTTCACCTCAGCGGGGAGCACGCGATTGACGATGACGCGATCCACGGTCAGGCCGTAGAGCGAGAAGTAGACAAAGGCCCGCTGAGTCTCCCGAACGACCATCTTCTCGGCGTTCGTCACCAGCCGGACACTGGTCGTCTCCGGATCCTGCAAGACCTGGTCAATACCCTGAATTTTGCCGAACAGCCCCGAGATGTTTTCGAAGTAGGCGTCGGTTGGCGCTTCCACAGGGCTCAGCTTGTTGAAGACCGGGCGGACCGCCTTGATCAGCTTGCGCTCAAAGTTGAACAGGTGCTTCATGTACCAGTCGAGCGTAGTGGGGAGGCTGACGAAGCGCAGGGACTCGGCCGTCGGCGCGCAATCCAGAAGGATGATATCGAAAGTCTTCTCGCGCCGGTACTGGTTCACGTACATCATCGCGCTGAGCTCTTCCATACCGGGGAAGATTGCCAGTTCCTCGGCCTCCACCCCGCTCAGGCCAGTAGTCCGCATCACCGCTGTGATGTACGACGCGATGTCGTTCCAGTGCCGTTTCACCTCCCGCTGGATGTTGATCTCGAAGATCCAGAGATTCGGCCGGACCTCCACGGGGTCAGCGGTCGCGCCGTGAAAAAGAGTGTTTTCAAGGTCGAAGGAATCGCCAAGGCTGTGGGCCGGGTCCACGCTCATGACCAGCGTTTTGTAACCGAGCCGAGCCAGGCGAACTCCGGTTGCTGCGGCCACACTTGTCTTGCCCACGCCGCCTTTACCGCTGAATAGGAGAATACGCATCTGCAATTTCAGATGCGGACTGAGAGTGCCGCGATGGACTATCTATTTCGGCAGTTCCGGGATTTTGATGTACTCGCTTGGGATCTCGCCGGTCAGAGTCTTCAGCCAGGCCACAATCTGCTTCACCTGGCGTTCGTCCAGTTTCTTGTCGAGCTGGTAGAAGCCCATGCTGCGGACTGCATCCTCCAGCGTGGCTTGCGAGCCGTCATGGAAGTACGGGGCAGTCTTTTCCACGTTGCGCAGTGAAGGAACTTTGAAGCGGAGGCGGTCGGTGTCGTTCTTTGTCACCTGCAGCCGGCCCAGATCGGTTTCGGTGGGCCAGGCGTGGCGAGCGCCCAACTGCTGAAAGCTCGCTCCGCCGATGTAGACGCCGTTATGGCACGCGGGGCAGCCGCTCTTGACGAACTCTTCATGCCCGGCCTTCTCTTCTGCCGTGATGACGCTTTCCTCGCCCGCCATGAAACGATCCCAGCGTGACGGCGTCACCAGCTTGCGTTCGAACGCACCGATCGCCAGCGCGAGGTTATCGAAGCTGACCGGGTCTTTGGATTCGGGGAACGCAGCCTTGAACAGCGGTTCATAGCCCTTGATGGTCCGGACCTTCGCCACAACTTCCTCAGGAGATGCCATCGCCATCTCAATCGGGTTCAGGATTGGGCCTTTGGCCTGCGCTTCGATATCGGCGGCGCGTCCGTCCCAGAACTGCGCAAACTGGCCTGCGGAGTTGTAGACGGTCGGTGAGTTGCGGCTGCCCGTTTGACCCTGGTGGCCGCTGGACACACGCTTGCCGTCAACCCCGTACTCCTGCAGGTTGTGGCAGGAATTACAGGAAACGTCGTTCGCCTTGGAAAGCCGGGGGTCGTAAAAAAGAATGCGCCCAAGGTTTATCTTGGCCTCGGTGAGCGGATTTGACTTGGAGGCGATCTCCTTTGGCAGCGCGTCCGCCAGAGCCTCGTGAGTGGGATTGCTCCCAGACTGCGGCTGCTGACCAGGAGCATTCCACACGAAAGATGGCGCGGCGAGAGCCGCCACAGGGAGGATCCGCTTCAGGGCGCGGAGGTTCAGGGAAAACATATCCTTCCTTGATGCAGCTTCCGGTCCAAAAGAGCCGGGCGATTAGCGGGTAGCCGGTACTACTCGCCACCTGCCGTCTGTTGTCTGGTCCACGAAAAAGCGTCTGACCTGTTCATCCTCAACCACGGCGACTCCGAAATTGGTAGCCGCCAGAAGTTTGCCGTTCACGTGCTCAAGCTGGAGCGCGATGTCCTCGAGAGGTAGCCTGAGTGACGAATTGCGGTGACGGTCGTATCGAAGCAATCCGCCGCTCCATCCTCCGTACTCGCCATTGTTCACCAATGCCATCCAAACGAAATCCGGAGTGACGTCCAGGGCTGACACGGACCAGTCCGCGACCTCGGGCGGATTGAACAATTGCAGCTTCTTTGCGTTCTCATCGAGATAGCCGAACCCACCAACGCCAGTGCTTCCTTCGCCGTCATAGAAGGTCTTGCCGAACCAGATTTTTCCCTCGTGCCGGCGCCACGGGCCGATCAATTCGGTGAATTCCGTACCCTGGCGCAAGTAGCCATCTTTGACCCGCTGCGGACGCGCTGCGGCGAACTGATCGTATGTCGTGCGGGGGAGCGCGGGAATCAAAGCCGGGAATGCCGCCTTGTCGTTCTCAATCGCAATGACGTTGCGCGGTGGCATTCCTTCGGTTCCGGCGAGGACGTGAACGCGGTCGGTCCACATTTCCGCCGCCGCATCGCTCAAAACGCGAAACGCAGGCTCCTCGTCCGGGTGGTATTCGATCGCCATGAGTCGCTGCCGGTTCGTACCGACAAGAACGGCGCCGTTCGGTCTCGCTGACCCCGCCGCCCGTAAGAACACCCGAGACATCGCGAACGGCTGATACGAGAGTTGCCTGACAAGGCTCTTAGCCCGTACGTCATAGACCCACTTCTGATTGGGCAACTGCTCGGACTTCTCCGCGCGGCACGAGATGACCGCATCCGTCGCGGTGACTCGCTCGATCCGGGCCTCACAGTCCGGGAAGCCGGACTTAGTTGCCAGCAGATACACGCGCTCAGCGCGGTTTTTCTCTTGAAGGAAGAGGCCGATCTTCCGGTCTTCAGCCCAAAATATCCAGCGATTCTCCGCGGGGAACGCCTGAGGGCTTCCCATCGCAATAACGAGGTCAAGTTCTGCCGTTACGCTGGTGCGCTGCAATTGCACAAAGTGCAAGAGCCCGGGGTCAATTTGTCTGAACGCCCCGAAAACTGCTGTCTCCGGTCGCGGGGCCGCCGACAGCGAAGAGAACCAAAGGCCAACGGCGACAAGAGCAGTTCGCATGTTGCCGTCAGTGTATCGCCTGTCCACAAGAGCCACATTCCGGATTGGCGGAATCGGTCAAGCGTCTGGCGCGCCGGATCATTCCTGTTTTCCTCGTTTCGCCGCAAGCTGAAGGAGCATCGCAGCCCGATGCATGGAAAACAAGTGAAAACCGCATTCAACACACCCGCTCTCCTGCTCGCTTTTGCACTGGTAGCCCGCGCCCAGACCGAGCCCGAGGCGCCCAAAGCCTCTATTGCCATCGAAGCCGACGCTCTCGCCTACGCCCTCCCCGGCTACTCGGGCATTGTAAATCTGTCGCTTCGCAACGGCTTCCAGGTCGCCTTCGGGTCGGGACGCTATGAAGTCCCAGGCTTTCTTCTCAGCGGTGACGGGAACTACGACGCCGCGAAATGGAAAGCCACCTCCACGTCGGTTCAGGTCCTCCGCGTCGGGTATCGATTCAACGGCCCGATGAAAGATGGCTTCGCTGTCGGTGGCATTCTGCTGAACCAAAACTGGCGGCTGCGGGCCGAACGCCTGGCC
>JAOAPO010000124.1 GCA_025462945.1 Bryobacterales bacterium
AAGGCGGCGACCGGTCCCCTGAGGCGCTCGAACGCAACGACGGTCAGCAGGGCCGGACCCACGGTGGCGCAGATAAACATCAGGGATGGGGGGTACTTCTGAAGCCTGAAGAATGCCATCAGTGATCGAACCGCATCGGTCTGAACCGACCACGGGATTGGATCGCCGTACCCGTTGAGTAGTCGCAGCACGATGAAAAGGGCAATCATGCCCGCACCGAGGCAAGCCAAAATTCGGTCCTTCTTCGGGGACAGAAACGCCGCGCCGAGCCCGTAGCCGAATGCCATGAGGCCGGCCCACGGCAGCAACGGATAAAGAACAAGAGCTGCGGGCCTGCCGTTCCGTAAAAGTGGGCCTGGGTCGTGGAGCATGATCCAGACCGGGGCAAACACACCGAATGACTGGGATCGGATCGGGTCCAGTAGGTTGTGCAGCGTGATGACCGCGATGCCGAGACTCAACACGACCACCCTCGGCAGCCAAACAAGTCCGGCGAGGACGACCATCGACCACCCGATGGCCCACATCACCTGGAGAAACGGTAGCAGCGGGATGGAGAACGACCACGCGAAGCTGATTACCGTCAACTCCAGCGCGACAATCCACAAACCACGCTTTAGCAGAAAGCCTGATAGAACTTTCGTATCCTTGCCCTTCGCGGCCTGCAGCCATGCCGACACTCCGGCCAGAAGGACGAAGGTCGGTGCGCAGAAATTGGTGATCCAGCGAGTCAGGTAAAGAAGAGGGGTCGTAAACCGCGGGTCCAGGGGATCGTAAGCCCAGCCGCTCTCATGGAAGTAGTCGCGTACGTGATCCAGCGCCATGATAATGATGACCAGGCCACGCAGGACATCGATTGCCTCGATACGGGTGCCTGGAGCGAGTCGTCTCACGGTCGGGGCGAATGTACTCATTGGGGCTCCGCCGATGATAACAGTCCCGGCATAATCGTGCTTATTAGGACACGATCACATGGACCTACGCGGTGCGGTAAAATGAGGTACACCGCCCGACGGGAGCTGTCAAGGCCGTCAACGGGTGCAGAACCGGATGATCCGAATCGCGTAATGACTCATTTCTCAGAGCTCAACCTCCGCCCCGAGCTGCGGGCGAACCTCGAAAAGAACAACTTCGTTATACCAACTCCCGTGCAGGCGCAGGCGATTCCGCCGTTGATGGCGGGGCGCGATGTTGTCGCCACTGCGCAGACGGGCACCGGTAAGACGCTCGCTTTCGCCATTCCTATCCTCGAAGCACTGCTCGCCATGCCGCGCAGCAAGAGCATCAAGGCCTTAATTCTCAGCCCCACGCGCGAACTTGCTATCCAGATTGAAGAAGCCATCAGCGAACTCACGCCGGGTACGCGCATCACCACGGCTGTCGTCGTAGGCGGCATGAGCGAGGCGCGCCAGCTTCGCGATGTGGCGCAGGGTGCGGAGATTGTGATCGCGACGCCCGGCCGGCTTTGCGATTACATCGACCGGCGGATTATCAACCTCTCCGAAACCGCAATGATCGTTTTGGACGAAGCCGACCGCATGCTCGACATGGGCTTTCTGCCTTCCCTCCGGATGATTCTGGATAAGCTTCCTTCGAAGCGCCAGACAATGCTTTTCTCGGCCACCATCGAGAGTTCAGTTGCCCACCTGGTTCACTCCTACGTGCGCGACCACGTTCGGGTCGAGATCGGCGCCTCGACTCGTCCCGCTGAGCAGGTCGATCTTTATTGCTTCGAGATCTCCGAGCGGTCGAAATTCGATCTGCTGCTGCATTTGTTGCGCACTGAACAGGGCTCCGTATTAGTTTTTACCGGGACACGTTCCGGTGCCGATCGTCTCGCGAAGTTCCTGTCATGGGCAAACATTTCGTCCACGGTGATTCACGGCGATCGGACGCAGTCGGAACGCAATCAGGCGCTGCAGGGCTTCAAAGACGGGGCATTCCGCGTTCTTGTGGCCACTGACGTCGCAGCCAGGGGCATTCACGTGGATGGCATTGCCCACGTTGTGAACTACGATCTGCCGCAGGTTCCCGAAGACTTCATCCATCGCGTGGGCCGCACTGGTCGGGCCGGCGCGCGTGGCTCGTCGTGGACATTCGCGCTGCCGATGGAACGTGCTGACATCCGCGGCATCGAAAAGATGCTCAACATCAAGATCGAGTATCAGGATGTTCCCCCGCTGCCGCAGCCGCTGGGACTGATAGCCGATGACGGCGTGATTAGCTCTTCGGCTGCCGTGAGCGCGCCAAAGCCTCTCGAGAAACCGCCAGCACGTAAGGTGCGAAGTTTTTCGCCGGGCCGTCGCGGCCGTCGGTAATGTTTCCCGCGTTTGAACAAGACCGATCCCCAGGCTCAACACCCGGGGATCGGTTTACAGTAAATTACTTGTCGAAGACCTTCTTGACGTCGCCGACCTTCTTCTGAACTTTGCCTTCTACGCGTTCTGCTGCGCCTTCGGCTTCCAGATCGGGATTATTCGTGACGTTGCCAACGGTCTCCTTCACCGCACCTTTAACTGTGTGTGCCGTGCCTTCAACTTTCTCGGTTGCGCTGTCTTTCATGCTGAATACTCCTCGCGTCTTCTTCTGCACTTCCGGGGCCGGAACGGGTCTCTACGGAGTATCTTTGTCGGACTGCGCCAGCATGAGTTGATATCCGTCAGGGTCTGAGAGCTTGAATTCGCCGCGGGGCAGGTAAGCCGGGTAGCAGATGGCTCCGGGATTCTGCCCGGCCCGCACCAGTTCGTCACGCAGAGCAACCAGATCCGTCGCATAGAGATAAAAAAGGATCGGTTGTGACGGCGGCTCCACCATGCACTCGCTACAGGTCAGCATGAGGTTCGGACCGCGGCGCCAATCCAGAACATTCGGCGCGTACAGCCAGGCCCAGCCCATTTCACCCGTCGCCGGTACGCGGTTACCGACTGCAAAGCCCAGCAGCGCGTAAAACGCCGCCGAGCGTTCCACACTTTGAACGGGGAGCATGGGGACCAGTCCCGTGAGAGGGGCGACGAGTCGCTCTGGCTGAACTCCCCGTTCTTCATTCATACCGCTAATCTCGCACAGGTTCACAACCCTGCGCGAGATCAGCCGACACCTTCTTAGCGGTCTCGGTCGTTCAACGGTGAAGCATCCAGGGTCGCGGTTCGAACGCGCCCCGAATTGAAGTCCACGGCGCACGAGAAACGATACCGTTCGGTACCCCGCTGCCGGTGAATGTCGACGATGCCCACCACGGCGTCCTGCTGTCCGGGTCCGTCATCGAGCCGGGCGCGGTCGAAATGAACATCAGCCCTGCGGAACCGCGTCAAAGCCTGGCGTTCGATCTCGTTCTGGCAAACGCGTACGGCTTCGTCTGAGGCAAACCCGTGATTGTATCGGCGATAGTAGTCGCTGTCGCGGTAGTTTGGACGATATCGCTGATCGTTCTGATTCTGGTCGTAGCGCGGGTCGCGGCTGTTGCCGGCAGGGTAATTACCCCGGTTATCGACCACATTTCCGGGCTGGTTGTTACTGCCGCGATTTCCCCACGTCAGGTCGAACGTGTAGCCCTCTGACCCGCCCGCTGTATCTTCGATGTGCACTGCAGCCACGCCGCCATTGCGCGGATCGCGAATCAGACTCTGCCTGCCCCGTCCATCGACTCCGGCGAAGTTGAAGTTCACCGGATTCTGCGGCAGCGGCGAGGAGCATTCGAAGCGACGCCACTGGGCAGGTTGTCCCACCACATTTCGAAAAACGCCCGTGTTTCCTCGAATTTCAACGTCTGCCATTCCGTCCACCACCACCTCAATGGTGCACTTTCCAAACTCTGCGTTGCCGCCCCCGACCATCGAAGCATTTCTTTGATAGCCCGGTTGCGCATACAGACTGCTACCGCAAACGATAGCTAACGTAACTACAGCGTTCCTGTTTAGTTTCATTTATTACCTTTGCAGTCCTGTATTGCACGCAAGTAGCCAAAGCGTGAGGCGGAACCTCGGTTGCTCGGGTTCTCAACATGTCGAGCGAAATCTTAACCAGGATTGAAACCATAGCCGCCGAGTTGCTGCAGGGGGAGGACGTCGAAATCGCGGACAACGGCGAGGGGTACTACATCGTCGCCAGCACCGTTGATGGACGCAAGTCAAACTTTCCCCCGGTCTGGCTGTCGCCCTCGTCGAGTGAACAGCAGGTTCGGGACAAGTTAACGCATCATTTTGCCCAGAACCGAAATCCGGACGTTTCTCCCGATGACCTCTCTGCTCCGAATCTGCAGAACGCAGGCAGGCAGCGGACGCCCTGAGTTGACCAGCAACACCCGTATAATCGGCTCACGTGAAACCGATTCTCATAGCTGGTGGAAGTCGCGGGATCGGCGCCGCGACAGCCCGCTTGGCAGCGCGGCACGGTTACGCTGTCTGTATCAACTTCCGGAGCCGACGTGAGGACGCCGAAAAACTGATTGAAGAGCTTGCGGCGCAAGGCGGTCACGCGGTTGCCGTCCAGGCCGATGTCTCCGTGGATGATGACGTCAGCCAGCTACTCGAGGCGTGCGATCGAACCTTCGGCCCCTTGTGTGCGCTCGTCAACAATGCCGGGATACTCGAAACGCAAATGCGTGTCGATAGCATGACCACAGAGCGACTCCGACGCGTGTTTGCGACGAATGTTTTTGGGGCTTTCGCCTGTGCGCGCCATGCCGTCCGCCGGATGTCCACGAGACAGGCGGCAGCGGCGGCTCGATCGTCAACGTTTCTTCGTTGGCAGCGCGGCTCGGGGCGGCAGGGGCATATGTTGACTACGCTGCTTCAAAAGCCGCGCTCGACACGTTGACCATCGGTCTCGCCCGCGAGGTTGCAGAAGAAGGCATTCGCGTCAACGGCGTGCGTCCCGGGTTCATCTACACCGAAATGCACGCGAGTGGTGGAGAGCCGGGCAGGGTAGATCGGGTAAAGAGTTCGTCCCGATGAAGCGGGGTGGCACGCCTGAAGAAGTGGCGGAGGCGATCCTGTGGCTCCTGTCAGACGCGGCATCCTTCACCACCGGCACATTCATCGACGTGGCGGGCGGCAGGTAGCTCTGGTGCCTATTTCATAACCGACAGATACTCCGCCCAGGGGCCAACTTCGTCCCGGTAACGTCTCGCCATCACGCGGCTGATTTGCAGGATATGCGCAAGGTCGTGAGCCGTCCAGGTAGCGAGGAGTTGCCGAAGCGTTACATTGCCCAGTGCTGGATGTGTTCCCTGGCGTTCAAGATCGGCAGGCTTCAGTTGAAGCGCTTCGAGTTGTACCAGGCTATTCCGCCGCAACGCGCCGAACTCGTCCAGCAAATCCTCCAGGGGTTTCGCCTCGGTCTGCCGAAACTGCGCTTCACGATCGAACGCATCGAAGGGACGGCTTACCCCGTGCTCCAGAATGATGCGCACGCGGGGCATCCAGTCCGCCGTCTCAGCGTGAATCAGATGCCCAAGCACGTCGTAAGGGCTCCACGTGCCTGGACTCTCGGTCGCAGCGGTCCACGCATGCGGCAAATCGCGCAGAAGGGCGTCGAGCGTTGCAGGAGTTCGCGTCAGGAGCGAAACGGATTCCTGCAAAAAGGGCGTTGTCATCAAACCATATTATTCAATGTGAGGACCGACGCCAAAATGCTGTTGTCACTCATCATCTCGCTTTGTTCTTTCTCGAAAAAACAGTAGACTGAGTTCCTGACGTTGTTCTGAAAGGACACGAAATGAAAAACGTGATCGTCTGTTCGCCGAAGAGCTTACCTGCTTCGCAGTTGATCGTCGCCGCTCGCAAGGCTGTTGAAATCAACCCGCATAATCATCCTCCTTTGGAACACCTGGCGTTGCTGGTTCCCGGCTTTCGGGCCACTCCCGCACGCATTGCGGTTCTGACAAAGAAGTACTGGGGCATCGGCGGAGTGAAGCTGACCGTGAGCTTTCTGGATAATCCACCCGCTGACCTTCGGAAGCGAATCCTGCTGCACATGAATGCCTGGGCCGAAACGGCCAACGTGAAGTTCACGGCATCGAACACCGATCCGCAAGTCCGCATCGCCCGAGCCGGCGGCCAGGATGGGGGCTACTGGTCGTACGTCGGCACGGATATCCTCAGCATCAAGAAGAACGAAGCCACCATGAACCTGGAGGCGTTCAGCATGGAGACACCCGAGTCCGAGTACCACCGGGTGGTCCGGCATGAAACTGGCCACACGTTGGGCTTCCCGCACGAGCATATGCGTCGTGCACTCGTCGAGAAGCTGGACCGCCAGAAGACCATCGACTATTTCATGGCCACGCAGGGGTGGACCGAAGAGGAAGTGATTGCGCAGGTGCTCACGCCGATCGAAGAATCCGCGCTCATGTCTACTGCCGCGGATCCTCGTTCCATCATGTGTTATCAGATTCCGGCGCAGCTCACGAAGGATGGCAAGCCGATCGTCGGCGGCAAGGATATCGACCGCTCCGATTCGAAGTTCGCCGCAACCATCTATCCGAAAAAGACCGTCGCTGTGAAGAAAGCAACGAAGACAGCGGCGCCGGCCAGCAAGCGCACGCGAAAGTAAATCGTCCCAAATGCCCCGCAAAGAAAAAGCGTCAGCCAAGCCAAAGGCCAAAGCGCCAAGAGCTCAACTCGCGACTCCCGGCGCCAGCGAGGCCCGTTCCGGTTTCGATATGCCGCACGAAAAGCTCGAGCGGTTTCTCCTGACCGGCGAAGCTCGCGGGGCACTCGAAGACTACTACGGGCCGGAAGCCTACACGCAGCTCCGGGATCTCGCCAGGGCAGCTTCAACGCGGTCCGTACGCGGAGGCCCGCGCGTTCTCATCCTGCCGGGGATCATGGGTTCTACGCTCGCGAAAGACCGATTCGGGCCGTTCGATGATGTCCTCTGGATCGACCCCCTCGAGATTGCCCTCGGCCGAATCACTGAGTTG
>JAOAPO010000126.1 GCA_025462945.1 Bryobacterales bacterium
CAACTCAGTCATCCCCGTCAGTGTGAGGGTGGGCTGGCAACTCCCTGCGTAGGGATCTTTCGCGAAACGCTCTCCGCTGCGCGGGCCGATCGGTGTTGAACTTCGGATTAAGGCTTCGCACATTGGAGGAGATCCGGTCGAGATATGTGTCGCGGACGCCTTGATCGAAGTTGAGTCAAGTCGAAGGTTCGTTCTCTTGTAGGCGTGAGGTCCCTTTAGTACGCCGGTGATCATGCTGGCGGGTTGAAGGATGTAATAGCCCTCAACTAAGGCTTCAAAATGTGTGACCGCATCGCAACCGCGAGGTTGCGCGCGAGGACCTCCCCGGTCTGGCCAATCGGCTGGTTGAATTCGTTTGGTGGACTCCTGAGCCTGTAGGGAAGCGGAAGCACGCGACAGCCTCCGGCAGCAGCTTACGTTTTCGGCCACCGGCGTTGGCGTCCTCGAAGTCTGCAGCCCGCCGTCCGGCCATCTTCCAGTCATAGGTATCCGTACTGCGAACGGATGCGCTCCCGTTTACCTCGCCGTCGACCCAGATCGGGCACTTGCATTTAGTCCAGGCCCGACCTCGTTCCCTGAACTGACAGCTCTTGGTATGCCGGCGCCAGAGGGAGAGCATCTCTACTTCGACCTCTCCGCTATTCCTTCATAGCGAGCGAGGATGGGATTCGCAGTTGTGCCCGCCTACGACTCCCTTCCCGGGCTCGGACCCCATCTTCAGAACTCCGGGCTTGTCCTGAAACCAACGGAGGATCGTGCTGTAGCTCAGACCTCACAGTTCGGTGTAGAAAGCCGGCGAAAAGTGCTTCTCCACCGATATCGGCTGGCTAAGCGTCTTCGCGTAGTCGATCGCCGGAGCGGCTGAACCGTTCCTGTCCGTTGTCAGAAAGGTTTCGAATCCATACGTTTTCCTGTACGAGTCGTTGTTCGGCTCCGTTCCGGGACTTGGCAGTTCGCAGACGGGCACCGAGTCGCTAAGCGCGCACATGACGCCTTTCGTAGTCAGTCGGACATCGAACACGGACAATGGTTTGTGGTTAGGCAAATGGCTCGTTCGAGATAACGTTTGTCCCGGCGAGTCTCCCGGTTGATGGAAGGGCCGTTGTGTGGCGAATTCAACCTTCTCGTACCTCAGGAACGGGAAGATAAACTTCCGGAGCGTTGTGCGGGTGAAATAATAACTTAGTCGTACCTGAGGTACGCGAAAGTTAAAATATGCCCCTCCACCTTGTTGGCGAGACTCTGGACAAGACCCGCAGCCACTACCTGGCAGCGACGGGCAAGCTCATCCAGCTTATGCGCGGGATTTACGTCGATGCGACCGACGACGTCGATGCGACCGTCCTCAAACACGCCGTCCGGATAGCCAGATATCTTTACCCGCAGGCTTACCTGTCGGGGGCGAGTGCCGCGTTGCTCGGGCCGACGCGCGACGGGCGGCTGTTTCTGAGCGCGCGGCGCAAGCAGCGCACCCGCATCCGACAATTGGAGATCATCCAGAACGAAGCGCCAAAAAAGCCCTCCCTCGGAGACGCTGTCGTCGATGACGGCATGGGCGAATTCCACGTCAGCGTTTCCTCGGTCCGTCAGCGCTTTCTGGAAGCCTTTCGCCTGCGGAGCGAGCACGCGGCCTCAATCAGCGAAGACCTGCGGACAATGATCGCCAGCCGCCTGGTCGAGGAATATGGCAGCGCGAAGGCCGCTGCGGACGCGCTCTGGGCTCTCGCCCGCGAAAACGAATGGACTCGAGAAGGAGAGCTTGCTGAGCGTTATCTCCGCCATCGGCCAAGCGCCACTCCCGTCAGGAATGAGGCGGCGCTCGACCTAATCGTAGCCTGGCATGGCGTGAAATTGGGCCATTTGACTCACGACGGCTTCGAATGGCGTTGGCAGCCAGCCGACCGTGCCGGGCCGCCGCTCGTCCGGCAGACCACGCCCGGCAGACTGCCGCCATTTATCATCTCCCTGCTCCCAGAGGGCTGGCTCGAAAACGTTCTCAAGAGCAAGGACGAGCGTGCGCTGCTCCGGTCGGGCAAACGCTACATGTCGAATATAACCGTCGTAGAGCGTGAAGCCGAACTGGAGGAACTGCCGCAGGACATTCTGTTGACCCGACTAGTTAAATACACCAGGGATGGTGCGTTCACCGGGCAGTATGCTGGACCGGGCCGCGATGAAATCGAGACCAGCTTCGAACGCAATCTCGCGCAGATTTACGAGCGTGCGGATACGCCCCGCTTGTCAGGCGTTCAGATCAAGGCACCAATGTATCTCGATCCGGAAGGGGTCCTGTCTCCCAGCACGGGCAAGCCGTTCACCCATATCCTGAAGCCGGCAGGGACCAGCGGCTATGGAGGCTTGCCGCTGGTCGAATGGGTCGTCATGGCGCTCGGCCGCAAAGCGGGCTTCGAGACGCCGGCGGTTGCGCTGATTGGCATGCCAGATGACATGCCGCCGGCACTCGTCGTAGAGCGCTTCGACATTCGGGAGATGCCGGAAGACCAAAGAATGCTGGCGCTCGAAGATCTATGTTCCGTGCTTGACCTGCCCACTGAAGCTAAATACAGCGGAACCATGGAACGGGTCGCGCGCGCCGTCCGCCCCCTGTCATCAGAGCCAGAGGAAGACCTCATCATGATCCTCAAGCGCACGCTCTTCGCATGGCTGGTCGCCGATGGCGACATGCATCTCAAGAACATAGCCTTACTCAAGATCGCGGCGCCCGGCGAGAGCCAGTTTGGAAGCGTGCGGATGGCGCCGCTATATGATGCCGTGACGACGCGAGTCTTTCCCAATCTCAAACATGACCGCATGGCACTCAAGCTCAACGGCAAGGATGACAACCTGCGACGCGCTGATTTCCGCGTGTTTGCGGCGACCGCCGGTATAAGGGCCGGTGACGCGTATATGGCGATAGACGATGTGCTGCGACGGATGGGTGCCGCTCTTGACGGAATTGTTCTGCCTAAAACAATCACTTACAGCAAGGCGTCAGAAGAGCTGCTCAATCACGTGCTCGCCACCTGCCGCAAACGCATCGAGACGTTTGCGTGAGCCCTGCTGCACCTTCGGAAGTAAACGGGAGGCGGGTCAACAGGAGTGCCGGACCGTTGTACAACGCGGGGTGGTGACGCTGAGGGACATCGTGCGGGTCTACGGCATGGCTCCCTGAGGTTTGCCGTGAACGGGGTCGATCTTCATGCCTTCTGAAACGTCACCGGGGTTGGCGATGACGGTGTCACCGGGTTCGAGGCCGCGGAGGACTTCGAGGCGGTCGCCGTAATCGCGGCCTGGGGTGATTTTCTGCAGGTGGATGGTGTTGTCGGGGCGGACGGTGGCGACCTGTGTGCCGTCAGCCCGGACGATGAGGGCTTCGCTGGGTACGATGACGGGCGGGTCGGCGCGGACGCTGGAGAGTTCGACCTCAGCGTACATGCCGGGCAGGAGTTCGTTGCCTGGGTTGGGGAGATGGACTTCAACGAGCAGGGTGCGGTTGGCGGGGTCGAGCGAGTTGGAGGTGCGGGCGACGGTGCCCTTGAACTGGCGGCCGGGCAGGTTGGAGACGGTAATGAGTGCCGCCTGACCCTCCCTCACGGAACTAGCGAAGTTCTGGGGCACGTTGAGGTAGGTGCGGAGGGTGTTGACCTGTGCGATGCGGAAGAGCAGGGTGGTACCGGTGGTGACGAGCGCGCCGGTCTCGACGTTCCGGACCGTGATCACGCCATCGAAGGGGGCCCGGACGACTTGATAGCCAAGCATCTTTTCGAGGCGGGCGACGCTGGCCTGGGCAGCGGCGAGGTTGGCGCGCTGGACGGCGATCGCTTTGTCGAGGGACTGGACGGAGGCGAGCCGGGCTTGATACTGAGCCTGGGCCTGGTCGTTGTCTTGGCGTGAGACGGCGCCTTTGCCGGCGAGGCTGGAGAGGCGGTCGGCGGTGAGTTTGGCGAGGTCGAGTTCGGTCTTGCCCTGCTGGTAATTGGCCTGCGCCTGATCGATGCCGGCCTGGGCCTGAAGGGCGACGGCTTTGGCCTGGTTGATCTGGTCCGAGAGTTCAGGAGCTTCGATTTCAGCCACGGGCTGGCCGGCTTTAACGCGATCGCCGATGTCGACGAGTCGTAGTATGATGTAGCCGTCGGCGCGGGCGAGGATGGGCGCTTCGGCGATGGGCTGGATGTTGCCGGGAAGGGTGAGACCGGACTTGCGGTCGGAGCGGGCCACGGTGACGGTTTCGACACGGGGGATGGCCTGCTGCTCTTCGCGGGCTTCGGCGGCGATGACGTGGCGACGGTCCTGGAGCGGGAGGTAGCCGGAGAAGAAGGCTATGGCGATGAGGATGATGAGAGCGAGGAAGAGCGCCCAAATAGTGATAGACGAGGGCTTCCAGTAGCTATTCGGGGACTCAGGCGCCTGCATAGTCGCCCTCTCTTTCGCGCTCGGCCAGTTGCTGTTGATGGTCGACGGGCGGATGAGTTCTCAGGTAGGTGTAGATGATGGGCACGAGAAACAGGGTTGTACCGGTGGCGAAGATGAGGCCTCCGATGACGGCTCGCCCGAGGGGGGCGTTTTGTTCGGCGCCTTCACCAAGGCCCAGAGCCATGGGGAGCATGCCGAGGATCATGGCGGTGGCGGTCATCAGGACGGGGCGCATCCGGGCGAAGCCTGCCGAGAGCATGGCCTCGCGGGCGTCGGGCATGACGGCGCGGAGATCGTTGGCGAAGGTGACCATCAGGATGGAGTTGGCAGTGGCGACCCCGATGCACATGATGGAGCCCATGAGAGACGGGACGCTGAGGCTGGTGTGGGTGATGAAGAGCATCCACAGGATGCCGGCCATGGCGCCGGGGAGGGCCATCAGGATGATGAACGGGTCGACCCACGACTGGAAGTTGACGGTGATGAGCAGGTAGACGAGGACCACGGCGAAGATCATGCCGAGGGTAAGCCGGTAGAAGGAAGACTGCATGGTCTCGACCTGGCCGCGGAGGTTGAAGGTGGTGCCGCGGGGGAGCTTCTTTTCTTCTTCGGCCATGATGCGGCGGACTTCGGAGCCGACGCCGCCGAGATCCCGGCGGTCGATATTGGCGTAGACGTCGAAGACGGGCCAGACGTTGTAGTGATTGATGATGACCGCTGTATTGGCGCGGTTCACGCTGACGAGGTTGGAGAGCAGCTGGGTGCTGCCGGACATCGCGCCAGGGTTGCCATAGGCCTGTGATGAACTGGCGGGCGAAGCTCCGATTGGGGAGTTCGGAGCATTGGTCAGCACGTTACTGGAGGCGGGGGCAATGGGGGTCCGGAGGAGGTTGTCCATGGAGTCGTTGCGGTACTGAGGGGTCTGGACGCCAATGTTGTAGTTGACGCCGTTGGACCAGTTCATCCAGTAATTGGGAGCGACCGTGGCGCTGCCGGTGAGCGAGATGAGCATGTTGTTGGTGACGTCGCGCTGGGTGAGCCCGAGTTGAGAGGCTTTGGCGCGATCGACGTTGACGCGGATCTCAGGCTGGGCGACAACCTGGTGGACATGAACATCGGCCGTGCCGGGGATGTGGCTGATGCGTTCGGCCATGCGCTTCGCCACTTTGTAATTGGCGTCGACGTTGCGGCCGACGATCTGGAGATCGATGGGCCCGGGGAGCCCGAAGTTGACGATCTGGCTGGTGATATCGGCGGGTTGGAAGAAGAAGCTCATGTCGGGGAACTTCTCGCGAAGGCGCTTGCGAAGGAGGACCTCGTAGTCGCGGGTGGGGCCATGCTTTTCGTGATTGAGGGAGATGAGGATTTCGCCGTCAGCAGCGGAGATGGTGGGATTGTCGCCCTGGGCGATGATGGGCCAGCTGTTGGGGATGCCGATGTTGTCGATGAGCATCTCCAGCTCAGAGGCGGGGATAACCGAGCGGATCTCATGTTCGAGAGCGACGAAGCGTGCCTCGGTTTCTTCGATGCGCGTGCCGGGGGCGCAGCGGGCATGGAGGCGCATTTGGCCGGAATCGACAGCGGGGAAGAAGTCCTGACCGATAAGCGTGGCGAGGCCGAGGGAGGCGATGAAGAAGGCCATGAAGGCGATGGCGACGCGGCCGCGATGGTCGAGGGACCAGTTGAGCAGGCCCATGTAGCGATAGCGGAGTTTTTCGAACAGCGAGTTGAAGATGCGGTGCATGGCCGCGAGGAGGCCGCGGCGATGGTCGCCTTCGCGGTGCATCGCCATCTCTTTGCCGAGCAGGTAGGCCATCATCGTGGGGACGAGCGTTCGGGAGAGGAGGTAGGAGGCGGTCATCGCAAAGACGACGGCGAGAGCGAGAGGGGTGAAGAGGTAGCTCGCGGTGCCGGTCAGGAGGAGGACGGGGACGAAGACGATGCAGATGGAGAGAGTGGCCACGAAGGTGGGGACAGCGATCTGCTGGGCTCCGTCGAGGACGGCGCGGATGAGGGGTTTGCCCATGGCGATGTTGCGATGGGTGTTTTCGATTTCGACAGTGGCGTCGTCGACGAGGATGCCGACGGCCAGGGCGAGACCGCCGAGGGTCATGACGTTGATGGTCATGCCGAGGAGGTTCATGACGGAGAGTGAGACGAGGATTGAGAGCGGGATGGAGATGCAGACGATGAGGGTGCTGCGCCAGCTGCCGAGAAAGAGCAGGATCATGAGGCCGGTGAGGACGGCGGCGATGGCGGCCTCGCGCACGACACCTTTGATGGAGGCGAGGACGAAAATGGACTGGTCGGCGAGGGCAGTGACTTTGAGTTCCGGGGGAACGTTCGCGAGGATGCGCGGGAGGGCGGCTTTGACGGCCTTGACAATGGAGAGCGTGGATGCCTGGCCGGAGCGGGTGATTGTGATGAGGACGCCGCGTGAGCCGTTGGTGCGGACGATGTTGTTTTGCGGGGAGAAGCCGTCGCGAACCTGGGCGACATCCTTCATGAAGATCGTGGCGCCGTTGACGGTTTTGATGGGGAGGTCGTTGAGATCCGCCATCAGGACGGGACTGGAGTTGACGCGGACCTGGTATTCGGTCTTCGACATCTTTGCGGTGCCGGCGGGGAGGATGAGATTTTGGAGGTTGAGGGCGTTGGAGACGTCGATGGGGGCAAGTTGTTTAGCGTAGAGTTCGGCGAGGTTGAGATCGACCATGACGGCTCGCTGTTTGCCGCCGAGGGGGTAGGAGACGGAGGCGCCCTGAACGGTTCCGAGAGGGGTACGGATGAAGCTGTTGCCGAGGTCGAAGATTTCCTGTTCCTTGAGAGTTTTGCTGGAGAGGCCGAGTTGGAGGATGGGGACGCTGGCGGCGTCGTATTTGAGGATGTTAGCGGGGAACATGCCAGCGGGCATCTGGCGGAGGGAGGTGTTCATAGTGGCGGTGGTCTGGGCCACGGCCATGTCGATTTTTACGTTGGGGTGGAAGTAGATGCGGATGACGGCGTAACCGTTGTAGGCTTGCGATTCGATGTGCTCGATGTCGTTGACATTGGAGGTGATGGAGCGTTCGAAGTTCGTAATGACGCGCTTTTCCATTTCTTCCGGGGAGAGGCCGTTATAGACCCAGAGGACGCTGACGATGGGGATGTCGATATAAGGGAAGATATCGACGGGCATGGTCGTGATGGCGGTACCGCCGAGGATGGCGATGAGGATAGCCATCACCACGAAAGTATAGGGACGACCGAGAGCGAGGCGAACAATCCACATGGGTTCAGGGGTCATTATTTCAGAGACCCTTCGGGCGTGTGGGAAATGATTGAGTTCAACCCCCGGGGGCGGAGCGCGGTTAGGCGGGATGGGGAATGCCCCGGAGGCGTCGAAGCGTCTCACGTCACAGTTGGGAAGGTCGATCGAACTCGTCCAGCTCGGTTGCCAGTCGGCAATAGGGTCTGACCGGGCCGAAGCCGGACGGCGCCGCCTTTGGTCTCAGACAGCGTATCCAACGCGCGGCTGTGTTTGTTACGCCTAAGCCTTAAGTTCCTCAATCTGCTTCGTCGCGATCCCTACCGGCCGGTCGTTCGGAACGCCGGCGCACGCGAGCAGCGTGGTGAGCAAATCGCCTTGATTCCCCTTCGTATCTGCGATGTAGCGACCCGTCCGGATCGAACCGCCGCCCTTTCCGGCAATTATGAAGGGGAGGTTTTCACGAGCGTGAATGTTGCCATCCTCAAGGCCCGAGCCCCACA
>JAOAPO010000523.1 GCA_025462945.1 Bryobacterales bacterium
ATCATGAAATCCCCTCAAACCCATCAACCTGAGCGTCTCGATTGTAGGGCCGCCATTCCCCCTGGAAACCAAAATGACCAAATCGATTAAAGCCGCCAAAAAGTCTAAGGCGAAGCATGATCCGCAACCGTTGGTTCGCGACCAGCTTCTCACCGCGCAGTCCGGCAACGGGAAGGATTCTTCGCGTAACCCGAAGATCAGCCTCCCGGCTCCGCTGGAGGGGGCGTTGGCACAGCGCTTCGCGGACCTCGACTTTACGTTCCGCGGTGGGCCAATGACGGTCCTCTCGGATATGCCGAGCAGCTTTAAGATGCTCGACGCCCGTTACACTGAGAACCTGTACCTAATGCTCCGCTATGTCTTCGACGTTGCGAATTATCTACGGGCGTGAAAGGCCGACCAGCGGAAGAGGATCGCCTCGCAGCGCTCCAGCCGGTTCTTCGAGTAGCAATCGGGCTTCGCGATGATGCGGCCTCGAAGCTCTCGAGTACCTACTATGCCGCATTGGCGGAGCCGTTTCGGCAGCACCTACCTGCGGCCGAACTGCCAGACTACATCGTGGCCAGCGGCGGAATTGAAAAG
Organism: Bryobacterales bacterium; assembly: GCA_025462945.1. Taxonomy (GTDB): domain Bacteria; phylum Acidobacteriota; class Terriglobia; order Bryobacterales; family Bryobacteraceae; genus BOG-234. The sequence continues at coordinate 583 of JAOAPO010000523.1, forward strand.
CTTGTAAAGGCCGAGCGGAAGCGTCGCGCCGCACGTAAGCAGAAGGTGCTGCCCCTCGGTGGAGTAACTGCGCCGGTTGGATCATGGAAGTTTGTCGAACAGCGGCGCGGTCCGACAGCGCGGTTCACCGTCGAGGTTCAACAAGCTGACTGTTGCCTGAGGATTACGATGGAGCGTGTGCCTCGGCAGAAAACGTCGGTGTAAGCGGACAATAATGGACGAACCGGGGCACCAAAATGCTTCGGTGAGAGCGAACGTGGGGGCGGTGCCCTTAGTATACACCTGACCACCTGGATCACCGCCCCAACGCCCTAAAACCACCCCTGGACCAGTTACCCAGCCCCCAAGCCTGCAACACGCGCTACGCGCGAAGGTGGAACTATGTCTACGCACTTCGATACCCTTCAGAGCTTCATTGCGCATCACGTCAAACTTGCGCGCAATATCCAGGAATATGTCGACGCGCCGAAGTCGAACTATGTTCACCTCGACGGCCAGCTTCGACAACAGCTGCATGAGCGCAACGACTACTGGCTATGCGCGGGGAGTCCGTGGGCCAGAGTGCTTTTCGCCCAGATCGCACTCGACGTGTGGACGGAACTGGAACCGCAACTCGCCGGACCGTTTCACATGGTGACCTTCACCTCGCCCCGCTTCGCGATCGCAGAGAGCGAAGCGCACACCTTCGATCCCACCACGCATCAGAACGAGATCACCGAGATCATGGCGGGGCACAGTTTCCTCGGCATGACGGAACCCGCCTATTACCCCCAGTGGCAGATTACCCGCGATGGCGGCATGGGACCAGTGATCGCTTGGCACAGCCACACCATCGTCAGTGGATCAAGCAGGGCCGCGATCGAGAAGGACGTAGCGAACTCCAAACGCGAGGAGAGCCTCTTGCCGGGCGTGCCCGCCGTAGACGTCCGCGCCGTGAGACCCGACAAGCTCAAGAGCAAGCTGCTGTACATGCTCAAGACGCCTTACAAGCAGTACACACCCTACCGCCTCAGGGAAGCAGGGGAACGTGTCGACCACGACACCGGCGAGATCATTTCGGTGCGGCAGTACTCCCAGCCGAAGCGCCCGCTGCGCACCGGCGAACTCGTGAAGATGATCAAGGTCCAGCGCGACAAGTACCTGGATGAACTAATCTTCGGCAACGGGGACGAGTATCAGCTGGTGACCTTCATCGTCGAGGAGGCCCGCCGTCAGCTCGATCAAGAAGAGCTCCGCCAGACCGAACAGCGTCTCGGTAAATAACAGGCAGCTACCCGGCTACCTCACCTCGCATCACTTCTATCGAGCACGTCCCGAGCGGGGCGGGAAACGGTTCGCCTATGGAGAACCAAAATGACCGGACGAAAGCCTATTGTTGCCCACGGGGAGGTCCTCGCCGCAACTGACAACGTAGTTCCAATAGTGCGCAAGTCAGACGCTGAGGCGGCCCTTGTTGCTCGGATCGTTGACCTTGCCTTCACTGCCCTCTTCCCGGAGGTGCGGAATGGGGAAGTTCCCAATCACTTCGTGCTGACGACGAATAGCCGGACCTTCCGCATCGGCAACCTCAGTGCCGCTTCGCCAGCCGACGTGCCAATTCTCGCCAACGTGGACTGGCTGGGTTCACGTCCGCTCTACGGTGTGAGTGTGATCTCGCCGTGCCTGCATCTCGCGGGTTACGGTCTGCACGAGCGCTGGACGTTGACCAGGACGAGCGTATTCTGCACTGCAAAGTCGAAAAGGAAGCTGGCTCAGTTGGAGGAGGCGCTCGGGCGTGGCACTAAGTCCGAGACCCACGAACTCGGCGAAATCGCCAGCCCTTTCACTCCTGCCGGTTGCGCCGTCGCCCAGGACTTCACTAATGGATCTGAAACCAAGGTCTGGTCGGCCCTGCCTGGGGAGCACCGCGAGGAAGCCAGAAAGTGGTGCGCTGCTCAACCGTATACGGCGCTGGTTAAGCTCCGTGGACTCGAAGTGCACCAGATCTTTAGGACTTCGGCGATGCAACGCGACCGTGGCGACTGGAAGGTCCCAGAGATCGAGGTGTGCAAGCTGCTGTAGCGACGGGACTTTGTTTGATCTCGGGATGGGTGGCGAAGACGACTGCCACCCATCAACGAGCCGCTGTGGACGATCATGCCGGGAGGAAGCGACACCACACCTTGCAACGTTGTCGTCCATGGCCAAACGCCTTGCCCCCTCTCATCTAAACGCCACCTACAACGTCAACGGCCGCCTGTAGGCGTTGCTCCGCTGGCCGGAGGAGCAACGGCCGACGTCCTGTGTCTGCCGGAGTTCTAGCCCTCCGATGAAAGATTCCCGGCGGCCGCCTTCGAAGCTGCGGGTTACGGGTGATCTTGGCACGGGGTTGGTTGCCAGCACCGGACCGAAGTTCGAGTACCAGCTGTGCTCGTACCGGCGGCTGATCCAGACGCCGCAGTCCACAAGCCCGAGCACTGGGTGGACGATGCGCTGTTACGACCCGAGTCCAGCAGGCTTATGGGACATTGATGGGGCGTGGCTGGACCGACAGCCTGCGGTCAGCGGGCGTCGACGTCGAGCTAGGGGGCTGGGTGAAGCAGACCAATCGTGCACGCCTGGACCACGGCGATGACGGGCAACTTTCTAGGTTCACTTCCCGAGTCGTCGGATTTGTTCTAACCTATTGAGTATAAAGATAGATTTTTGACATTTCGGCCTGAGTCTGTCATTTTTGGGTGGGTCGCTGCGTCGTGCGCCGCCCACCCTTCAACACCTCAGGAGCCTACATCATGTCCATTCGGACAGCTGCGAAGCTA
>JAOAPO010000177.1 GCA_025462945.1 Bryobacterales bacterium
CGGGCCTGGTGAACTCGCGTTCGGAGCGGACGTAACTTGCTGAATGTGCGGAGGTTTATGGTTTGTGACCGACTGTTCCAAATCCATTGTTTTCCCCTGAAACAATCATTGATATGATGACGTTCGATGGCCCAGTCGTTTTTCGGTACCGTTTGGCGGCCCCTCGTGGCTGCCGCCTCAGCTTCCTTGTCCCTGCTCGCGCAGGCTCCCGCTGGCACTGAGCTCTTCGAGAAGCAGATTCGGCCGGTGCTCGTCGAGAAGTGCTACGGCTGCCATTCCTCGAAGCTGAAATCGCCCATGGGCGGACTGGTGCTCGACACGAAAGCCGGCCTAAAGCGTGGTGGCAACGGCGGACCCATATTGACTGGGAGCGACCCCAAAGCGAGTCGCCTTTGGCAGGCGCTCACGTATAACGATACGTCGCTGCGTATGCCGCCCACCGGCAAACTGGCGGAAGACAAGATCGCCGCATTTGGAGAGTGGATCGCCGCCGGTGCTCCCGATCCGCGCGAAGATGTGGCGGCTGGCGCCCCGGCCCCCGCTCCCCAAAGGGGCATCGACATCGAAGCTGGGCGAAAGTGGTGGGCGTTCCAGCCTCTTAGCGTGAAACCCCTGCCGAAGCTGCATAACAACCTGTTTGCAAAGCAGTGGTCCAAAGAAAAAATCGATTGGTTCATCCTCGCGAAGCTGGAAGAGAACAAACTGAAGCCGTCACCCGTTGCCGACCGGGCGACCCTCATACAGAGAGCGTCGCTCGATCTGACGGGGCTTCGTCCGACCTACGACGAGGTGCAGGCGTTCGTGAAAGACAAGGCCCCTGACGCCTACGAAAAGCTTGTCGACCGCCTGCTCGCCTCGCCCGCCTACGGAGAACGCTGGGGTCGGTACTGGATGGACGTCGCCCGTTATGCAGAGGACAACCCAACCTCCGAAGCAACAAACCCTCCCTATCCGTTCGCCTGGCGTTATCGCGACTGGGTGATTGAAGCGATTAACAGGGACGTCCCCTACGACAAGTTCGTTCGCCTCCAATTGGCTGCCGACAAGATGCCGAATACGCCGCGCCCGGACTTGCGCGCTTTGGGCTACCTCGGTGCTGCGCCGATTTATCACACCGATCTGCGGCTCTCGCGGGACGTCATCGAGACTCTGGTGACGGACGGCTGGGATGAGCGCGTCGATGCCGTTGGCCGTGGACTGCTTGGGCTGACCGTCGGTTGCGCCCGTTGTCACGACCATAAATTCGATCCCATTCTAAGCAAGGATTACTACGCTCTTATGGGCGTGTTTTCGTCCGTAGTCCAGGCACCTCGTCCGGTGGCGGAAGTTGACCGTGATCTGGATAACCAATTCATGCTGACGACCCAGCGGCTCTTTTACCTGAGCTACATGGCGAACCTCATGAATGGTGAACCGGGCAGCAATCCGGAGAAGGCCGCGAAGCAGGTGGTCTACTACACGCAGGAGATGGAGAAAGTCCGCGACTCTATGGCGTTCCTCAAGGAAAGTCACCCGGAGATGTGGAATTACCTCAATACAATCGCCCGCGTCCCGGTTGTAAAGCCCAAAGTAGACCCGAAGGCGACCGAAGTTGCCGCCAAGCCAGCTACGCCTCCGGTAGCTCCTCCGCCTGCGAACGCAGCCGCGGCCCGCAGGGGTCGGGGGGGCGCATCGAACCTGCCATTCATGCACTCCGTCGTCGACGCCGGTGTCTGGGTGGATGGCAAAGATGCTGACCTGACGGAGCTTGATTTCAGAATGGGGCAGCCTCGCGATATGAATCTGTTGCCGCATGGCAACGTCGCGACGCCCGGTCCCATCGTGAAGCGGCAGTTCCTGACCGTACTTTCGAGCAATGACTCGACGTTTATGCAGGGTTCGGGTCGTCTCGAACTGGCAGACAGGATCTTTGGGGACGGTGGACCTCTTGCGGCACGGGTGATGGTGAACCGCGTTTGGGGCTGGCACTTCGGCAAGCCACTCGTCGGGACGCCCAGCGACTTCGGAACGCAGGGTGATAAGCCCACCCACCCCGAACTCCTTGATGACCTTGCCGCGCGCTTCGTCCAGAACGGCTGGTCTCTGAAGTGGCTCCACAAGGAGATCATGTTGTCCGCCGCCTACCAGCAGGCGAGCCATCCCCGAGAAGACGGCAATACGGCCGACGCGACAAACCGTCTGCTGTGGCGCATGAATCCGCGGCGTCTTGACATCGAGGCCTTCCGGGATAATCTGCTCCGTGTAGCCGGCGACCTGGATGAATCACCCGCGCCAATGTCGGAAGATCTTGATGCGGACGAAAGCCGCCATCGCACTGTCTACGGACGCGTAAGCCGTGGGCGCCTCAACACCGTGCTGCAGCTTTATGACTTCCCGGCACCCATCATGAGTTCCCCGCAGCGCGACCTGACGACTTCGCCCCTGCAGCAGTTGTTCGTCATGAACAGCCCCTTCCTGAAGCAGCGCGCGGAAAGCCTGGTCAAGCGCGTGGAATCCTCGCCGGATGATAACGCGAAAGTGCGGGATCTTTATCGGCGCGTACTCGACCGCGACCCCTCCGCCAGAGAGCTCGATCTGGCATTAAGCTACCTCGGAAAGAACAGCATGCGTGACTTCGCACAGGCGCTTCTTTCCACGAACGAAGTTATCTTCTGGCCCTGAGGAACACATGATCAACAAGCGATATTCACGACGTGAACTGGTTTCCCAACTGAGCGGCGGTCTCGGCGCGCTTGGACTCGCCGGCATGTTCGCGGAACAGGGCCTGGCTGCGCCTCCGGTGACCAAACCCGCCCCCGCTGCGGCACCGGTTAAGTTCCCCAACTTCAAGCCGAAGGCGAAGCACAACATCGTGCTTTTTATGGTCGGCGGTCCGTCTCAGATGGACATGTTCGACCCGAAGCCGGCGCTTCTGAAATACCAGGGACAGAGGCCGTCGAGCGTCGACCTCCGTACCGAGCGCGTCACCGGCGGTCTGCTGCCATCTCCGTTCGAGTTCAAGCAGTATGGGCGCGGCGGCGTACACGTCTCCAGCCTGCTGCCGAACATCGCTTCCGTGATCGACGAAATCTGCGTGATCAAGTCGATGTACACGTTCAACCCAACGCACACCCCGGCGCGCAGCCTCTTCCATACAGGCAACATCGCGGCGACCCGCCCCTCGATGGGTTCGTGGCTGTCGTATGGCCTTGGCTCTGAGAACAAAGATCTGCCTGGCTTCGTCGTGCTGAGCCCTGGTCAGGGCGGCAGTGGCGGCCTCGGTCGGTCTGGCTTCCTGCCGGCGCGCCATCAGGGTACGTACTTCGATGACGCTGTCGTTGAACCCGACAAGATGATCCGCTTCCTGAAAAATGCCGATCTGGATAAGGAAAAGCAGCGGACGCAGTTGGACCTCATTCAGGCTTTGAACAAAGATCACCAGGCGTCGTTCGGCGAGGACGAGTTCCTGGAGGGCCGGATCGAGTCGATGGAGACGGCCTACAGCATGCAGTTCGAAGCAACGGATGCCTTCGACATTCGCAAAGAAACACAGGCGATGCGCGACTCTTACGGGGACACGCCGTTTGCTCATGGCTGTCTGCTGGCGCGGCGGCTTGTCGAGCGCGGTGTTCGCACCGTCCACGTTTACTACGGCCCGGGCCAGCCTTGGGACGATCATTCGAAGATCGAAAAGAACCTGAAGGAGCGCTGCCCCGATATGGACAAGGCCTGTGCGGCACTGATCTCGGACCTGAAGCAGCGCGGCTTGCTGGATGAGACGCTCATCACGTGGGGCGGGGAGTTCGGTCGGACGCCCGTTTCGGAATCTGGTGACGGTCGCGATCACAATCCGTACGGCTTCACGATGTGGATGGCCGGCGGTGGAGTGAAGGGTGGCATGGCGTATGGCGAGACCGACGAGTTCGGTTTCAAGTCGGTGGAGAAGAGTGTGTCGATTCACGATCTGCATGCGACGATGCTCAATCAGATGGGTATTGACCACCTGAAACTCACGTACAGGTATGCAGGGCGTGACTTCCGGCTGACGGATGTGTTCGGCGAAGTCGTCAGAGACATCCTGACGTAAGGCCGCAGGTCGGGCGGTGCCAAACCCGCACACGCAAACCCGCGGACGCAAAACCGGCGCAACGCTAAACCCGCGCACAGCCTGTTTCTGAGCCGTGACCGTCAGGGAGCGGGACCGATAACGTTCAGGTCACGCACTCATGGACAGCCATCGATTCGCCCTGGCCATCTACGACTATCTCACCGCCTTGCGAACTGCCTCATCAGTAAAAAGCCAGCGCGTACTTCCGCGCCGCGACCATCGTTTTTGCGAACCCGAGGCGTTCTTGCCTTGGTTTAGTCTCCGGGTGGCGTAGGACTTGAAGGCCGTCATGACCTGTTCGGGCTTCACATCGGCTTCGAGCACAGCGTGCACGTGAGTCGTCCTCACGTGCGCAGCCAGTAGCAGCCAACTTCTGTAACCGCAGACTTCCTTCACTGCTTGCAGTACCTCATTCCGCTCAGAGGCTCCAATCTCATAACTTGCCTGATGCATGAACTCGTGTTCGGCCGCAGCGGTGTCCCCGTGCGCTCCGATAATGCGACTCCCGAAAACGTTGTGGTTTCTGTCGACCGAGCCAGACTCGCTTCCGTGCAAATGGGTTCCGTAACAGCTGAAGGTGATGAGGTATCTGTTCCTTATCATGAATTCCCGTGGCCCCACTCCCTTACGGTCATGGCTCAGAATACTTGAAACGGTCCACCGAACGCTGTACAGGGTTAAGGGAGGACTGTAAACGTTGGCTGGTCGGAACCGTGGTGAGGATTCCGGCAGCATAGAATAGGACCATATGGCTGCCCGCGCGGCAGGGCGGTTGCAGGGTGATGACCTTGTAATCGAAGTCCTGCGCAACATGGAAGAAGGACTCTTCCGAATCCGTCGCAAGATCCTGGTTCCGGCTATCTACCGAATCTACCTGCAGCCGGACGACTACGCACAGTTCCGCGATGTCGAAGCCTTCGTCCGGACCGAGATCCGGGCCGCTCTGGACGAAAAACTCGGTCAATGGAATGGTTCCAAAATCCGTTTGGCGAAGGTTCTGCTGGAGAAGATCGGGGCTGGGGAATCGACTGAAGCGGGCGAATACGTCCGTGTCGCCGACGACTGGACCGTCGAGATCTACCCTGACCTCGACGGCAAACTTACCCCGGGGGAGATCGAGATCTACTCCGAACTCGGTGCACCGCAGAAGGCAGACGTGAGCGCAGGTTCAGTCACCCGCCGGATCATCCCGCAGAAGCGCGATGACGCCACGCGCCCAGCGGCCCCGGTGGCTGAAAGCGATGAAGAAGACAGAACAAAAGGACGCTCGTTTGCGCATATCAGGTATGTGGATCAAAACGGGCCGAAAGAATTCGACGTGACCAAGAACCTGATCATCATCGGGCGAGGCGGCCGTTCTTACTGGGTGGACCTCCGGCTGGAGACCCTGACGGACGTTTCCCGCGAGCATTGCCGCATCCGCCGGGATGCCGACTCGGGCCGTTTCACCATCGAAGATGTGAGCCAGTTCGGCACTACCGTGAACGGAACTCCCGTCGGCAAAGACCAGTCAGTAGAACTGCCGGATCACGCGACGATCAACCTCGCCGGTATCGCCGAGCTTGAGTGGAATGTGGCGTGAATGATCTTCTTACAGCCCGGGCGATCCTGCTGCCCGTCATGCTGGCAGCGCTTGGCCTGATCGGTCTTGTCGCCGTTCGCCGGGACAGGTCGTAAGTGCCCGTCCGCCTCCAGTTACGCTCGGCCGCCGCGTCTGACCTGGGACGTCGGCGGACCAATAATGAAGACCGATATCTGCATGATCCGGAACGGGGTCTTTTCGCGGTAGTAGACGGCCTCGGCGGGCATGCTGCCGGAGAACACGCAGCCGAGACCGCCGTCGAGGTTCTTCGCGAGCGGCTCGGGCGCCAAACGGGCACGCCCGAAGAGCGCCTTCGGGAAGCCATCGCGCTCGCCAACAACGAAATCTTCCGGCTGGCTCAGGCCAACGCCGAATGGGCCGGGATGGGCTGCGTGCTCACGGCGGCCGTGATCGAGGACGACACCGTTACTGTCGGCCACGTTGGCGACTCACGCCTCTATCTGGCCCGCCCTGGTGAGATCCGTAAGATCACGCATGACCACTCACCAGTCGGCGAGCGTGAGGACCGCGGCGAACTCAGCGAAATGGCAGCCATGCAGCACCCACGCCGCAACGAGATTTTTCGCGACGTGGGTACCGCGGAGAAGTCGCCCGATGATCCCGCTTTCATCGAGATCTTAAGCTTCCCGTTGCCCCCGGACGGCGTGATCCTGATCTGCTCTGATGGGCTGAGCGACCTCGTGCCAGCCGCGGCCATTCTGGAGTGCCTCGAAAGCAATGCGCCGAATTTCGATGCGGCGGTGCAGCAACTGATCGCGTTGGCGAACCGCGCGGGAGGCAAAGACAACATCACCGTCGTGGTGGCAGCCTGCCCAGGCTTTGCCGGAAGAACTCCGCCGCCAGTCGCGCGACTGGAACGCGACGCTTCCACGCCGAAGAAGTTCGCTGCCGGCACGTTGCTGACGGGTCTGATCGCCGGACTTCTGGTGGGTGCCGTGGGAATGTATTTCTACGGCCAGCAAGGCACGGACGGGCCGCAGTCGCACGTCGTGTCGGGCTCGATCGAGGCTGCTCTCGCGAAGGCTCACTCCGGCGACACGGTGCTGATCCCGCCCGGGCGCTACCAGCAACGTATTGTGATGCGGGCGGGCGTGACTATACGTGCACAGCAGTCGGGTGCGGTCACGCTGACCTCGCCCGATGGCGGTCCTGTGGTCGTGGCGCGCGGCATCGAAAACGGCTCGCTGGAAGACGTGTGGATTCAGGGAAGCCTGGAGCGCCCTGCCACACCGGCGGTTCTGATCGATTCGGCCAGCCCGGCTCTCACGCAGTTTCGCATCACCGGGGCAGGTACTGGTATTGAGGTGCGCGGTGCCGCCGCTCCTGAAATCAGCGGCGGAACAATCACGAATAATCTCGGTCCGGGAATCGACGTAGGTGCCCA
>JAOAPO010000189.1 GCA_025462945.1 Bryobacterales bacterium
GAACGAACCATCGCCATCGAGTCGGGAGACCGCCTGATCCTCTTCTCCGATGGCGTCTCTGAAGCCACCCGCCAGGGCGAAGTTCACGGAGACGATGACCGCTGGGTCGTCGACTATGTCCGCCGCCTCGCCACCAGCCCGGGGCTGGCTGAGTCGCTCGCCATGGCCGCCGTCAGCGACGATGACGTCTCCGTTCTCGATCTGCGGTTTCAGTAACTACTGATCGCGCGCAACGCGGAAGCCCAACATCCGCCACGCCTGCAACTCAGGCCAACCAGCCTGCCGCGCATAGGTTCGGACGTCGAGCGGTTCCACGAAGAAGCTGCCGCCCCGAATCACCCGGTAGGCGCCCGTCGCCGGACCCTTCGGATTCTTCTTCGGCGACGAGGAGTAGTAGTCTTTGCTGTACCAGTCCGAGCACCACTCCATGACGTTGCCGGCCATGTCGAGAACGCCATAAGGGGAAGCCCCCTTGGGGAAACTGCCCACCTTCATGCCCGTATCGAAGGCCTGCGTATTTACCACGTTCGCGTTCGCCTTATCGAAGGTGTTGCCCCACGGATAGCGCCGCTGATCGGTGCCCCGAGCCGCCTTCTCCCACTCGGCCTCCGTAGGCAGCCGGTACTTCTTGCCCGATTTCGCCGAGATCCAGTTGCAATACGCAACCGCGCCGTCCCAGTTCACGCCAAGCACTGGAAAGTCGTCCGAGCCCGGAGTGCCGCCGCCGTGGTTATTCGCCTGCGTCCAGTAAGGAATCTGGTCCTTCGGCATCGGCCGGCCGCTTGGCCAGAGCTTCTTGTCGTCGTAAGCCGGATCGTCGCGGAACGCGCGCCATTGAGCGTTCGTGACCTCCAGCTTGCCCATGTAAAACGCGTCCACCTCAACCGTGTGGACCGGCCGCTCTCGCGGGAGACCGTCGTTGAAGTTGTCTCCCATCTTGAACGAACCGCCGGGGATCGCCATCATGTCCCCGAAGCCGTCACTTACTGATTTTGTTTCCGAGAACGCCGCCTGTGAAGACAGGAAGAAAGGAAAAGCGGCCATCGCCGCAACTACGCTGAATCGCATCTAGTCTCGTCCACCCGGGATAAATCCGCCCTGCTTGAGGAACAGCTCCAGCCGTCCCATCCAGTCGGAATACGTGCCGCTCGCGAAGCCATCACCAAAGCCATGATGACCCTTCTGATAAATATGCAGTTCAACCACAGCCTTCGCCCGGATCAACTCCTGGGCAAACTGGGCATTGCCCAAAGACGGACCGGTATCGCCCGCCGCCGACAGCAGAAACACCGGCGGGAAGTTCTTCAGATCCTCGCCCGGAGTCGCGCGCCCGGGCCCGTACACCAGACCCAGGTAGTCGGGCCGGGAACTCAGCCGGTCCACCGGATCGGGAGCATTCGGGTCGCCCGGACCGGACGAAGCCGTCGCGGGCCGTGCCAGATTCGAACCCGCCGAGAAGCCGATGTAGCCAACCTTCTTAGGATCGAGCTTGAACTCCGCAGCCTTCGCCCGCACCAGCCGGATCGCCCTCTGCATGTCCTGTGTCCGCGCCACATCGTTGTAGCGAGGCGACAGCCGGTAGGTCAGCACGAACGCCGCCACGCCCCACTCGTTGTAACGCTCCGCAATGTCGATGCCTTCCTGACCGTACATCAGCATGATGTTCGATCCGCCCGGCCCAATCACCACCGAACCGCCATTCGCCTTGCCCGGCGCAGGCAGGAACACCGTCAGGAACGGCGCGTCCAGAGGACCATCGCCCTTCGCGCCCGGAACCTTACCCGCATCCCAAAGCGGGATGTTGTAGTTGTCCCGCGGGCCTGCCTTATCACCGCCGGCCTTATTCTCGGCAGCCGGCAGCAGCGTAGCTACCGCCGCAATTGCAAACAGCGAACGTCGAAGCATGTGTTCTCCAGTCCCGATGGCGTCCGTTCACCAGCCCCAGCCATAATGAACATTGACCCGCATTTCCCCGCAGGCCGTCCGCTGGATTCTGATTACCGCCATCGCCGCGGTTGCCGCCATTTACGTTGCAGCCTGGCTGGCGCCCGCAATAGGACTCTATCACGACGACGGCGTCTACCTCGTCACCGCCAAGGCGATTGCGTCGGGGCAGGGGTATGTGGTCAACAGCCTGCCCACGCCCGTCCCGCAAACGAAGTACCCGCCCTTGTTTCCGGTGCTCCTGGCACTGTTCACGCTGGTCTCCGGCAACCCGCAATGGCTGAAACTGTTGCCGCTGCTCTGTACCGCTGGATGGCTGTTCCTGTCATGGCGCTTGCTGATGCGCTTCGGTGCGTCGGGCGGCAGCGCGGCGCTGGTTGTGCTGCTCGCTGCGGCTTCGCCCGGCACCGTGTTCCTCGGTACCAATCTGATGTCGGAGCCGCTCTTCGCCCTTCTCACGGTTGCCGCCATGCTGGCGCTTCTAAACGACCGGGCCGCTCTTGCGGGCATCCTTGCCGGCCTCGCCACACTGACTCGAACAGCCGGTATTCCGCTGATTGCCGCCAGCGCACTGACCCTCCTGCTCTACGGGCGCTTCCGCCGGGCTGTGACGTTCACCGGTGCAGCGATGCTCCTGGTCGCGCCCTGGTTCGGCTGGTCGCTGGCGCGAGCCACTCCCCAGAGCTACTACGGACGAGCCGCCTACGCCGCCGGCAACATCATCACCGGTCTGGATGCCAACGACAAGGTCCTCGCGCTCCTCAACAATGTGATGTACCTCTTCGCCAGCCCGTGGTCGATGCTCACCGGCATTCACGATCTCTGGGCCGCGCTGAGCACGCTCGCAATTCTCATCTGGAGCCTCTGGCGTCGCCGCCAGCTCGTACCCGATCTTTTCATAGGCCTCTACTGCCTGATGCTGCTGTTCTGGCTCGGGCCACCCCAGCGGTTCCTCACTCCAGTCTTCCCGCTGGTGCTCTGGATCTTCTGGCGCGCGCTGCGCACCATCCAGCGCCGGGAAGCCGTTACCGCCATCATCCTGATCCTCGTCGCGATGGTTGTCCGGGTCGACTACAAGCGGTTGCGCATGCTGCCCCACGGTCAGTTCCCGTCCTCCGATCGCGAACCGAACGACTGGCGGGAAATGGACCGCCTGTTCGCCTGGATCCGGACCAACACGCCGCCGGACGCCGTGATCGCCGGCAACCTGGACCCGGCCATCTACCTGCAAACGGGCCGAAAAGCCATCCGCGGTTTCGTGCCGGACTTCTTCAAGAGCTTCTACCTGCCCGGCGGCGCGACCGTCGCGCCCGACCTGCTCGCCGCCGCCATCTTCGCCGAGAACGCTTCCTACGTCGTGCTCACGCCCGACCGGGACTTCGCCGAATCGGCCGCCTATCACCGGTCGGTACAGGCGCTGGAACGAAACGGCGTGATCGAGCCCGTGGCAGTCCCAGGCCTGTCGTCCGAGTACCGCTTGCTGCGAGTGATTGCTACCGGGTTCAGGCGTTAGGGTGCTAACAATGAAGCATGACAATCGGAGTTCCACGTGAGGTAAAAGACCACGAGACGCGGGTTGGCCTGGTTCCCAGCGGAGCCGCAGCACTGGTCGAGGCTGGCCATCGCGTTTTGGTCAAAACGGCCGCAGGCGAAGGGAGTTCATTGACCGACGACGAGTTCGCTGCCGCCGGGGCGACCATCGTGCCCACCGCCGACGAAGTCTGGGCGGCTGAACTCATTGTCAAAGTGAAGGAGCCGCAGCCTTCCGAGTACAGGCACTTTCGCCCTGGGCTGATTCTGTTCACGTACCTCCACCTGGCTCCGCTGCCGGAACTCACCGCTGAACTGCTGAAGAGCGGCGTTGCCGGTATTGCGTACGAGACCATCGTGGAGCGCGACGGCTCTCTGCCGCTGCTGACGCCCATGAGCGAGGTGGCCGGACGCATGGCAGTACAGGTCGGGGCGCAATATCTGGAGCGGCCATCCGGTGGACGCGGGATTCTCCTCGGCGGCATCCCCGGCGTGGCTCCAGCCAACGTCGTGATCCTCGGCGGTGGGGTCGTCGGCACTAATGCGGCACGGATCGCGGCCGGTATGGGTGCCCACGTAACGATCATCGACCGCAATCTGCAAAGGCTCCGCGAACTGGACGACATCTTCAACGGCATGGTCGTCACGCTGGCGTCGAATGCATATACGATCGCGGAAAGCCTGCTGCTGGCCGACCTCGTCATCGGCGGCGTGCTGATTCCGGGCGCTTCGGCTCCGAGGCTGGTTCGGCGCGATATGATCGCGAAGATGAAACGCGGCTCGGTGGTGGTCGATGTGGCCATCGATCAGGGCGGCTGCTTCGAGACGTCTCACGCGACCACCCATACGGACCCGGTGTATATCGTCGATGGCGTATTGCACTACTGCGTGTCGAACATGCCCGCAGCGGTACCCCACACGTCCACCTTCGGGCTGACGAACGCGACCTTTCCGTATCTTCTGGAACTGGCGAACAAGGGCCTGAATCGGGCCTGTACCGAGCATCCCGCGATCTGCAGCGGCGTGAATACCTACAGCGGTAACATCACGCACCACAGCGTTGCCGAGTCGCAGAACCGCCCGTGGAAGGAACTCGCGAAGTGCCTCTGACTCATCTGAGCGATGAAGACGCTCTGCTTCGCGACACGGTTCGCCGGTTCGCCCGCGAGCAGATCCAGCCGCTGGTGCGCGAGATGGACGATGCGGCTGTCATGAACAAAGGGCTGCTGAAACAGCTCTTCGAAATCGGCCTGATGGGCATCGAGATTCCCGAAGAGTACGGAGGGCAGGGAGGCAGCTTCTTTCAGTGCATCCTGGCCATCGAGGAGATCTCGGCGGTTGATCCGTCGGTCGGCGTGGTCGTCGATGTCCAGAACACGATCGTCAACAACGCGATCCTGCGCTGGGCGACAGACGACCAGAAGCGCCGCTGGCTGCCTCGCCTGGCGAAGGACACGATCGGTTCCTACGCGCTCTCCGAAGCGGGCGCGGGTTCGGACGCGTTCGCGCTCGCGACCACGGCAAAGGCAGACGGTGACGCCTACGTGCTGAACGGCCGGAAGATGTGGATCAGCAATGCGGCCGAGGCCGGGCTGTTCGTCCTGTTCGCGAATGCCAACCCGGAAGCCGGTCACCGAGGCATCACGGCCTTTGTGGTCGACCGGAACACACCGGGTTTCACGGTCGGGCGCAAGGAAGACAAGCTCGGAATCCGGGCTTCGTCTACCTGCGAACTGCTGATGGACAACTGTCGGGTACCGCCAGCAGACGTTCTGGGCGAGGTCGGTAAGGGCTACAAGATCGCCATCGAGACGCTCAAC
>JAOAPO010000248.1 GCA_025462945.1 Bryobacterales bacterium
TTCTTCTCTCAGCCCTGCGCCGTCGTCGGTAATGCGCAGAACCAGCGTCTCGCCAAAGCGTTCGGCGGCAATCGAAATACGCCCCGGCGTGGCCTTTCTGCCCAGCCCATGCCGGATCGCGTTTTCGACCAGAGGCTGCAGCACCAGGTTGGGTACCATCGCCTCCTGCAGTGAAGCAGGAACGTCGTAAAGCACCTGCAGCCGGTCTTCAAAACGCGTCCTCTCGATCTCAAGGTACAAATCGAGGATGTGAAGCTCTTCACTCAGCGGTACCTCGTGAATCGTGCTGTTCGCCAGAAACAGCCGCAGCAACTCACCCAGCCGCGTGATCGTTCGCTCTGCCAGTTCGGGGTCTTCATGCACCAGTGCTGAAATCGTATGCAGCGTGTTGAACAGAAAATGTGGATGCAACTGCATCTTCAGAGCCTGAAGCTGTGCCTGAATGAGCTGAGTCTGCAGTTGCGACGCTTTTACCAGACCAACCTGGTAGCTCTTGTAGTAGAGGATCGCGTGCTCCACAAGAACCACCACCACGTAGAGCAGGGTGCCCGTATCGAAGGTGGATTCGATCGAACGGAACAGGTTCTGCCACGAGAACTGGTGGAACGGCGACGTCGGCGGCATGGTGATGGCATCAAATAAGAGCTTGATCACCGGCACCAGTACAAGGATCGCCGCAATGTGGACCAGTAAATTGCGCCTCCAGACAGCTCGCTCGATACGATATCGTCGCGCCATCCAGCGGATAAGTGGGGTGAATGCGCCCCATAGCCAGGCGTAACTCAGTTCATAGCGGAACGCCTCGCCCCAACTCATGGGGTTCTTACTGAAGGCGTACCAGTAATGCGCCTGCCACGAACACAGCAACCCGTAGGCTGTCCACAACCCGAACAGGATCGCCGCTTTGATCAGAGTGATCCTGGCAGGTGCGGCTCTCAGCGGCGGCGTCATGGCGTTGGCGATATATGCGCTGTCAACTGGTCTATACGTTTAAAGATCCGATACGTTCGCAGTGACTTCTCCTGTGACGCGATAAAATCGCCGGTCCCTCGCCACCATCCTAAAGATAGGTGTAGCAATCGTGGAGCAGAAATGTATTTGGGGCGAAGCTCCTTTAGCCTGGGGCGGAATGCTGCCTGCCAGGGGCCAGCTGTCAGCGACGTGGGGCGAAACCAGAAATGCCGATCCCGATCGACTTCATGCGCGCTTCAACATCGCGAATCTCGCCTTTTGGCTTGCCGTCCCTCCGAAGAGTTTCTGCGTACTCGCGGAGCAGCGGCACGATCGCCGGGTTCTGCACGCCGATCCTGCGCTCATACAGCCCGATCGCTTCCTTGTAGAGAGCCTGCGCTTCGGGGTAGCGCTTTTGCATCGTCCGCAACTGAGCCAGACGACGTAATCCGTCAGCGAGGAGTCGGCTCTCCGGAGCGTACCGTCGCTCTGCGGGAATGGCCTCCCCAAGCACTTGCTCCGCTTCCCGCAGCCGACCTGTACTCAGGTGCACGTCAGCGATACTTACCTGAGCCAGCGCAATCGACCGCTGGTCAGGAAACGCCTGGTTGCGGAGAATCTCCAATGCCTTCTTCGCTTCGTCGGCTGCGAGCGCGAACCTCTTACGTCGCACTGCAATGGCGCTCAACTCGGCGCTGATCATGCCCACCTGATTACCCCATACCCCGGGTGTCTTTTCCACCACGTACCGAGCCTGCCGCAGCAAAGTCTCGGCAGTATCGATATCGCCCTTCGTGAGCAGCGCGAGGGCGAGATTGGTCTGGTACCCGGCGGTTTCCAGATCCATCTCGCCTCGCTCCGCTACGGAGATCTGTCTGGCGATTCGCAGGTTCTCCTCGGCCAGCGCCTGCTGCCCCATGCTCAAGCTCACCAGCCCGAGAGTGTTGCGCGCGTGAGCCACTTCCATGGCGTCTGCCTTCGGCAGGTTCGCGAACACTTCCAGAGCTGCCTCAACCGTGTCCTTCCCCAACTCCGGCCGGCCCGTATCGGCATACGTTACGGCAAGGCGTGACATCGCCCGCGCATACTCGTCCGTCTGCACCCTTCCCTTACTCCGGAGGTACCTGATGTACGCCGTTAGTGCCTCCTCCGCCTTCGGCTGCTGCTGTTGCTGCTGATACAGGTCGCCGAGGATCAGCATCGTATAACCCCATGTCTCGGAGAAGGCTGGCCCTGCGGCCAGCCACGCGTCCGCGGCTTTGCGGAAGATCGCCGGTGCCGTCTCGGGGTGGTTGCCCTGCAGTGCCGCGCTCCCCAAATGCTGGTGGCAGGCACCCGCCTTCGCGGGCGCGAACGTGCTCACAAGGTCAGCCGGACAAGCCTGCTCGAACAGCGTCTCGGCCTCGGCCACGCGCCCCGCCTTAAGCGCCTCCCTGCCACGCTTCATCACCAGATCGAACGATTCCGGTGCCTGCGTGACGGCGGGTGCCGCGGCGCACACACCCGTCAGCATCCATGCTGAAACAAGAACTCCAGGAAGCTTGAGTATAGAAACGTGGCGCATAACTACAGCCATGCTGCGCCGCAAATCTTTCCGCCGATATCGGATTGGGGCGAGTTCCCGTCAGGCTGTGGTTAAACTCCATGGGCAAGGGGCGGGCGTTTTTGCCTGATGGTCCGCAGCGCTCGCGCAGCACCCTCATGCGCTCCCGCGGCTTGTTCTTGCATTGCCGTCAACACTGCCCAACGAGTCGCGCTAATCTGGAACCAGCAGAACCCAGACAACATGCGGCCTGTTCGTTTACCTCGATGTTTCGTGGCGGTACTGGCGCTCGCCGCGTTTGCCGTTGCCCTCCACGCGCAAGTCATCGAGTACGAAACGAACGGAATCAAATACCAGACCACCACCCGCGCTGGTCTCACCGTCATCGTCACCCAGCTCCCGAATCAGGTCGCCGGCTTCGGCATGATCCAGGTATCCATCTCGAATGGCGGCCAGGCCTTCCAGTTCATTCGCCCGAAGGACTTTTCGTACGTTCGCTTCGACACCAGCACCTCGGCGCTCGATGCCGGCCAGGTAGTGGACATGCTGCTGGGCAAGGCCTCCGGCGCAGACGTAATCAAGCTCGTGATGTCGTACGAGCAGGCCCTCTACGGCATTCCCAATATGCGCACCAACAATGGCTATGAACAGCGCCGTCAGAACTCCATGACGTACGGCATGCCTGCGCGTCTGAAGGCCGCAGCCACAGCTTCCGCGATCGCGCTGAGTGATACACGGCTCGCGCCGGGCCAATCCACCGATGGCGCCGTCTTTATTCCGCTGAAACACGATTTCAAAACTCTCGCGGGCGGCCACATCGTGTTCCGCTGCGCCGGCGAGGTCTTCACGTTCAATCCCGATTAGCCGACAACCCCTGACCAGGAAACCCTCATGCCCTTAACTCATCCCGAACTCCCACGCACACTGGGAGAGCTTCGCCGAAGTGCGTTCTCGGAAGACCATCTTGCCAACCGGAGCGTGAAAGATGAACTGCGTACAAACCTGATCGCCCGCTTGCGAAATGGCGAGCCTTTATTTCCGGGCATCGTGGGCTATGAAGACACCGTCGTGCCCCAGGTGGTGAATGCGCTGCTGTCGCGTCACAACTTCATCCTGCTCGGGCTGCGTGGTCAGGCCAAGACGCGCCTCGTCCGCATGCTCACCGCCTTCCTTGACCCATGGACTCCATACGTGGCTGGCTGTGAGATCCACGACAATCCGTACAGCCCGATCTGCAAGCAGTGCCGCACTATGATCGCCGAGCATGGGGAAACTGCCCCCATCGGCTGGCTCGCCGCTGACGATCGCTATGTGGAGAAGCTCGCCACCCCCGATGTCACCATCGCCGACATGATCGGCGACATCGATCCCATCAAAGCTGCCCGACGCGGCCAGGACATTTCCGACGAACTCACCGTTCACTACGGCCTTCTGCCGCGCGCCAATCGCGGCATCTTCGCCATCAACGAGCTGCCAGACCTGGCGGGTAAGATTCAGGTCGGTCTCTTCAATATCATGCAGGAAGGCGACGTCCAGATTAAGGGCTATCCGGTTCGTCTGCCTCTCGATCTGTTGCTGGTCTTCACCGCAAACCCGGAGGACTACACGGCGCGCGGCAAGATCATCACCCCCCTCAAAGACCGTATCGGCAGTGAGATTCGCACGCACTATCCAGCGGAACTGGAGCAGGGCATGGCGATCACCAGTACCGAAGCCTGGTTGTCGCGCGGTTCGTCCAGCCCGGTCCGCGTCCCGAAGTACATCAGCGAGGTCGTTGAACAGCTGGCCTTCAGTGCCCGCGATGATCGCCGGGTAGACAAACGGTCCGGCGTTTCGCAGCGCCTGCCGATTTCCGTCATGGAAAACGTCGTCTCCAACGCCGAACGCCGCGCTTACGCGAACGCCGAGGTTCTCGCAGTTCCCAGAGTTGGCGACATCTACGCCGCTCTTCCGGCTATCACGGGCAAAATCGAGCTTGAGTATGAAGGCGAACTCAAAGGGGGCGATGCTGTCGCCCGCGAGTTGATTCGGGTCGCCGTATCGAAGGTGTTTGACCGGTTCTATGAAGGCGTCAACATGCAGCCCATCGTGCACTGGTTTGAACTTGGCGGCAGCCTCAAGCTGCCCGCTGATGGAAGCGCATCTCAGGTAGTGTCTCAACTGAATGCCGTCCCCGCACTGATGGAAAAGACCCGCGCACTGGGTCTTTCTGAGAACGAGGCGGATGAAGTCCGCGCCTCAGCCGGCGAGTTCATTCTGGAAGGCCTCTATGCGCGCCGTCGTCTCTCGCGCTCGGAAGAACTGGGCTTCACAGCCGGTGAACGTAAGCGCGAAGATACTCGTCCGCGGCGTGGTGCCGCATCTGAAGGCGAAGACTTAGACGAAGAGCCACCCTCGAAGTCCCGCCGCTACAACTAGCTTCCAAACAGCCGGAGGAGCCTATGAAGTGGGTACGATTTACTAAATTCACCGGCGACGACCTGGGCATCGATGCGCAGGATCTGATGAACGCCCTGTCCGATTTCTTCCTCGACAGCGGCTTCAATTCACAGTTCGCGCCCTACGCCGGCTGGGATCCGAACAGCCTCGAACAGCTGATGGAAGCCATCCGGCAGGCGCTTGAGAGTGGCGACCTGTTCGACCCCGACCGGGCTGAAGAAATGCGCCAGAAGCTCGAAGCGATGACACCGGAGGAGATCGACCAGCTGATTAAGAGTCTTCTCCAGAAACTGGCTGAAGAAGGCCACATCAATATCGATGGCGATCCCGTGGACGGCGGCACCGGTGCGTCCGGAGGCGCCAACGGTCAGGCTCGTTTCGAAGTCACCGACAAGTCGCTCGACTTCCTCGGCTTCAAAACACTGAAAGACCTGCTTGGTTCCCTGGGCCGCTCCAGCTTTGGACGCCACGATACAAGGGACTTAGCTACCGGTATCGAATCCTCTGGCGTCTCGCGGCAATACGAGTTCGGAGATACCCTGAACCTCGATGCCAGCGCCACGCTGTTCTCAGCGGTACGCCGGGAAGGCACCGGCGTTCCCCTGAATCTCGAATACTCAGACCTTCACGTTCACCAGTCGGAGTACCAGAGTTCCTGCGCAACCGTCCTCATGCTCGATTGCAGCCACAGCATGATCCTCTATGGAGAAGACCGCTTTACGCCGGCCAAACGCGTCGCCATGGCGCTGGCGCACCTGATCCGCACGCAGTATCCCGGCGACTCGCTCCGCTGCGTCCTGTTCCACGATTCCGCTGAGGAACTGAACATCTCGCAACTGGCCCGGGTTCAGGTCGGCCCGTACTACACGAATACCCGTGCGGGGCTCGTCCTCGCTCAGAAGCTGCTTGATCGTGAGCGGAAAGATATGAAGCAGATTGTGATGATCACCGACGGCAAACCTTCCGCGCTGACGCTCGACGATGGCCAGATCTATCGCAATGCTTTCGGGCTCGATCCTCTGGTGATCAGCAAGACACTCGAAGAAGTGAACCGCTGCAAGAAGCAGGGGATTCTGATCAATACGTTCATGCTGGCGCAGGATCAGTACCTGATGAACTTCGTCCAGCAAGTGACGCAGATGTGCCGCGGTAAAGCCTACTTCACGTCACCCGATACGCTTGGCCGCTACCTGCTGATGGACTACATGAATCGCAAAACCAAAACGATTCATTAAATGCAAAAAGGCGCCGTCTCCTCGCGGAAACGGCGCCTTTCTGTTTCTATCTGATTACGAGCTAGCTGCCACCGGTATCGGGATCGCCGCCAAGGATACTGCCCCAGACCGTGGACGAACCCCAGACGGTAGAGGAACCCCACACTGTGGACTCCGCGCCGGCATCGAACGAACCCCAGACCGTCGAACTACCCCAGACGGTCGAATCGGCTTCCAGTGAACCCCATACCGTGGATTCAGCGTCAATCACCGAGCCCCAAACGGTGGAACTGCCCCAGACAGTTGAGTCAGCATC
>JAOAPO010000249.1 GCA_025462945.1 Bryobacterales bacterium
GTCTTCTCGTTGGCATCGAACCCGCGGGAATAAAAGATCCGATAGTTATGGATGACCCACTTGCGATCCGGGTGGAGGTAGGTCTGGACCGGGCGGCCTTTGATCTCGTTGTGGATAGCGTCCTGGATCTGGTTGGCTTTGGGGATCCAGGAGTAGTCGGCAGCGAAGAGCGCGGCGCTGAGGAGTCCGCTCATGAGCAAGACCGGCATGCCGAGGCGGCGGACGCTGATGCCACATGCCTTGAATGCTGTGACTTCGTTGTTTTTTGTAAGGACGCCGAAGGTGACGAGAACGGCCAGCAGGACGCTGATGGGCAGGGTCTCGTAAATCATCATCGGCGTGAGGAAGAGGTGGTAAGTGAGGACGCGTTCGAGCGCGATGTGATTTTTGACCACGTCGCCCAGAAGTTCGAAAAAATTGTAGATCTGCGTCATCGCCACGAAGGCGGCAAGCCAGAGGGAGAAGTAAAGAAGAAAATTCGAGAGGACGTAGGTGTCCATCAACTGGAAGACTGAGAAGCGGATGCCCGTGGAAGCCGCCTTCTCCGGTGCCCTGGCGAGATCGTTCAGGCCCGCTACCCAGTTCATGATGACCTGTCGCAAAGCGCCAATGGGATCGCGGTCGCCGGGCAGTTCCATGCGGGCGATCATGAGCAGGCCCGCAACTCCGAAGACGATGTCTGGCAGCCAGACCGCGAGTTCGGGCGGCAGGGAGTGCGACCTCGATGCCGTGCTGGTGAGGCTGAAGAACGAGAGGTAGTAGCCGAAGAAGGACAGCAGAATGCCCCAGACGTAGCCGGACGAGCGTCCGCCCTTTCGCGCCGAAGTGCCCAGCGGAATGCCGACAAGCGCGAGCATGAGGCAGGCGACCGGCAGCGCGAAACGGCTGTTCAGTTCGATGCGGGCGTCAATGCTTTCCTGCGACTTGCGTTCTTTGGTCCGGATGAAGCGCCAAAGCTCAATGGTGAGCATGTCCTTATAGGCTTTAGCCTTCACTTCCTGGGTCTGGGTTTGGGCCAGAACGGTCGCGCCGCGGGGTGCGATGGAATGGTAAGGAGCCTCGTGGACGCTCTGGTTGCGCAGCGTGAGCTGGATGCGATTATTGACGGGATCCGGAACCGCGATAGCTTCCTGCGCGAGCGTGATGCGCGGCCCGGTCGGCAGGTTCTTGAGGCCCGTCTTCCGTTCAGTAGCCGGGGTGAGATCCGCGATGAAGACGCCCGTCCAGACGGTCGGGCCGATCCCGGACTTTACGTCATCCACATAGAGAACGGTGTTGTCGTTCGTGAACTGTTCCTGAAACACCTGCGGCACGACGGTTGCGGTCATGAGCGAGCCCGCAACTTTGTTCCGCAGTTTGTACTGCGAGCGGATGGCGAGAGGTGCCCACCAGACGGCGCAGAGGCCGGAGATCAACATGGCCAGCACGGCGAAAGTGATTACGGGGGCGACGACGGCGCGAGTCGGAACACCGCCGGAGCGCATGGCAACCATTTCGTTGTCGCTCGACATCCGGCCAAGGCCAATGAGGATACCTACAAGAACGCCGAACGGGATGCTGAAGAGCAGAACGGGGGGGAGCGCCAGCACACAGAGCTGTCCGAAGATGACGGCGTTTCCAGACCGAACGAGGAGGTCAAGCAGCGGCGAAATGCTGCGAAGGAAGATGATGAAGGTTGCGAGAAGCGTCGCCAGGAGCGAGCTGGCGAGAATCTCTTTAAATACGTAGCGGCTGAGAATCCTCATCGAGCCGGAGCTGCTGGTGGCGCGGTTTCAAGAGAAAGCGCCGGTGCCGGTGCGATTGGCAGACTTGGCTGTTCGTCGTCGATCTTGATGAGTTCCAGATCGTCGATCACCACGGACGGTGCGGCTACCGAGACCGAAGCTGAACTGCCGCCATAACCGAGAAGCGCGAAGGGCGCGCCATTCTCAAGGTAGTTCAGTGTATTGGTGTCGTTGCCGGCGGCGAGGATGTCTTTCAGAGAGCGGGCATTCAGACCGCGGATGCGTACCCCGCGGATAAGTTCTTCGCGGCCATCCAGGTAGAGCTTGTAGACATACAGGGGCTGGCTGACGGCGCGGCCGGAGGCGCCGGCTGCACTGAGGATCTTGCGTGCCTCTTCGAG
The DNA here is from genome assembly GCA_025462945.1 of Bryobacterales bacterium. Classification (GTDB taxonomy): domain Bacteria; phylum Acidobacteriota; class Terriglobia; order Bryobacterales; family Bryobacteraceae; genus BOG-234. The sequence continues at coordinate 2,126 of JAOAPO010000249.1, forward strand.
CGGCGCCGTGGAGGGGAAGTCCATCTTACGGATGATGATGCCGTAGGTGAGGCCGCGCTGCTGGCAAAGATCAATGATCTTTTTCTTAAGATCTGCCAGTGAACTGGTTTCTTTCGCCGTGATGATGAGGTTGCTGGGGGCGGGGTTGCCGCCGGACAGGCGCGCGCGACCGTTGGATTCGTTATAGCCCCGAACCGGAGTGCGGGTCCGCAGGAAGTCTTTCAACACGCCCTTTTCCACCAACTGCAACGGTTTACCGGGCACGCCCTCGTCATCCACTTCTTCGTGACCGAAGCCGGGTTTGGTGGGGTCGTCGACAACATCGAAGCTCTCGGGCATGATGCGCACACCGCGACGGCCTTCGAGTTCCGTGGCGACCGACTGACTGGCGGCACCGGGAGGCCCGACGAGCTTACGTGTGATGTGCAGGTTGCGGCCCAGGACTTCGGCCAGAAGCTGCGGAGCGGCGATGCCCTCGAACATAATAGGGCCCGAGTAGTTCTCGCCCAGCGGCGCGGCGGCCAGCTTCACGACCTGCTCACCCACCTGAGTGGCGGCTTTCGAAAGATCAGCCTCGGGGAAAAGTTTGCTCAGGTCCGTGGCGTAGAACAGAGCCCAGTCCCTGACGATCATGCCGTCCTTGGCCTGACCGGAAGCGCGGATCTGGACGGAGCCCAGACTCTCCTGGCGTTCGACCTCAGTGCCCTCGGTAGAGACGAAACGGTGAAAGCCGTCTACAGCGCTGTATTCCACGAGCGAGGTACGCAAAGCGGGGAAAGCGTTGAAGACGCCGGAGACCTTGCGAATGCGATCGTCCCATGCCTTACTGTCGAAGGTCGCTGGCTTGAACTCGCGGAGCAGAGTGAACTTCGGTGCCGGTGCAAAATCGGGCAATGCCTCGTTTTGCGTGATGTTGCGCAGTGCCGCACGTTTGCGGGCGATGGTCTGAAGGGCGCCTTTGTAGGCCGAGTCTGTGGCGAGCCAGTAGTAGTGGCGGGCAACGAGCGGGTCATCTTCGAGGGGGAAGGCGCGGAGGTCGTAGCGCGGTCCACCGCCGAACCCGCCAGCATAGTTCATGTTGTCGAACTTGTAATCGCCCACACGAAGGCGGATTTCAGGGATCCGGAAGCGGCTGGAGCTTGAGGACACGAGGCCGCCAAACGTGGCGGAACCGGACCAGACGCGCCCTTCGTCAAGGCCGTAGCTGATGTAGTAGGGCTTATCGAGCTGACCGAGCGAGAGTGTTTGCGCTCGCTGGAGTTCGGCCTTCATGCCGTCGAACAGAGGGTCGGCCGCAAATACGGATGCGGTGGATAAGAAGAGTGCGGCGAACTGGCGGGAGCAGAACCTCACTGAGTGGCTCCCTTCCGGACGTCACTGAGAAGCGGAGACGGAAGCAAGGGCAAGAGATCCTGACCTGAATCTTTCTTTTCGATCTCAATTTCAGAGATCAGAATGGCCGGTGAAACCGCCGAGACGGGGACGCTGCCCGATTCCGCTCCGCAGTAGCCGTTGAAGACAGCGGGCTGGTCAGACGTGGCCATAATCTTCGCGAAACTGGCGAGCGGCGTACCCACGATGTCTGCGCCACGGATCAACTGGTCAGGGCGACCGTCGGCGAACACTTTATAGACCATGATCGGGATGACCTTGAATGCCTGGACACCGCCGCGACCGGTCGTCGTGTATCCGCCGGTGATGTTGTCAAAGTACAGACCATAAGGTTTGTTCTGGCGCTTAATTTCGTCAATCAGCATCTGGCGAAGCTGGGCATCGGAAACGGCTTTAGAACTCGACACGATGAGGTTGGACTGGCGCGAGACGACTTCGAGGCCGGGCTGACGGCGACCGTGTCCGTTGGAGTGGTCGAAACCGTCAATCGGCGAGCGTGACATCAGGAAGTTTCGCAGAATGCCGTGTTCGACAGCCGTCACCGGACGGGCGGCAACACCTTCATCGTCGTACTGAAACCAGCCGTTCAGATCTTTACCCGCCATCTGTTTGCGGGTGGGATCGAAGACGACGGAGAGGAACTCGGGCAGGATCATTTCGCCGACCTTCGCGGTGAAGGTCTGGCCTTCCGATTCATCTTTTTGGCGGTGGCCTTCGATGCGGTGGCCGAAGATCTCGTGGAAGAAGACGCCTGAGGCGCGCCCGGAGAACACGGCCGGTCCGACGAAGGGTTCGGCGGTGGGTGCCTTCATGAGGTCCTGAACGTTCTGGCCCACACGCCGAACGGCTGCCTGCACTTTGTCAGCAGCGGGAAGTCCGCTCGGGTCGAACGCTTCGAAGGAATCAAAATCGGAAACGTCCATGCCGTCTTTCGCTTTGGAGCTGGCGGAGATCATAATGCGCGCGAAACCGCGTCCGTGCTCGATGCGCGTACCTTCTGTATTGACCAGGCTGCGGTTGTCTGCCTGGGCAGAGATCGAGACGGAGGAGGCCAGCAGGTCAGGAAAAGCACGAAGTTCCGCTGACCACTGGCGTACGGAATCGGCCCACTTCTTGTCATCAAAGGCGATTCGGGTAGGCGCCTGCGAGAAGGCGTAGGCCTCTTCTTTCGAGAAGTCGGCGGACTGATCGCGATCCGCTGCCTTGACCTGCTGGTTTGTCTTGATTCGGACCAGGCGCTCGACGGCTGCCCGGTAGATTCGATCGGTATCGAGCCACATGCGCGGCTTGATGGCCGCCGGCGCATCGTCGATGGAGATGGGGGTCGCGGCGGTGAACTGGATCCTGTCGCCCCGAACGCGGCGATAGTTATCCAGCTTGGGGTCACCGACTCGCAGCGTGATGTCCAGGTACCGATTGTGGGAGTGGAGCTGGCTGTTGATCGTGCCCAGAGTGGCACCTACTTCATGGCTTTCGAGGTCAGACACCTCGTAAGCAAGGTAGTAGGGGGGAGTATCGCCTTTCTGCTTGAGGATCGTAAAATTGCGCTGCAGTTCCTCGCTCATTGTTGAAAGCAAAGGACTATCGGCAGCTGGAGACAGCACGCAAAAAAACGCGAGAAGCGACCCAATATATAGCGGTTTCACAAGCTACGACGATAACATGCCGAGCGGGAAGGCCCGTTTGAGCACACCCTGCCCGGGCAAGGGTCGAAACTCTGTTGAGCTACTTCGGGTGAACCGTCCAGAGATAAAGATGGGCCCCACCGAAGAGCTTCTGCTGATCCGGCTTCCAGTCGCCCATATCGAAGCTGTGCGAGACAATTCGGGTGCCGGGTTTCAGTTCAGTGGTCAGGCGGCTGCGAAGGCGGAGGTTCGCTTCGGGCAGCAGGTAGAGAGCCACGACGGTGGCGTCGCTAATGTCGGCATCGAACAAGTCCTTAGCTTCGAAGCGCACGAGATCGGCTACCCCGGCCTTCGCGGCGTTCGCGCGGGCTTCCTCAATTCGGTCCGGATTTAAATCGATGCCCACACCGCGTGCTCCGTACTTTGCGGCGGCTTCAATGACGATTCGGCCGTCGCCGCAGCCGAGGTCAAAGATGGTGTCCCGGGCAGAGACTTTGGCGAGATCCAGCATGGCGTCCACCACTTCAGGAGGAGTGGCCACGTAGGGGGTGTTAATCGGAATCTGGTCAGCGGGCGGCGTTTGGGCTTCGACAAGGTGGATGAGGAGCCCGGCGGTAAAAAGTGCGATGACAAAACGCATGCACTCAGCCAGGATGCACCCTCGGCTCCAGTGGATGGTTTCTCACGCGGAGCCTTCGCAGTATTGGCGGGTGACTCGGTGGCGATAGCTGAACATCGGCTGCAGTGCCAACTGAAATGCCCACCCGAAGATCCGGTTTAGCATGGGACCGCCGGGCATCTGGAAGTCAACGCGATCGGTGAGGAGAGTTCCCTGCCCTGCTGTTTCGAATTCATGCCGGTGCACCCAGCGCGCGAAAGGTCCGCTGATTTGCTGGTCTTCAAAGAGGCGGTTCTTCTCGAACGCCGTGTGCAGGGCGATCCACGGCAGCGGGCCGATTCTGAGTTCCACACGCGAGCCGACTTCAATGCCGCCCGTCTTCCTGATCACACGCACGGGCGGAAACGGCGGGCTGAGGAGTTGCAGCGCGTCAGGACGTTCGTGGAAGGCGAAGACGGTTTCGATGGGCGCCTCCAGCAGGATACTGCGAACGAAGACGGGCATGGCTAAGTTTAAGATGCGCGCGCCATAGTGAAGAGAGGCAACTGTTGATGAAGAGACCGAAGTCGTGTCTCATTATTGGCGCAGGTATGGCCGGTTTGACGGCCGGACGGGTGCTGCATGGGGCTGGTTGGGCGGTCGCAATCGTCGACAAGGGGCGCGGCTTTGGCGGCCGGCTGGCAACGCGCCGAATCGGGGAGAGTGCGCTCGATCATGGCGCGCAGTTCTTCACCATTCGGGACAGGGCTTTCGCCGAGGCCGTGGCGCAGTGGGAAGCGGCCGGATGGGTGACGCCGTGGTATTCGCAAGAGGGTCACACGCGCTACCGGGGCGTAGGTGGAATGAACGCTCTGGCGCGCCATCTGGCTGCGTCGCTGGATGCGCGGCTCGATGTGAAGGTGGAGCTTGTGGAAGCCGCAGGAGGCGGCTGGTGCGTGACGGCTGAAGGTGGCGAGGTCTTCCAGGCAGACACACTGTTGATCACTGCGCCGGCAC
>JAOAPO010000279.1 GCA_025462945.1 Bryobacterales bacterium
GAAAGGCTACAAAACCTCGGCAACAAGTCTGTCTGGATTACCGGTCACAGCCTCGGCGGAGCGCTGGCGGAACTCTGCGCAGCACGCGCTGTAATCGATGCTGGAATTCCTGTGCAGGGCGTCTACACTTTCGGCCAACCGCGAGTGGGAGATGGAACCTTCGCAACGGCAGTGGAAAACGCGATCGGGGACCGGATCTTCAGACACGTCAACCATCGCGACATAGTCCCGAGAGTACCGGGCTTCGGCATGCTGTATCGCCATTATGGGACCCAGATTTATTTTGATAAGGATGGCAAATCTGTTCGGGCGGCCCCAGGAATCGAGACCATCCGAGAAGCAGCCGCCCTGTTGCTCCCCTTGATTAGGGAAGGCGTCATCGGAGATTTGTTCCAAGGTCTTTTCGCTCACCTTAAACACCCGACGGAGTTCACCTTGGCAGACGTTCGCGACCAGACCTCTCTTGCGGCATGGGAACGCGTCCTGAAGCATGAGCTTGATACGGGCGTCGCACCGATCGCAGATCACAGCATGGAAGTGCACTATTTGAGAAATCTCGGCGCTGAACTGCAGCTTTGACCGCGCGGCGCACCCTCTTTCCTCTTTCCTGGACGAACGGCCCCCCGCGACCCTACTGAAGGCGAGTTGCGAGCGGCGACGCATGGTGCCAGCGTCCAGGTTGGTATCGATGTTGCCGGAGCCCGCGACGATGAGACAGTTCTTTGGCAACGCGAGCGACCGTACAAAGGTGTCGGACTGGCGTACGCTGCGGATGCTCCTGACCATAACAGGGAATATCGGTAGCCTGCTCCCGCGGCCACACCCGATGGTTCCCGCTGGCGCGGGGTACATCAGGGTTGGGGGCGAGGCTGTGGGAGGCTTGGGTCGGGATGACGTGGCATGAATATCACGAGGCGACGCGGCACAGCGTGGAAGCGCTGAAGCGGTCGCGGCATTTTCTGGATTCGGCGAATATGCCGGAGCCGTTTCGGCATTACGAGGGGACGCCGCTGCTGGATTTGCCGGCGGACCCGGTGCTGGGCGAGGTTCCGGCGGACGGGGCGGCGTGGCTTTCGCAGTTGCTGTTTCATGCGGCGGCGGTGAGCGCGTCGAAAGTGGCGCCGGGGAGCCGGGACCGCTATGCTCTGCGGGTGAATCCATCGTCGGGGAATCTGCATCCGACGGAGTTTCATTTTCGGACGCGCGGGTTGCAGGACTGGCCGGACGGGCTGTATCACTATCGGCCGTCATCCCATATGGCGGAACAGCGGGGGCGGGGGGATTTCGGGACCGGGCTGGCGGAGAGTTCAGCTCCGGTGGTGTTTGTGCTGACGAGCATTGCGTGGCGGGAGGCGTGGAAGTATCGGGAGCGCGCGTATCGATATTGCCTGCACGATATCGGGCATGCATGGCAGTCCTTGGCAATTGCGGCAGGGGCAATGAGGTGTGAGAGTTTCGCTTCGGGAGAGTTTGACGACGATTCGGTGGCTGTGACCTGGCGGCTGCACGAAGATGAGTGGCCGATGTTGGTGGTGGAACTGCGGGGCGAGTCGATTCTGTTGGGCGGGCAGCCGGAACAGGAGACCGTCTGCTTTGGCGGGGCGGCGAATTCGCTGTCGAAAGAAACCGTGAAGTATCGGGCAATTTCGGAGATCCATGAAGCCACGAAAACGCGTCTGGCGAGGGGCGGCCTGAGGGGCAAGGGTGAGGTTGCGCTAACGGCGGCGGGGTTGTCAGCTGCGGCGTTCGGCGGGGTGGCGAGGAAGCGGCGGTCGGCGCTGGATTTTCGGGGCGGCGAGGAACGGATTTCGCAGGCGCAGTTGCTGGAGTTACTGGCGGAGGCGGTGCGTCCGGTGGCAGCGGATTTCGGGGGGGAGCAATTTGTCGGATTGTATCTGTATGTGCACCGCGCGGAGGGTTTGGAAGCGGGGGTTTATCGCTATCGGGCCGAGCGGGGTGAGTTGGAGCAGGTGGCGAGTGGCGATCAGCGGGTGGCAGCGGCGGGGCTGAGTCTCGGCCAGGACTTGGCGGGGAATGCGTGTGTGGCGTTTTCGATGCTAGCGGACCTGGAGCGGGCAACTCGGCGGTATGGGGACCGGGGCTATCGATATGTGTTTTTCGAGGCGGGCGCAATCGGGCAGAGGTTATATCTGGGGGCGGAATCACGGGGTTTGGGGGCCACCGGAATCGGCGCGTTTTATGACGAGAGAGTGCAGGAGTATTTGGGGGTGGAACCGGCGGAGGGGCGCGTGATTTATCATTTTGCAGTCGGGTATCCGGTGGCGGATCCGCGCGTGGAGGCGTGACGGTGTTGGGAATTTTGGTACACGGGGATAATCACTTCATCGTGCAGGGGCCGGAGCCGAATGAGGGCACGGCCCTGGCGTTGACACGGGATCATTGATTCGGATCGGGCGGGTTCGCCGCGGGCGCTGGCCGAAAATTATTACGCGCGTATCGGGCGGATTTGGCGTGGCTGTGGTGGTTGAAGGGAAGGGCGAGATATCGGCGGCGGTGCAGGTATTGCTTGGGGAGTTGCGGGCGCGTTGGGTGGAAATTCGAGAGGTTGGGGGTAAGCATTATTGGGCGTGATGCGGGAACTGACGATGCGATTCGCTCGACGGCCACAGTGGTATTCGGGAGCCATGAAGGGCGACGATTCAAAGGCCCCACATGGCTGACCAAGTTTGTAAAGGAACTCCGCCGGGAAGGAGATTCGCAAGCTGAACTTCGGTCGGAGAGATTCATCCGGCTTTTGTTGAGCTGCGGTCGGTTCTGCGGGATGCCCGGGCGGTCGCGAAAGATCAACGCGCGCGCAGACGGGGGACGGGCGCCAAGGTACTGGTCGTGATCCGACCCGAAGTAAAATCCAAGCGCGACCAGACGGGCGCTAGAAGCTACCCGTGCCCGGCCCGGTCCTCTGTTGCGTTTACATCCCCGACCGCGATGGACGCCAGTATGGTGGTTCCGATGGGCGGGAAGCCGCCGGCGGTCAGGGTGGGAGCGGTGCCGGATGTCTGGCGGCGTCACGGCCTTAAGCTGAACTTGTGGCACTGAACGATCCTGACGAGCGTCCCTCTCCCCAATCCTCCGCGATGCAGGGGAATTCCGCTCAGTGACGGCGGTTTTCAGTGGCTGCCTGTACGGCTACGGCGACATCCCTCCAATTCACGGCTCCGGTCGATTGCCCAATCTTTAATGGATCAGGATTTGAGCCGGTTGCTACAGCACTGCCCACGAGAGCTTCGGAGATCCCGAGTGCTGCGGCTATCTCAGTGGAATCATCCGAGGTGATCAGGCCGCAATAGTCTGTAACGAATGCGGCGGGGTGATTCGGAGACTTCCGGCCGGAGACCTAAATCAGAGGTTCACCGAGATGGAACTCACTCTCGACGTCGCTGCTGAGATATGCCCCTTTTGCCGGTCGGTGAACCTGTTCCCCGGGTTCACGAAAAAGGAAGCGTACCTCTGCCAGAACTGCGGACAAGAGCGTGGTCGTTCCGAACTAGCCGGGAGCCCGCGACTTCGCCGGGCGTTAAGACGCAATATCGCTAGTGCGAGAACCGACCGAGTACCGATTCAGCCTAGGTGACCCGACCAGTCCCCTTACGCCGTTCTCCGTTCCCAGTCTATGAGTGTTCTCCCACCGTGAGCCGGTGACCACTAATTTCCGCCCCGTGATACTGTGTGTGATCGCACCATGTCCCTATCGTCAGGCAACAAACTCGGCCCGTACGAAATCCTTGGGCCTCTCGGCGCCGGAGGCATGGGGCAGGTGTGGAAGGCACGCGATACCCGCCTCGACCGAGCCGTCGCCATAAAGACGTCCTCAGCCCGGTTCAGCGACCGCTTTGCACGGGAGGCGCGCGCCGTTGCTGCGCTGAATCACCCGAACATCTGCCAGCTTTACGACGTTGGTCCGAACTACCTTGTCATGGAGTTTGTGGAGGGCGTGCCGGTCTCGCCGCCCGATTCACCGCGCAAGCTGCTGGACATCGCTGTGCAGATGAGCGATGGCCTTGCCGCCGCGCATGTCGCGGGGATCGTTCATCGCGATTTGAAGCCGGATAACATCCTGATCACGCGGGAGGGCCGGGTCAAGATTCTCGACTTCGGCCTTGCGAAGGCCTTGCAGGGGGAGATTGCCGGCGAGGACGCGACGCACACAGTAGCTGCAAACCTCACCGATCCCGGCACGACAGTCGGCACCATCGCCTATATGAGTCCGGAACAGGCGAAGGGCCACGCCAATCTTACGGCGCAGTCCGACCAGTTCTCGCTCGGCCTGGTGCTATATGAACTGGCGGCGGGCAAGAGAGCATTCCCGCGCGGCAGCGCGGCCGAGACCATGACGGCGATCATCCGCGAAGATGCCGAACAGCTTCCCGCTTCGGTACCTGCTCCTTTTCGGGTTATCGTCGAACGGCTACTGGCAAAAGATCCGGTTGATCGCTACGATTCGACGCGCGACTTACATCGCGAGCTTCGCCAATGGCGGGACCGGCTTTCGGAATCGATGTCGGCTAGCGCGGTTGCGGCCCTTCCAACCGTCGTCCCCCAACGCAGCCGCCGCAGCTGGATCTCCCTCGCGCTCATCGCTGCGCTCTTCGCTGCGGCAGGCGCACTGGGCACGTTCCTCTTCGCCCCCAAGCCGCATAATGCGGCGAACGACCGCTACACCCCGATCGAGATTTCGCTCGAAAGTCCCGCCGATGGCTCGTGGTCGCCGGATGGGAAAGCCTTCACCTACTCAGCAATGTTTGAGGGTAAACGGCAGGTGTTCGTGCGCTATCTGAATTCGACGCTCTCCACTCGGCTCACCAATCTTTCCAGCGATGCGAATGTTCTCGGGTGGGGTCCCGATGGCAAACGCATCTTCCTCGCAGCCGCTAACACGGCGGGCGGCCAGCCGCCGCGCGCCCTGTTCTCGCTCTCCATCGCGGGCGGCGAACCCGAGTTTGTCATGCCGCTTGATGTCTTTAGAATTCCGGGTGCGCGCGTTTCCCCCGACGGAAAGGTTCTCCTGGCGGTCCGCAGGGAATCCGATGGAACCTATTCGCTTTCCATTTCCTCACCGGTGGGAAGTCCCTGGAAGCGGTACACTCCCGCCCCATTCGAAACGAAGGAGCTGGCGAACAGATCGTCCTTCGATCTTTCGCCAGATGGAAAGAAAATTGTTTATCTTTTGACCAACAGCGGCGAAGACCAGGCGTGGCTTTTGCCTTTCCCCCCGGGTTCGGGTACACCGAAAAGGATACTGAACGATGATGTGGGCAGGCCTGCCAACTTTTCTTGGTTTGCCGACAGCCGGCACATCGCGGCTTACACCGTTGCCGGTGACAGGCGGTTTCTCCGGCTGCTTGATACCGCGGGCGCAGATGGCAAGCTGATTACTGGCGGCAGGGTCGGCCAGTCGGATCCTGCCGTTTCTCCCGATGGCCGGCGGATGCTGTTCCAGGAATCCACAAACGATTACCGGATTGTGGCCGCGTCGCTGAAAGATGCTTCCCTGCGTACGCGGGTCCGATCGCAATTGGGTATGGGAATGCCGCTGTGGGCCGCGAAGAGCGAACGTTTCGTTTATGTCACTTCGTCGCACGGAGAAGCCGAGATCTGGCTGCACGAAAGCGATGGCGCTGAGCGCCCGGTAATGACTCAGTCCGCCTTTCCCCCGGGATCCGTCCGCTTGTTGATGAACCCCGCTCTTTCGCCGGATGGGGGCCGGCTGGCCGTGATGCGGATTCCTCGGAAGGGCACGGGTGCCATCTGGCTCACGTCGGTCGCCGGGGGCACTCCCGTGCGCCTCACCAGTGATTCCGGAGTCGTCGAGTATATGGCGGCATGGTCGCCGGACGGCGCGCGCATCGTTTATGTTCGGTCCAAAGAGGGAATCGATTCGATCATGACCGCGAAAACCAACGGTCAGGCTACGCCGGTTGAGCTTGTCCGGACCCTCTCGACGCTGCTGCCCGACTGGTCGCCGACCGGCGAGTGGATTGTCTATGCAGGCGCACCCGGCAGCTGGGCTCTGATCTCGCCCGACGGCAAGGACAAGCGGGACCTCGGCAGGATTGCGACACAGCACCTGACCTTCTCCAAAGACGGCAAAATGCTCTACGGCATTCGTGCCGAGGGCGACCACCAGTACCTGTTTTAACTGGCCATCGTGACCGGTCAGATGAAAATCCTCGGCGACGTCGGCAGCGAGTTCGCCCCGCGCAGCTATCTGAACCCCGGCATCCGCTTCAGCGTGAGCCCGGATGGCGGGAGCATTCTTTACCCGACAGACAGCATCAGAACGGGCCTGTGGATGCTGGAAGGGTTCGAACAGCCTTAGTGTTGCCTCTGGAACACTGGGCGCTCGCGCGCGAGGCGCAGCTCAAGCCTATTGCGCCGCTGCGTTAAAGTCAGCGACACCAGACAGTTGGCGATCTCTCCCCGCGACAAACTCGGCCCGTACGAAATCCTTGGGCCCCTCGGCGCCCGTGGCATGGAGCAGGTGTGGAAGGCGATACTCGCCTCGACCGCATCGTCGCTTTTGTCTCTATCAATTGCGCCCCAAGGGGGCAGGCGGCACGGTTGAGCAGCCTTGGCAGGGTTCGTTAATGTGCTAGAAGATCGCCGGCAGGAGAGCTGGATGCAAGAAGCTCGCCGGGTCGAGCCCGACAACAAGGTCCGCAGCCTGAGTTAGTGCCCGTTATCAGGTAATGTCGGGTCCTACCGCCTGCGGTCGTGGCCGATTCAGGTGAACTGGCCGCGTGAACCGCCTGGCGGTTGCGCTTCCAGTCTCCGCACGCCTAAGCCGATGTCTCGATATGGAAGGCGATCGTTCACGGCATCTCGTAGCTTTTGCTTACAACCGAGGTAGCGCTCCGTTGTTTGTATACTGACGTGGCCGAGTAAGAACTGGATCTG
>JAOAPO010000282.1 GCA_025462945.1 Bryobacterales bacterium
CTCTTCTAATGAGCCATAACTGAACAACTCGTTTTGGTGTATGTCTGCGCCGCGCATAGTATCCAGGCGTCTTTTTGTGCGCCCAGGTTACTCGTTTTGTTTTTCAGCAGCCTGCTAGTGAAAAGCGCGGACCAGATTGAGTTGCGGGGTTCCTTGCGCCGGGGGGGAGAACTCACCCTTTTATGACACCCATGGGTCGAAGCCTCGCTACTTTTCGTGCCAGGCCCGCCCCATGCACGACCTCGATGACTTCATCCACGTCCTTGTAAGCGTCGGGCAGCTCTTCGAGAATCCCATCCCGCGATTCGCTTCGCACCAGGATCCCGGCGTCGTTCAGCTTCCGCTGCTCATCGCGCGCGTTCCGGCCCTTCTTGGCGGCCGCCCGGCTGAGGAGCCGCCCTGCACCGTGGCAGACGCTCCCGAACGTCTCGCTCGCAGCCCCCGGGGCACCAGCCAGCACCCACGACCCGGTGCCCATACTGCCCGGTACGATCACCGGCTGGCCTACATGCCGGTAGCTGGCCGGCAGATCGCGGTGCCCGGGTGCGAAGGCGCGAGTCGCCCCTTTTCGATGCACCAGCACGTCGCGCTCGGTCCCATGGAGTTCGTGCTTCTCCCGCTTGGCGATGTTGTGGCACACGTCGTAAACGAGATCGAGCAGCGTGGCCTTTCCGAACACCGTTCGGAACGCGCCTCTCAGGAAATGCAGAATGCCCTGGCGGTTCGCCCAGGCATAGTTCGCTGCTGCGTTCATCGCAGCAAGGTAGCTTGCGCCTTCGGGAGAGTCGATCGGAACGCAGGCCAGCTGCCGGTCCGGCACCGAGAGATTGTACTTCCTCATCGCGGTACCCATCTGCGCCAGGTAGTCGGTACAGACCTGATGGCCAAGGCCCCTGGAGCCGCAATGGACCATCACAGTCACCCCGCCGTGCCTTAAATTCATGGAACGGGCGGCGTCTTCATCGTGGATCTCTTCCACGTACTGAAACTCCACAAAGTGGTTGCCGCTGCCGATGGTGCCCAGTTGAGGGCGGCCCCTCTCTTTCGCGCGTGAAGACACTTTGTCGGGATCAGCGGTCCACAATGCTCCCTGCTCTTCGGCAAACTCCAGGTCGCGCTCTTCGCCGTAGCCGTTTTTTACCATCCAGCCTGCGCCGTTTTGGAGCACGTCGTTCAGCTGCTTCGGATTCAGCTTGATGCGGCCGTCCCCTCCGGCCCCGCAAGGCACGTCGCGGAATACCTGGTCGAGCAGGTCTTTGGCTTTCGGTGCAACCTGCTCCCGGTCGAGGTTCGTCGTGGCGAGCCGAACCCCGCAGTTGATGTCAAAGCCAACGCCACCAGGCGAGATGACGCCCCGGCGATAATCCGTAGCGGCGACGCCTCCGATCGGGAATCCGTAGCCCTGGTGAATGTCGGGCATGGCCAGGCTTGGCCCGACGATTCCCGGCAGTGCGGCTACGTTGACCGCCTGCTGCAGCGATTGATCTTTCTCAATCTGCCGGAGTAAGTTGTGGCTGGCATAGACCATGACGTCGGTACGCATGCCCGCATCCTGATCCCGCGCGATGCGGTGGCGGAAGGCGTCGATGTGTTCAAGTTCGAAGGTCATCAGATGTCCAGAAAGATCTCTGCCGTCCAGCCCGTTTCGTCGTGCCGGACAATTTTCAGCTGGTGATACGTGGCGGCTTTTACGACGAGGTGCATGGGGTGCCGTACTGCATCCAGTGGCTCACCCCAGGCGTCGGCGTGAATCTCGAAGTCTTTCGATGCTTCCAACTCCAGTGCTTTTACCTCGATTCGCCCGAGCGCCACTCGCCTGCCGTCCAAAAAGAAAATGATTTCGTTCAGCCAGTTCACCAGCAGAGCTTCCAGGTCTTCGCCGGTAGCTGCGAGCGCGTACCTGTTTTGCAGCTCCACCAGCGCGGCATCGAGGGAAATGGACTGGAGAGCCAGTGCCGCCGAGGCAAACAGCTCCGTCAGCGAGTCCGCGTGCACCCGGAGGCCGATGTCTGCTGTGTGCTCCAGGATTTCGAATTCCCGCAACGTTGGACCCTGCCAGCGGTTCGTGCAGATTGTTTGCCACTCTGCGCTTCCATGGCCTCCGGCTTGCTCGCGCACACTGGCATGAAGACGATCCTTTTCACGTACGAGAGTCCCTCGGGTACTTTATGGATCCGTCCGGAACCGGCCGACAGGGTGCGGCTTGGGATCGGCCGCCAGCAATTAAGGACGTACTCTTCGGCCCGTGAAGCCGCAGCAGCCGTGGCCAGCCGGTCGACTGGTTTTGCGGCTTGGGATTCGTCGGCAGATGTGGTCCCGCCGCCAGGACTACATCGGTGGAAGAAGGCGGCTAAAGACACACGGCGTGAGAGTAAGCGAGAGCCGGTAGATCGTGACAGCAGTTCGAGCGCCGAGTAAACAGTTGACCAGCAAGGAGTATCAGCGGGGCCGAGCCTCGGCTGCTTCCACAAGTTTCTTGGCCCGACGTCCTCGCGGGCTCTTCTGCCAATTATCGAGACTGTCGCTCGGGAGCCAGCCTGGAAGCGGCAGGAGCAGGTATTCGGAGAAGCCCACCAGGAATGGTTCGTACGTCGCGCGGAAAGCCGACAACTTCGCCTCCGCATCTTCGTCGCTGAAGTAGAGTCCGGCTTTGCTAAGTTCGTCCTCCAGGCTCTGAAAGTCGCACTGCGGGGTGCGGGCCGCAGCGTCCGGGCGCGGCTGGATATCGAACACGCGGCAAAGCTCCACGAGAGCCAGGCGCGACGTTGCGAACGCCATCCTTGCGGGAAACGTTCTGACCTCGCGAAAGCCGACGAGCAACAGCGCACATGCATCCATCACGGCGCACATCGCTGCAAGCCAACTCTGGTTATCGTGCTGGGACCGGTAGTAACTCAGCATCGGATAGGACAAGTGGCTTTCGACCATCTCGGAAGCCCAACCTTCCCAGCTCTCCAGGAGGTGATCCAACTCTCGAATCTCCTGACCCTCGGCATGCCGCTTCAGCAACGTAACCGCCGACGGCGGTGAGCCTGCCCGCGCGTCCAGTTGAATGACGTGTGTTTCCCGCCGCGAAAACAACTGGTACAACACCGGAAGGTAGCCGATCACCACGGCGACGAAGCCGAGCCCCGTTCCCGCCTCCCAGATGGACACTACTTTAGAAATCGTTGTATCCGGGGTGACATCGCCGTAGCCAAGTGTAAAGAAGGTGGTGCCGCTCAGGTAAAGCGCGCGAGGGAACGGCATCCTGAATTCGAGCGCCCACTGCAGAGACCCGAACGCCGCGACGAGAGTGACGACCCAGAGTACGATCAGCAGCATCATCGAGAACGGACCGTAGATGCCCAGCATCGTCTCCCGCCCGCCGCCCTCGGTTAAGCGAAGGGCGGCGCCCGACCAGATCTTCCAGGTAGTCCAGAAGAAAAATCGAACGAGCCGCAAGTGCCGGCGTACGCGGCGCGGCAGCAACATCACTTCGAAGACATCGAACAGTATCACCGCGATACTGAACACGCTTAGAATGGCAACGGCGATACGCACCTGCGGACCTCATGGCATTTGTCGCCGACGGCGGGCAACACAGATCCCGCTCAGTGCACATGGCGAGCCACTTTGCTCACAGCGTGCCTTGGCGCCTATGGCTTCTGGGCGGGGGTTTTGCCCTGCTTGCGCTGCTCCTCTTGTTTCTGTTTCGTCACCTGCTGTTGCTTGTTCTTGTCCTTGTCTTTTTTGCCACCTTTGTCTCCCATGCCAGCTCCTTTGCAGCGATTGTGAGTCGATTGTCTGGATCAGATTCCCGGTGATCATTCGTAATCGCGGCGAACCAACGCTACCACAGTCGGGTCAGGAGGTGCGATCTGCGATACGATTGTGTCCCGGTATGCGCTACGTCATCGGTTTACTTTTTGCGTTGGTCAGCGCTCTTCAGGGCCAGATTCTCCAGAATGCTGATTTTGAGCAGGGCGCTGCGGGCGCGGCCATTGTCGGGTGGCGTACCACGACCGGTACCGGCGAGTGGAAGACGGACGATTGCACCGAAGGCAAGAGTTGCGTCGAGGTTGCCCCTCCCGCCGCGGGCGGACCGAATGCGAGCGGCATTCTGCTGCAGTCCATTGATGCCACTCCCTTCCGGGGGAAGTTCATTCGTCTTCGTGGAGCGGTCCGGGTGACTCCCGGGGGGCGCTCCGCGCTGTGGCTGCGGGTGGACCGGCCTGCCGGGCAGCCGGGCTTCTTCGAGAACATGAGCAACCGGCCGATCGTGGCTACTGAGTGGCGCCGCTACCAGATCGACGGGTTCGTGCACGCTGATGCGGTGAAGGTCTATGTGGGCGTACTGGTCCTCTCGGGAAAGGCGGTTGTCGATGACATCGCCTTCGACGCAGTGGGTGACGTCCCAGAGATGCGGGAGGAGCCGGCAAGGCCGTTGACGGATACGGGCCTGGCGAACCTGACGGCACTCACCCGGCTGTATGGCATTGTGCGCCATTTTCACGCCAGCGACGAGGCTGGCGGCACGGACTGGAACCAACTGGCTGTCGATGCAGTTCGGGCCGTGGAAGGCGCGGGCAACCCGGAGGCACTTGCGGCGGCGCTCGATCGCGTCTTCAAACCGATCGCTCCTGCGGTCAGCATCTACGCGGGGCCAGAGCCGGCGCTGCTAATGACTGGAGGCCCGCAGCTTGTCCGATGGCACAACAACGGCTTCGACAACGGCAGTCAATCGGGTGCTTACCGGCGGGTGCGCGTGGTGGTGCCAGGTACTTCGCGCCCGGAGAAGGATCTCTACCGGGTGGAACTGGGACGCGGGCTAAAGGCTGTGGTCCCGCTGGCCGTATTCGCCGACAGCGAGGGCCGTACACTGCCTCGCTCAGTGGCGCCGCCTTCCAGTGTGGTGCCTTCGAGTTACTACTCGGGCAACGATCGTGGGACGCGGATCGCGGACGTGATGATTGCGTGGGACGTATTTCGCCACTTTTATCCCTACTTCGACGTAGTGCAGACGGACTGGGACGGAGTGCTTCCCTGGGCGCTTCAGGAGGCCGCCCTGGCGCAGGATGGCGTTGCGTTCAAGAGCACGTTGCAGAAAATGGTTGCAGAGTTGAAGGACGGCCACGGGCGCGTTTTCTACAGGGGCGGCCCCCGGCAGGGCCAAGTTTCAGCGACGGCTGCGTGGATCAGCGACAAGTACGTTGTAACCAGCTCGACGACCGAGTTGAAGCCGGGGGACGAGATTGTGGCGATCAATGGCAAGCCTGCCCTGGAGGTGCTGACCGAGGCTGAGAAGCTTATCTCCTCCGCTACCCCACAGTGGAAGCGGTCGCGTTCGACTGCGGAAGCGCTGATGGGTCCGCTGGGGCAGATGTGTACGCTGACGGTACAGTCTTTTGGGTCGCCTGAAAGTCGCGAAGTGAAACTGCCGTACGGGCCGACCTCCGCTCCGCTCGCCGTGGACACGCGCCCAACCGAGCTGTCGGTTGAGGTTGCTCCGGGCATCTGGTACTTCGATCTGACGCGCGGCCAGGATAAAGATTTCGATGCCGTGCTGCCGAAGCTCGCCGTCGCGAAAGGGATCGTGTTCGACATGCGAGGCTATCCGCGTGTGGGCACCAGTTGGTTTAGCTACGTGACAAAAACTCCGCTGCGCAGCGCCCAATGGCACGTTCCGTCTGTGGATCGCCCAGGCGAGATGACGTTCCAGCGAGGGGGGGAATGGACCCTTTTACCAAAGGAGCCGTATCTGGGCGCGCCGAAGGTTTTTCTGACGAACGGCAGTGCCATCAGCTATGCGGAGTCGACGATGGGCATCGTGGAGAACTACAGGCTGGGAGAGATTGTGGGGGAGACGACGGCCGGCACGAACGGCAACGTGAACCCGATTGAGCTGCCTGGAGGGTATTCGATGAGCTGGACCGGTATGAAGGTCCTCAAGCACGATGGCACGCAACATCATGGGGTGGGGATCCGTCCGACGGTGCCCGTTGTTCCAACGCAGGAGGGGGTGGCGGCGGGGCGCGACGAGCTGCTGGAACGAGCGCTCGAATTGTTGAAACAGTAAGCCCGCCGCGCGCCCCACCGGCCGTCTTAACTAGAGCTTCTTGGGACCTTTGGTCTTCTGGTGGGCTTCATTCGAAGCCTCGTTCGCTTTGCTGGAGTGGTCGTTCGCGAGCTGCGAGTGCTGCGTTGCCTGCTCGTGATCGCCTTCTTCGTGGGCCTGGGCTGCCTTTCGGTGTGATTTGGCGGCTTCCTCGTGATGTTCTGCGGCTTTGTGATGATCGTGTTTTGGCATCGTGGTCAACTTCGAGCAGTTCAATGGCCTTCGCGCCCGACATACTCGCGGAATGCCGCGACCCAGTTCGAGGAGATTGCCTCCTGAGCCGTCGTGAGGTCGAGCTGTCCGGAGCAGACGAGCTTGTGCAACCGGTTCTCCAGCTTGTCTTTCTCGGCTGCGGTCCACTCGCCCGTGTAGGGCTGCGGCCAGAGGTTCTGGGGGCTGTTCGATCCGCCCAGCGCGAGCGGTATCAGATGATCGACCTCGCAGCAGACTCCCGTTTGGCGTGTTCTGCCGTAAGAGGCGTAGACGCGACGTTTCAAATCCGCTGAAACCGCGCGGGCACGTCGGGCAGTTCCCGGACGGCAGATCTCGTCGCGAGTGACGCGCCGAATGCGTCCAGGCGTCAGGCCCACGTCGGGCAGAGAGTCTCTGCCCAGCGCGCGCGCCGCAGGACTATTCAGAGGAGGGACGACCGGACGCGAACATCCGGTTATTGCCAGTAAGGAAGCCGCAGCCAGCCAGCTACAGCTTCTGCGCTTTAAATCCACCCCTGGACCGGTCGTACAACCAGATGGCGCCGAAGACAATCAGCAGCAGTG
>JAOAPO010000301.1 GCA_025462945.1 Bryobacterales bacterium
CTCCGACGGGCACTTGAACGCGACGGGAAGATCAAGGGCTTCAAACCAGACGTCGCGAGTTTCTTCGCCTATCTGGTGGCGCACGATGCGCACCACCGGGGCCAGGTCTCGATGCTGGCAAGGCAGGCCGGTCATCCGCTCCCGAAGTCGGCTGGCTTCGGGATGTGGGAGTGGGGAACGCGTTAGAGACCGGCGAGGTCGATAGCGCCGTTGCCACTCAGCACGCGCCGCAGGTAGTCAATCTGGCCCATGTGATAGCTGAGGTGCCCGTAGAGCGAGAGAACGAGTTGACGCGTCGGGACCGAGCCGCCAAGCACGGTCTCAGGGTAGATTCCGTCCAACACCTCATCCGTCAGTACAGCCACGACCCCCGCGATCAGGTCGGCGAGCGGGCGTATACGCGTCAGGACGGCGTCGCGCGACAGTCCTCGTGTAGAGAATTCAAGGTCGCGCTGGCGAGTGTAGGTGACGCCCCCGAGTACGTGCCCGATGAAGTGGCGCAGATTGCCTTCCAGGTGAAGCACGAGGTTGCCGGCGGAGTTCGCGATGCCGGGCCGGGTTTCCCATAGCAGGTTTTCAGGGAATGATTCCACCTCCTGCGTCAAACGGACGAGGTCGCGACGAAATAAGGCGGCAAGTTCAGTGGCTAAGGGCATGTCCGTCATTATCCTCTGATCAGCTTCTCTAGTTTTCCGAAGGCCTGCTCGATGCGCTCGGGTCTCTGCAGTACACCTTCGAAGAGGTCCCCCAGCCGGGCAAAGCGTTCCGGAGCGTTCTTCATGTTGAACTGCGATGGATGGAGCTTCGGCGTGACCTCGCTCCATTGCAGAGGTGTGGAGACCGGCGCGCCGTCGTGCGCGCGGACCACGTAAGGCGCTGAGATGGTCTTGCTCTCGCCAATCTGCATCCAGTCGAAATAGACGCGGTCCTTCTCGCGCTTTTCAACGGCACGGGGCGTTGTGAAGAGCTTCGGATGCTCGGCGGCAAGCAGCCGTCCAATCAACTCAGCGAAGAAGCGCGCCTGCTCGTAAGTGTAGACCGGCTCGACGGGTATGTAGATGTGCAGGCCGTCCCCGCCTGTGGTTTTGGGATACCCGGTGAGCCCGATCGCATCCAGCTTTTCTTTCACCAGCAGAGCCGCCTGCACAACCTTGGTGAAGTCACATTCGAACGGGTCGAGGTCGATCAGAATGAAGTCAGGATTCGAGAGCGAACCCACGCGGCTCATCCACGGATTGTGATCGATGCACCCCAGGTTCACAAGATAGAGTAGCGTCTGCCGGTCGTCGCAGACGATGAAGCGCGTTTTGTCTATCGTTGCCGTACGCAGCCGGGCGGGGTAGTTGTCCGGCGTGTTTTTCTGGAAAAAGTATTCGCCGCTGATGCCATTCGGATAACGCTTGAGCGAGAGCGGACGACCCTGCAGATGGGGCACGATCAGGTCAGCGACGGAATCGTAGTAGAGCAGCAGTTCCCCCTTGGTGTAGCCGTCCTGCGGGAAGTAGATCTTATTCGTATTGGTGAATTTGAGCGGGCCTTCTTCGGCGAGCTTTTCACGAACGACTTCGCTGGCTGCCTTGTCCGCACGCAGGCCGATGTAGACGGGCGCTCGCAGGCGGCCCTCTTCGGTCCAGTTCGCGAACTTCACCTGCGCGATGAGTTCAGGCTTCACCCACACAGTGCCCATCGGAATGTTTGTGCCCCTGTCCAGAGGACTCTTCGGCGTCACCCGCGGTTCGAGCCTTGAGAGCAGGTCGCGGAGTATCGTGTCGGTAAAGCCCGTCCCAACGTTGCCGACGTAAGCGAGGTTGTCCTCGTCGTCGCGGCACGCGAGAACGAGAGACGCGAAGGTATCACGGATGCCTTTCGTATAACCGGCGATGACAAACTCCTGCTCCGTGGTGAGCTTCAGCTTCAGCCAGTCCGCTGACTTGCGCGATTCGTAAAGACTGTTGGCGCGCTTGCAGATCAGGCCTTCGAGACCGGTCTGTTTGGCGGCTTCGAGGAGGTCCTCGCCGGTACCTTCGAAGTGCTCGGAGTAGCGCAGGAGCGGGAAGGGTTTCAGTATTGCTTCGAGCGTCTTCTTGCGCTTCTCCAGCGGGACACGCCGGAGGTCATGGCCGTCGAGATAAAGCAGATCGAACGCGATGAAGTGTACCGGATTCTTCTGCCCCATCTTCGCGATCGCATGGGCGTCAGTCTGGTGGATGCGGGGCTGAATCAGTTCGAACTTCGAGATACCCTTGGGGTCCAGCACCACGATCTCGCAATCGATGATGGCTGTCGCCGCGTCAATGAAATGAGGCAGCACGTGGAGCTCAGCGTACTGGCGGTCGCAGCGGTTGTTGTTGCGTGTATAGAGGGTTAGTGTGCCGTCTTTGATGTGCGCCAGGGCGCGCACGCCGTCCCACTTGATCTCATGCAGCCAGCCTTTGCCTTTTGGAAGAGCTTCGGCGATCTGTGCGCCCATCGGAGGAAAGAAGCCCGGCATCGGTGCTTTGACAGCGCCCGGCAGTGCTGACGCTTTGAAGTGGGTACTTTTTTTTTAGGTTCGCTGCGGGCAGGAAGGTCTGCCGCGATTTCTTCCTGTGTCCGACCCGTCTTCACGCTCCAGGCGAAGGCTTCCACGTCCCAGTCGGTCTGCGCTGCTTCATCCTGCTTCTTGATGATCAGCCACTCATTGCCCTTACCGCGATTCTTCATGAAGACGAGTGCCCAGGTACCGTTGAGCTTCTCGCCATGCAGCCGGAATTTCAGGTCGCCGCGCGCGATCTGGGCAAGACCGTCTTCCTCGCCGATGATCTCGAAGACGCCCCGATCCCACAGCATGACGCTGCCGCCGCCGTACTCGCCTTTCGGGATGTTGCCTTCGAAGTCGCCGTAATCCAGAGGGTGGTCCTCGACCATGGCTGCAAAGTGTTTCTTAGCGGGATCGAGCGACGGACCTTTCGGCACCGCCCAGGATTTCAAAGTGCCGCCGAGTTCCAGACGAAAGTCGTAATGGAGGTGCGAGGCGTCATGCCTCTGGACGAAGAAACGGCCCCCGTGCGTGTGGGCAGGTTCGGTTTCAGAGGGCTCTGGTTCCGGAGTTCTGCGGAAATCGCGTTTCCGTTTGTACTCGTCAAGAGACATAGGCGGTTGGAAATGTTCGCCCTTTCATGTTATAGCTCTAATGAGGATCTATGGCTACCAGCACGTGGAAGGGTCATCTGACGTTCGGGCTTGTATCGTTCCCCGTGCGACTTTTTACAGCGGCACGCAGCGAAACGATCGGCTTTAACCAGTTGCACAAGGGCGATAACTCGCGTGTGAAGCAGGTTCTCTACTGCCAGACTGAGGACAAGCCAATCCCCCGCACGGAAATCGTGAAAGGTTACGAGTACGAAAAGGGCAAGTATGTCGTCATCGACGATGAGGACATCAGGAAGGTTGCCCCCAAAACGGCTCGCGTGATGGAGATTCAGGAGTTCGTGAAGGCCGCCGACGTCGATCCGGTCTACATGGAGAGTTCGTACTATATGGCGCCGGACGAGGGCGGTGAGAAGCCGTACGCCCTGCTGTTCGAGACGCTGAAAGCGATGGGCTACTTCGGCGTGGCGAAGATCGCGATGCACAACCGCGAGCATGTAGTGATTCTGCGTCCCGGCGATAAAGGCATGGTGCTTCACACCATGTACTACGCGGACGAGGTTCGCAAGACCGACGAATTCCGTACGGACTCCTCAAATCTCAAAGAGAAGGAACTGGCGCTGGCGAAAATGCTGGTTGAATCGCTCGCGGGTGAGTTTGAGCCGCAGAAGTACAGCGATACCTATCGGACAAATCTCCGCACCATGATTCAGGCGAAGATCGATGGACAGGCGGTGGTGGAAACTCCGGAAACGCGCATTGCTCCGGTGATCGACATCATGGAAGCGCTGAAGCGCAGCCTGGAAATGCGGAAGCCACCTGCCGTGGCGCATGCCGCCGCGGGCGAGAACGAAGAAGTCGCGAGCGAGAAGCCGAAGAGAGCGCGGAAGGCTCGTTCGGCTTAGGCCAGGCCGTCTAAACCAGCACCGTAAACGCGGATTCCGTTCGCTGAACCGGGCGATACAGCGTGTCGCGCTCAACCGGTTCGCGTCCGGCCAGCCTGATCAGACGCAGCAGTTCCGTGCGTTTCATGGACTGCGAAACGGTTGAACCCGCGTCGTGGTAGATCTTCTCTTCCACCACGGTGCCGTCGATATCGTTAGCGCCAAAGCGAAGCGCAATCTGCGCGATGCGGGGCGACAACATGACCCAGTAGGCCTTGATGTGCGGGATGTTATCCAGCACCAGACGAGCCACTGCAATGTTCTTGAGATCGTCGAAGCCGGTTGTCTTCGCGATGTGCGAAAGCGCCGTGTTGTCCGGGTGGAACGCCAGTGGAATGAACGTGACAAACCCGTGGGTTTCATCCTGAAGCGCGCGCAGCTTGACTAAGTGGTCGGCGCGGTCTTCTTCGTTTTCGAGGTGACCGTAGAGCATGGTGCAGTTCGAGTGCAGACCAAGTTCATGCGCCGTGCGAGCCGTCTCCAGCCACTCGTCGCCGGACAGCTTGTGGTCGCAAATAATGCGGCGAACACGCTCTGAAAAGACTTCGGCGCCGCCACCGGGCAGCGAATCCATACCGGCGTCACGCAGGCGGATCAGCACATCGCGGATCGACATCTTTTCGCGGCGCGCAAAATAGCCAATCTCCACCATCGTGAACGCCTTGAGGTGAATCTGCGGATAACGTTCTTTCAAGCCACGCAGCATCTGGCAAAACCAGTCCAGATTCAGTTCCGGATGCAGACCGCCAACGATGTGGAACTCCGTGATCTGTTCGCTCCAGCCCTTGCCGGCCGTTTCCCAGACCTGTTCCAGCGACATCGTGTAAGAGTTGGGATCGCGCTTCTGTTTCCCGAAGGCACAGAGGCGGCAATTCGCAACGCAGACGTCAGTAGGATTAATGTGCCGGTTGACGTTGAAGTAGGTCACGTTGCCGTGCATCCGCTCACGGACCAGGTTCGCCATGTAGCCCAGAGCCAAAACGTCATTCGTACGGTACAGCGTTAGCGCGTCTTCATACGACAGGCGTACGCCCGATTCCACTTTCTCGCGAATTGGAAGCAGACGGCGATCTTCAAAGTGGACGTTCATAAGGTTCACAGCAGGATGTCAGCAGCCCAAAAGACGAAGAA
>JAOAPO010000326.1 GCA_025462945.1 Bryobacterales bacterium
CACCGCATTAAAAGTGCGATGCTCTACCAACTGAGCTACCGGCTCGGGAATGCTATACCGCCACACGTAAACCAGCGGCGCACTTAGTCAGATTAGCACGCGCCCCAATTGCTATAATTCCAACGTCTCTGCACCCTGCGCGAACGTGGCGGAATTGGCAGACGCTCTGGATTTAGGTTCCAGCGCCCGCAAGGGCATGGGAGTTCGACCCTCCCCGTTCGCACCACTCAACTCACACCCAACCCAAAACAAAAACGGCGTGTCCACCCGAAGGCAGACGCGCCGTTTCACTATCCAACCACCAGAACGCTTACTTGTAGTTCAAGGTCTTCAGGTTCAGGTTCGTGTACACCAGAAACCCGTAATCCAAACCGGAAGCGCTGAACGGTGTCGGCGTACTGTACTGGCCAACCGCCAGGGAACCGGTCGAAACGCCCGAAATAACGGCGCTCACCGGCAGTGCCAGCAGAACCTGTGACGGAATCGTGAACGTGCCCGCCGAAGCATTCGCGTAGCAGGAGAACGAAGCGCCAACCGTATCAGAGGTAGTCGCCGAACCCACGATGAGCACCGTGCCATTCGCATCGCCGCCGGTCCACGTCACCACCTGCCCTGCGCTCCGAGTGACATCGGTGATCGACGAATTGGTCCAGTTCAGCGAAGACCCAAGGCTCAATGACGACGTGAAGCCGCCCACCTGCGGTCCGCCCGGACCAGTGACGGTGAAGGTACCGGAATTCAGGTATCCCGTCTGCCCGTCAAGGGAACTCAGAAGCCCGCCGTAGCTGATGAAACCGCCGGCCGTACTCTTCGGCAGCGACTTCACGCCACCAGGGCCATTGACCGAAAGCGCGGTCCCCGCGTCCAGGTACGTCGGCAACGTCGGATCCTGAGTTGAGGTCGACGAACCCTTCACGTAGTTGACCGTGCAGGTGCCGATCGTCACCGTGCCGAACGGGCTCACGCTGGCATTCAGCTGCTGCGGCGAGAACTTCGTGAACGTGGCTGAACCCGTGTCCGCAAACGTATCCAGCGTACCGAGGAACGGAACGCTGATGGAAACCTTCGTCCGCGAGAGCGCCACCGTACCCACCGACAACCCGTTCTGCGAGTACTTCTGCAGATCAGCCTTCGACGGAGCCCCCGGATCAGTACAAGTCCGCGAACCCTTAGCCGCGATCGGAAGCGCCGTCTGGTTGCTGACCACGTTGTTGATCTTCACCACCACCGGAACCCGGCAGCCCAGGATGTTCGGCACGGTGAAGTTAATCTGGTCAACGCCTACATTCCCGGAACGGCCACCATACGTAACGGTGGCCTTCGTGTTCCCGAAAAACACCTCCACGGGCACGTTCGCCTGGTCACCCGGCAGCGCGCCATTCGCTTCATTGCCGCTTACCGGACCCAGACCCGTTCCCCAAAGAACCGCTGTCTCGTCCGGATTCGCCGCATTCGTCAGCGTGAAAGGCGAGAACTGCGGGTTCGTAATCACGGCCGCGCCGCTGCCGCCCGAATTCAGGGCGAAGATGCCGAAGCTGTTCGCCACAACCTGGAAGCTCTGCGGAGCGCTCGTACCTGCCGCAGTGGTAACCGTCAACTGCGCCGTACCCACCGGCACCGTCGAGGGAAGCAGCGCGGTGACCTGCCCTGACGAAGCCAGGAACATCAGCGCCTGCGCCGTGGTCGACCCTGACGTCACCTTGACCGAAACGCCGCCGAGCGTCGTCGGGATGGGGAATGCAGTCGGTTGCACGAACGGCGTCGGTCCCAGGTTGGAACCGTAAACCGCGAACAACGAACCCTGGGCAATACCGCCCGAAGGGAGACCGGCGTAAGCGTAGCTCGCAGCGTTCACAATGCCGCCGGTGCTGACAACCGGTGCCTGTGCCGCTGCTGTACCTGCCAGCGCCAGACCAAAACAAATGAGCAGACTTCCTGATTTCACGAATGTTCCTCCAAATTCTCTGGATGTGGAGATCCGCACGATATTACCCGGGCGTGAAGAAAGTTACGCCGTCGGCAGCACGATTTCAACCCGAAGTCCGGGCTGCACATTCTCTGCCCCGATTGACCCCTGATGCACCGAAACCGCCCGGCGGGCGATGGCCAGGCCCAGCCCCATACCGCCCGTCTGATCCGACCTGGCATCAATCAATCCGAAAGAAAGGCTGGAAATCCGAGCCAGCGACCCTTCCGGCACGCCTGGCCCGTAATCCCTGACCAGAATCGCGACGGAAGCGTCCGTTCGCCTCATAGAAATCTTCACCCGGCCACCAGCGGGGGAGTAATGTACCGAGTTCCGGACGACATTTTCAATCGCTCGCCGAAGCAACTCCGCGTCCCCCGCGACCTCAGCATCGGTCAACTCGCACTCGATTGAAACGCCGCTCCCGCGGCCTCGACGCCGCAGTCTTCTGCAATCTCCTGCACCAAATCGCGCAGCAATACCGGCCGGCGCACCCACGACGCCGGATCGCCCTCCGCCCACGTCATCTCCAGCAGAGTTCCTACCAGCGACGAAAGCCGGTTGACCTCGCGCCGGATCCGGGCTGCCGCTACGTCCCGGTCGCTACTCGTCCGCCCCAGTTCCGTCGCGAAGCTCAGGCGCCAGCGGTGACCGAAGCTCGTGGGAAACATCCTGCCACAACCGCCTCTCAGCCGTCAGCAAAGTCGCAAATCCGGTCCGCCATGCGATCGAACGACCTCGCCAGGTCCCCAATCTCGTCGCGCCGGGCCGACCCAGTCCTCACCGCCAGATCGCCCTGACCGAACCGGTCGACGCTCTGCGCCAGCGTGTGCAGGGGACGCGCCAGATTCGCGGCCAAAGGCCAGCAAAGCAGTGCGATCGCCAGCACCACTATCCCCAGATACGGCAGGAAGGTCGACATCGGCAGAGGAGGCGGAATCCTCGAAATCATTCGCAGCGTGCCCTCTGAACTCTCCCCCACCAGCGTAATCTCCGCATTCGAAGTGAAAGGATGCCGGATCTGCGCGCCCACTTCCCCAGCCGCTTCCGTCAGCAGATCCTTGCCCCTCACATCCGTGAAGTAACGCTTCCCGCCCATTTGCCGCTCCAGCTTCTTGCCGTAGGCGGCCAGACCCGCGGCCCCGCCGGTGCGGTGAGCATCCGCCGCCATGTCCGTCTCGAACCTGTGAATGCGGAACAGGAACCCCCCGGGCTCTCCCTCATGGCCCGAGAATCATCTCGAAACTCCGCCAAATACCAGCACCGACGCAATCAGAGTCCCCAACGCCCACCAGCAGCTTGCTGTATACCGACCTCACGCAGACGCCACGGCGGGTGTCGACAGGCAGTACCCCAATCCCCGCATCGACCGGATCACCGGGTCTTCTGTGCCTGCGGCATCCGCCCCAGCTTCTGCCGCAAATGGCTGATACGGACATCGATTGACCTCTCGTAAGGGTTCGCGATTCGCTGGTAGAGCACCGCTGCGATTGCATCGCGAGTCACAATTCGGCCCGCTCCCCGCGCCAGACACTCCAGCAGATCGAACTCAGTCTGCGTCAAACCCACAGCCTTGCCCCGCAGCCTCACGGCCCTCGCAGCCGTATCCACCTCCAGCGATCCGACCTGTGGTACCGTATGGCCGCCACTGCCCAGACTCGTCACCGGAGCCTGCGTTCGCCGCAGAATTGCATGCATCCGCGCCAGCAACTCCTCCGGACCGAACGGCATGGGCAGATAATCATCCGCCCCCGCGTTGAGACCGCCCACCCGATCCGCCGGGTCCGTCCGCGCAGTCAGCATGATCACCGGCACCGCACTGCGCCGCCGAAGCTGCCGCAACACCTCGAACCCGTCGATCACCGGCAGCATCACGTCCAGAATGATCAGGTCGAAGCTCTCTTCTACCGCCCGCGCCAAACCCGCCCGCCCGTCATGCGCCGTCTCCAGCGCAAAACCCAGCGGGGCGAAGTACTCCCGCATCATGGCGCACAGGTCGCGATTGTCTTCCACGACCAGTACGCTTAACATCAGCTTCCTTTGTACCGCCCGCAGCCCGCAATGCCTGCCGTTTTACAAAACTTAAGCGTCGGCGCCGAAGCCGATAAGCTATAGCCATGCCTGATTTTCCCGGTGCCGAGTACCCCATGCTGATCGGAGGGAACTCTGTCCGTACCCTCCAGCCCCGCCCCGTGCGCATTCCCTTCGATGGCAGCATCGCCGGCACTATCTTCGAGGCCGGACCTGAGCAGGTGGAAGCCGCCATCGCCGCCGCCCACAAAGCCGCGCCTGCCATGCGCGCCCTCACCCGGCATGAGCGCTCCTCCATCCTCTACCGCGCCCACACCATCCTCGGCGAACGCCGCGAGCAAATGGCGCAGGCGATCGCCTCCGAATCCGGCAAGCCCATCCGCGAAGCCCGCGTCGAAGTCGAACGAGGTCTCTGCACGCTGCTCTTCTCCGCCGAAGAGGCCAATCGCCTTCACGGTGAAGAGGTCCCTATGGACGCCCACCCCGGCGGCAAAGGCAAAACCGGCCTTCTCGTTCGCGAGCCTTTAGGCGTGATCGCCGCCATCACTCCGTTCAACTTCCCGCTCAACCTCTCGCTCCACAAAATCGGGCCCGCCATCGCAGGCGGCAACTCCGTC
Source organism: Bryobacterales bacterium (assembly GCA_025462945.1). GTDB lineage: Bacteria > Acidobacteriota > Terriglobia > Bryobacterales > Bryobacteraceae > BOG-234. Next base: position 4,615 of record JAOAPO010000326.1, read on the forward strand.
GTTCACAAACCAGCCTCCGCAACCCCCATCAGCGCCCTCCTCCTGGCCCAGATTTTCGCCGACGCCGGCCTGCCCCCCGGAGCCCTCAACGTCATCACCGGACCCGGCGGCACCATCGGCGACATGCTCTGCTTCGACCCCAGGATCGCCATGATCACCTTCACCGGCAGCCCCGAGGTCGGCCAGCGCATCCGCAACATGGCCGGACTCAAGCGCGTCACCCTCGAACTCGGCTCCAACTCCGCCGTTATCCTCGAAGCCGACGCCGATCTCGATAAAGCCATCCCCAAATGTGTCGCCGGCGCCTTCGCCCACTCCGGCCAGGTCTGCATCTCCATCCAGCGAATCTTCGCCCACGAATCGATTCGCGACGAGGTAGCCGTCCGCATGGCCGAAATAGCTGCCAAAATGCGCATCGGTCACCCCCTCGAAGACACCACCGAAGTCAGCTCCCTCATCACCGAAAGTGAGGCCAAACGCGTGGAAACCTGGATCGGCGAAGCCACCGAAGGCGGCGCCAAACTCGTCACCGGCGGCGAGCGGAAAGGCTCCACCCTCACCCCGGCCATCCTGACCGACGTCAACCCCTCCGCCAACCTCTGCGCCCGCGAAGCCTTCGGCCCCGTCGTCGCCCTGAACTCTTACAAAACACTCGACGAGGCCATCGCCATGGTCAATAACTCCGACTACGGCCTCCAGGCCGGCATGTACACGCGCGACATCGAAAAAGCCTTCCGCGCAGCCCGCGAATGCCACGTAGGCGGCTTTCATATCAACGAGGTACCGGCTTTCCGCGTCGACCAGATGCCCTACGGTGGCGTTAAACTCTCCGGCACCGGCCGCGAGGGCCCCAAATACGCCGTCGAGGAGATGACGGAGTTGAAACTAATCACGTGGTGACCTTTTTTGAAGTGGGTCGTCTATTTAGTCAAGGCGGGTGGACAACCCAAAGAAGATGCAAGAGGCCGCGGAAACACTCAGCGCCCGAATGACAGTCCCGTTGGATGAGGCCGGACTGATCCGTGCAGCCCAACAGGGCGATCAGGATGCTTTTGAGCGTCTCGTGCGGTCGTACGACCACAGCGTCCTGCGTATCGCCATGAACCTTCTGCGCTCCCCCGAAGAGGCGCGCGACGTCTATCAGGAGGCCTTCCTGAAGGTCTACAAAAACCTGCATTCGTTCCGTTTCGACTGCTCTTTTCACACCTGGCTGTACCGCATCGTCACCAATATCTGTCTCGATCACCTCCGCCGCCGCAAGGTCCGCCGTGAAGAATCCACCGTGGTCGAGACCTCCGAAGGCGTCGTCGACCGCGTTTCTCAACTGGAAGAATTCGCCCCTCATGCCGATCCCGAGCGCCAGATGTGGAATCGCCAGCTCGGCGGCCGCATTGACGACGCGCTCCAGGCACTGACGCCCCGCGAACGCACCGTCTTTGAACTCCGCCACTACGAAGGTCTGCGGCTGCGGGCCATCGGAGAGATGATCGGCACATCGGAAGAAGCCGCCAAGAACTGCCTCTTCCGCGCCACTCAGAAGATGAGAGCCAGTCTGGAATCTTTCGTATGAACTGTTCTGACGTAACTCGCGACATCCCCCTCTACTGCTACGGCGAAGTCCCTCCGGCAGTCGAGGAAGCGATCGAATCCCATCTCGCCGGCTGCCCAACCTGCACTGCGGAACTTGCCCGTCATCGCGCTTTCCTGTCCGCGCTCGACGACCGAGCCGAAATCGCCGCCGCCGTCCTGCTCGCATCCTGCCGTGCCCGGCTCCGAACAGCAGTCGCCACGGAGCTCGCAACCCCGAAAGCCAGCAACTGGAGCGAAGCACTCCGCAACTTCTGGCGCTTCGATATCCCCTTCCGCGTCCCCGTCGGCGCACTGGCGCTCGTCGCCCTCGGGTTCGTCGGCGCCCGCGTCACCCCCGAACGCTTCGGCGGCATGAAAGCCAGCCTCGCAGAACCTATGTTTTCCAGCATCCGCTCCGTCGAGCCCGACGCCTCCGGCCGCGTGCGGATCTCCGTTGACGACATCAGCCGCCGTCAGGTCAGCGGCGCCCTCGGTGACGAAAACATCCAGCGCCTCCTCATCGAAGCTGCCCGTGAAGAGAACAACCCGGGCGTCCGCGTGGAATCCATCGGCCTGCTGAAGAGCAATGTCGATTCCGAAGAAGTTCGCGGCGCGCTTCTTGACGCCCTCACCAGAGACCCCAACCCCGGCGTCCGCCTCAAAGCTCTCGAAGGCCTTCGCCCCTACGCGGGCAACGTGGAAGTGCGCAAAACTCTCGCCACTGTTCTCGTGACAGATGACAACGCCGGCGTCCGTGTCCAGGCTATCGACCTCCTTACCACCCACCGAGACCAGTCCATCGTCGGTGCCCTGCAGAATGCGCTGCAGTTTGAAGACAACACCTACGTGCGGGCGCAATGTGAGCGCCTCCTCGCCGAGATGAAAGCCTCGGTAGGCACCTATTAATCAACCGCCCGTCCACCCAACCCAGTGCTGAAAGTTGTCACAACGCTCCTCTGCGGTGCCATCTTCGCCCGCGCGGCAGATGGTATCCACGTCCAACGCGACGGCGGCTTCTGGCTTGTCCACGTCTCCGGTACCGCCTCCGCCAGTAGTGTCGCCCGCATCTCGGCTGAAGGCGACCTAACCGTCCGCGGCAAAGCCACCAGCACGCTCCGCTACATTGTCTCCGCGCGGGTGAACGCCGGAACGGAACTTGAAGCCCGCCAGTTCGCCAAAGGGCTCGCCACCATCCGCCTCTCCGGTGACACCATCGTCTTCCACGGGCCCGGCACCGTCTCCGTCGAACTCCCCCACAACATCCGGCTTCTCACCTTAGCGAGCGAAGACGGCAGTATCGACGCAGCCGACATGGATGGTTCCGTCAACGCCCAAACCGTCGCCGGACGCATCAGCCTCGACCGCATCGCCGGCGACGTCGAACTCCGCTCCAACGGTGGACCCACCTCGCTCGGCCGCATCGAAGGCAACGTCAACTGTTTCTCCGGAGGTGGCTCCATCCGCGCCATCCGCATCAGAGGCAAGTCCTCCTTCGAAACCAATGGCGGCGACATCGTGCTCGGAGAAGTCTTCGGCCCCGTCCGAGCCATCACCCGCGGTGGCGGCATCCAGATCGATCACGCCGGATCCCAGGTCTTCGCCGGCACCACCGGCGGCCCCATCACGGTTGTCCGCGCCATGGGTGCCGTAGCCGCCCAAAGCTATGCCGGACCCATCCACATCGGCACGGCGCCGTCCGTGGAATGCCAGACCGGCGGCGGCACCATTCGGCTCGACAGCGTTACCGGTGCCCTGCGCGCCATCACCGAACGGGGCAACGTGATCGTCGGCATCATCGACGGCCAGCTCCAGAATTCCTTCCTTTCCACCGCCGCTGGTGACATTCTTGTAGTTCTCCCGTCGAATATGGGTGTAACGGTGGAAGCGGAAGTGTTCGGCACGCACACGCAGGGCATTGTTTCCGGCTACCCCGGCCTCGAATCCTTGGTAGGACGTTCGTCGGTCACCGCCCATGGAGCCATCAATGGCGGCGGAGCCAAACTGCGGTTACGCGCGGCAGGCGGACGGATCGAGATCAGGCGAAAGTAACCTGGAGAAATTCAAATGTCGATCAGAAATTCAGTACTTGCGATAACCGCCGCAGTGGTCCTGGAGACCCTCGGCGCAGCTCAGACGGCACCCGCCCCCCCGGCGCCACCCCGCCCACTGCGCGGAAGCAGATCCATCGTGACCCAGTCGATCACCAGGCGTGGCTACCTGGGCGTCGGCGTCGTAGAAATAAATTCTGAACGAGCCAAGGCTCTCAAGCTCTCCAGCGACTCCGGCGTCGAAGTCATGCACGTCGACGAAGACAGCCCGGCCTCCAAAGCAGGCCTGAGAGTCAACGACATCATCCTCGAACTCAATGGTCAAAAGGTCGATGAAGTCGAGCAGTTCGTGAAGACCATCGGCGACACCGCCCCCGGCGGCAAGGTCGACCTCACAATCCTGCGCAACGGCAGTAAACAAAACCTCTCGGCCCGCGTCGACTCCCGCCGAGTCGTCGTGATGAACGGCCCCGGCGGTCCCATCACCGAAAACTTCGTCGGTCCCAACGGCCCGCGCGGCATGGACGACTTCTTCCCCGGCTTCGTCGCCGACTCTCCCAAAGTGGGTTTCGAAGGCGAAATGCTGACGCCCCAGCTCGCGGAATTCTTCGGCGTGAAGGAAGGCGTTCTCGTCCGCACCGTCAATGCCAAGTCCCCGGCAGAACGGGCTGGCCTGAAGGCTGGCGACGTCGTCACCAGGGTCAACGGAACCCCGATATCCAGTCCGCGTGAAGTGTCGGCGCTCCTGCGCTCCAGTCGCAAAACCGCCATCTTCACCGTCACCCGCAACCGCAAAGAAATCACCCTCAACGTCGAAGTCGCCGAAGACCGAGGACTCTCACCCGAACGCATCGTCCTCTAAGTGCCAGCGCTAAACTGAAGCCTCATGGCCACCATCCAAACCGCTGTAGAAGATTGGGAGCGTTCCAAACTTGGAGCACAGGATTATCTGGAAGCAATGCCTGAATCCGGCTACGCTGCCAGTCCCGCGCCGGAGTGCCTTTCATTCGCCGGGCAGTTCCTGCACCTCGCGCACGCGAACTACATGTTCGCCGAAGCGCTTGGAGCCGCAAGCCCCCTGAAAGACGAGCACGCCGAAAAGAACCCGGACCTCCAGTCCAGGTCCGCCGCCTCAGAATACGCTCTCGCCAGCTATGACTTCATGATCGAAGCGATCAAAACTCTGGATCCGGCAACACTCGCCAATCAGGTGAAACTCTTCCGCTGGGAGATGCCCCGCGAAGCCGTGCTCACGAAAGCCTACGAACACCAGATTCACCACCGAGGACAGGCCGCCATCTACCTCCGCCTGCAGGGCATCAAGCCCCCCGGCGAACGTCTCTTCTAAGAGGCTAAAGCCCTTCCCAAATCGACGTCAAATCCATCCGGAAGCCCGCAACCGGACCTTCTCCGTCGATATACTCGCCGGTGACAACTTCCATCTCCCCCGAGGTCCGGTAAACGTAAACCTTCATCGCATCGCCATCGATCAGCCACCCCAGCTGCGCGCCGTTCGCAATCCACGCGCGCATCTTTTTCTGCGCCGTTACCAGCCGGTCGCTCGGTGACAGTACCTCGATCACAAACTCAGGGCAAACCGCGAGGAACCCGGCGCGTTCCTTTGGGGTCAGGCCCGAAAGCCGCTCGGTGGAAATCCACGCTGCATCCGGTGACAGTGCCGAGCCGTCCTCAAGCAGGAACAATGCGGTCGCTCCGAAGCCCTTCCCCTTCCCTGACTCTCGCGACCAGGAAAAAAGCTGGCTGATCGCGTCTGCATTTCTGTAATCCGATGCTCCGCCTGCTGGTGGCACGATGACAATCTCTCCCCTCGTATTCCGCTCGATCTTCAAATCACGGTTCGCCTCGCAAAACGTGGCGAACTGCTCATCGCTCGGAGGATTCTCCGAGTCGAGGATCAGCGTAGCGGGAGCATTGAAATCCGGCAGCGCAACTTGCATTCTGTCTCCAGTCTAAGCCCCGTCACCCCCGGCATTGCAAACAAAAAGGCCCGCCCAGGCAATTCGCCGGGACGGGCTCTTTCCTACTAACCGGTTCGGGTTAGAAGCTGTAACGCAGGCTCAATTGCAGGCTGCGCTGGTCGTTCTTGCCCGTAACCTTGCCAAAGGTAGAGCTTCGCGGATTAGAGTCCACACCGCCCCAGTTCGGGTGATTCAGCCAGTTGAAGGCTTCCGCACGGAGCAGCACTTTGTGCTTTTCCGCGACCGCAAACTCCTTGAACAGACCCAGGTTCCAGTTCTGGAAGCCAGGGTTGAAGAAAGCGTTGCGAAGCTTGTCCTTCACCATCGTGCCGGCTACCGGGGCGGTAAAGAGCCCGTCCACCTTCATATACTGAGCCGGATCAGCCGCGTTGCCGCCCGCCGCGAACTGCTTCGGGTAGTCGGCACTGCCGGGGTTGGCGTACTTCCAGAAATACTGGATGTTATTGCCGCTCCCCGCTCCGATACCTGCAAAGTCGTCCGAAGTCTGGACGCTGAACGGAGTACCGGTCTGGAACTGCGTGACACCCGTGATCTGCCAGCCGCCAGCGACCGCCTTCATCGCCCGGTTGCCCGTTTTGAAGAAAGGCAACTGGTAGATCCAGTTGATCACGAGAACCTGACGCGTGTCCTGGTTGCACGGACCCCACAGGAAGTGGGCATCGTAGGCATCGGGAATGACATCGCGCTGGGCCGAGCCGTCATCCTTGCAGTTGGACAGCGTATACGCCGCCCCATAGCTGAGACCGTTGCTGAATCGGCGGTTGAGCTCGACCTGCAGCGAATTGTAGTTGGAATTGGCATCGTTGAACGTTTCGCGGATCGGGCCATAACCTTTGTACGGACGCAGGGCGTTGATGTTCACACCCGGGTTCGCCTGAACGGTCCCGATAGCGGGCTGGTTGATGTTCTTCTCACGCTGGCCGTACAAGCTGCGCTTGCCAACATAGGTAACACCCAGAACGGTATTGCGCAGAACTTCGCGCTCGATCGTCAGGTTCCAGGTCCAGGATTCCGGCATGTGGAAGGTCTTTGCCTGAGTGGTCACGCTGAGGGGGAAGCTGGCGAGCGAACCGCCGCCGGGATTATCCACGCTGCCCACCGGCACGGAGGCCAGAGGTTGCAGAGGGGGGTTGCCACCGAGGAACACGGAGTCGCTGACGCCCAGGCGAGTGGTGTACTTGCCGGCACCCGCGCGAATTACGGTCTTCGGATTCCACGCATAGGCGATGCCCAGACGAGGCTGGAAGTTGCCGTAATCGATGTCCGAATAGCCGCGCGAACCCTTCGAGAACTTGCTGTCGAACTGGCCTGTCGTCGCAATGGCCACGCGGCCCTTGGCCGAATCTGGCCAGCTGCTGCCCGGGATGATGATGCCATTGTAGGGATCGCCCGTGCCCGCAATCGGGTTACCGGTGGACCGGTTGACCTGAATTTCCTTCGATTTGTCATAGAACGCCGGGTCGAAGATGGTCATGTTGTTCCACAGACTGTAGTACGGCTGCACGATGGAGTGACGAACGCCGTAGACAATCTTCAGTTTCGGAGTGACCTTCCATTCATCCTGGACGAACCATTCATACATGTGGCCGCGGTAGGGAGTGAAAGAGCGGACGCCGATTTCGGCGTAGTTGTTGAACAGACCGAGGGCTGCGTCCCCCATGGCCACGCCGGAACCACCCGGGCGCGTGTTGGCAAATTCGAAACGCCCATTCTGATTGTCGGTGCCACCGGGAACGCCGTTGACATTGATCTGGTCATAGTCGTTCTGCCCGGCGCGTTCAATCGCGAAACCCATCTTGACCGTATGGTTGTTCATGATTTTGGTCAGGTTGGAATTTGCCGTGTAAATGGGACCCGTGGAGTTCGAAGGATACGGACTGCCGGTATAGTCGCTCAGGCCGGGAATGCTGACTGCCGGGAGCTTACTCGGACGGTCCTTGCCGCCGTAGATGTAGGGGTACGTGATTCCATACTTCGCGCGGTCGAATTCCGGGGTATCGGTCATCCGGATGAACACCTGATCGCGGCTGGCCGAAACCATCGTCTCCAAAATCATCGTCGGGCTAAACGTGTGCGTCCAGTTCAGCGATGAAGTCTGGTTTGGACGGTTGAAGGTCCGCGTCGAGAACAGGAAGTTCGTCTGGAACGGAGCTTCGTCATAGTAGTGGTACAACTGGCCACGGAACTTGAAGCTGTCGTTGGCGGTGGCCAGAACATCAATGCCGATACTGTCCTTGCGCTGATTCACAGGAGCGCCTGCCACGCCGAACCAGTTGCTGGTTCCGATGGCCGGGGTAAGGTTTGCCTTCGGGTACACCGAGAGGAGGGCCATTCCGTTGGGGCTCTGCTGACTTTTCGGGATAATGTTGCCCGGGAAGGCAACACCGGTCGTCGGGTCCTTGAGAATTTGAGGCGTGCCGAACCACAGGCTGGAGCTCAGCAGTTCACCGAAATCGCCCGCTTTCATGCGATCGCTGGGCACGGTGCGGAGGTTGGTTTGTTCCGTACGTTGTTTGGCCCATTCCTGCGCCCACGTGAAGAAGATCTTGTTCCGATCGGGATTGATCTTCGGCAGCATAACCGGTCCGGTAGCGCTGTAGCCGAACTGATTGAACTTCAGCGGGGTCACGAAATTGGTTGCCGGGTTGCGATTGCGCGACCAGGTGTTGGCGTCCAGCGCCGAGTTTCGGAAGTATTCGTACGCCGAAACATGCAGATCGCGCGTACCACTCTTGGTGATCACGCGAATCTGGCCACCGGATGACCGGCCGAATTCCGCACCGTACGAAGCCGTCAGAACCTGTACTTCAGATGTCTGGTCGAGATCGGCGGTGCCGATGGACGAACCGTTGGAGCGCGTCCGCACGGCAACGGCGCCGTCGTACGTGATCAGGTTGTCCTGCGTGCGCGAGCCGTTGATGCTCAGGCCAGCCTGGCTCAGACCGAAGCTGAAACCGGCCAGCGAACCACCGCGAACGCCCGGCTTCAGAAGAGCCAGAAAGATCGGGTTGCGGCCGTTCAGTTGCAGATCGGAAATCTGCTTGCCGTCAATAACCTTGCCAATGGCACCAGATTCGGTCTGCAGCAGGGTTGCGGTACCGGTCACCTCGACCGTTTCTGTTACCGCACCCACCGTCAGCACCGCGCTGATGTTGGCAGGAATGCTCGGGTCTACTTTGTTGTCTTTCGATTCGAAGCGCTTGAACCCTGCGCCTTCGATCGTCACCGTGTATATTCCAGGTGGAATCGTCGGGATGGAGTAGTTGCCGGACTCGTTGCTCGTCGCCTGGCGGCTGAGGCCAGTTCCCTGATTGAGTATTGTGACCTTGGCGTTTGGCACAACGGATCCCGAAGGATCGGTGATAACGCCGCTGACATTAGCGTTGTCGGACTGCGCGAACAATGCGCAGGCGATGCTGAACAGGCACGCGACAAAGCGCGCCCGTTTGAAAACGTTCTTCATTGAACTCCCCTTAGTTACTGAAACCCGCTTCAGCCCCCCAAGGCCGAAGTAAGCGTTAACTACGTGTGCAGTTTATCAGGATTTCAACAGAAAAGGTAAAGTTCATGTAACCGTTAAGAGATTGCCTGCGTCAGACGCTGCCCTCACGCCCCATACCGCTCGAAGAAATGCGCCAGCGTCCGGATCCCGTCAAAGTAATTCCGCATACAGTACTTCTCATTCGGCGAATGCAAGCCGTCGTCAGGCAGCCCGAACCCCATCAGGATGGTCGGAATCCCCAGATGCTTCGCGAAGTCCCCCACAATCGGAATCGACCCTCCCGACCGCGTAAACACCGTACTCTTCCCGAAAATTTCGCTGAACGCCTGTGCCGCCATATGAATGGCCGGATGATCCGGATTCACCATCAGCCCCGGCCCTGAACTCAGCACCCGAACCTCGAACGAAACCCCCTTCGGGGCGTTCTTCGCCACAAACTCCCGAACTGCCGCCACAATCTTCTCCGGCACCTGATTCGGCACCAGCCGGATACTCACCTTCGCCACAGCCTTCGCCGGGATCACCGTCTTCGCCCCTGCCCCCGTAAATCCGCCCGCGATCCCGTGGACCTCCAGAGTCGGCCGCGCCCACGTCCTCTCGAACACCGAATACCCCGGCTCCCCCGTCAAAGCCGTCGACCCCACCTCGTTGGCCAGGAACTCCGCCTCGTCGAACGGCAGGGCCTCCCAACTCGCCTTCTCCTCCGCCGTTGGAGGCTCAACATCGTCGTAGATGCCCGGAATCAGCAAGTGCCCATCGGCGTCCTTCGCCTTCGCCAGCAACTCCACCAACCCAAACACTGCATTCGGAGCCGCCCCGCCATATAATCCCGAATGCAGATCCCGCGCCGGACCCCTCGCCTCGATCTCCATGTAAACCAGCCCGCGCAAACCGATATTCAGGGTCGGCAGCCCGGGCGCGTACATCTCGGTGTCCGAAACCAAAGCGACGTCCGCCTTCAGCTTCTCCGGGTTCTTCGCCACATACTCCGCCACCGAAATCCCGCCAACCTCTTCCTCGCCCTCCAGCAGAATCTTCACGTTGACCGGCAGCTTCCCGTGAACAGCGCGCAAAGCCTCCAGCGCCTTGATATGCGAGAACATCTGGCCCTTGTCATCCGCCGACCCGCGCGCATACAGATTGCCGTTGCGCTCCGCAGGCTCAAATGGCGGCGACTCCCAAAGCTCCAGCGGATCCGGCGGCTGCACGTCGAAGTGCCCGTAACAAAGCACCGTCGGCTTCCCCGGAGCATGAAGCCAGTCGGCATAGACCAGAGGATGCCGTTCCGTCTCGATCAGTTCAATGTTTTCCAGCCCCGCCGCAGCCAGCTTGTCCACGCAATACTCCGCCGCCCGATGGGTATCGCCCTTATGCTCGGGACTGGTGGAAATACTTGGAATCCGCAGCAGTTCCTTCAACTCTTCGAGGAACCGCGCCTCATTCTGACTCACATAAAGATCAATGGCTTCCGACATGGCAGATTCAGGTTACCGCAAGCCCCCAATAACACCCAGACGCTTAGGCGGTCAGTGAGTAGCTGGTGGTGCGACCGTCCGCAGGGCTTCGCTGGAGAATGCCCGCTGTAACCAGTTCCGTGATGTCCCGGTACGCGGTGTCTTGCGAGCACTTCGTCATCCCTGCGTACTTCGCGCTTGTGAGTTTGCCGTCCAAACCATCGAGTAGCGGTTCAGAACAAGCCGCTGGCGCGGTTGCCTCCCCGCGATGCTCCCCCAGAACCGGGCGTTGAACAAAACCGCTTCGAGCGCTTTCTCAGCCCCGCCGATAGCGCGTTGCAGGCAACCAGGAAAACAGCCGACCCACCCTCTGACGTCAAGTGTTTTACGCTGCGTCTCTTCAAGAACGCTCGTCAACTATTGTCCGCACTACTTGCGGAGTAAAGCCGTCCGAATCTCCGCATGGCCAGGCACCAGGCTAAGCCGGGGACACACATACCCTTACTCAATCGTCATCGAGAGCCTGAACGTCTTCTGTCCCTACCGGACGAGAGCACCGAAAACTCGGGAACCCGCACTCGCTCAAAGTGGTCCCGGCGCTCAGTTTGGTCGACAGCAGAGTCAGCTCTCCAACCACCTGCCCTAAGCTCCGGTTCTGCTCCAGCGCGATCGCTTTTGCGACGCCGTAAGCCTCATCAGGAATGTCAAGGGTCGAACGCATCACTGCATCATCGCACGGAGGCAGGTGCAACCGAAAACGCGAATCACAGCAATTCGTCATAGCCATATCAACGACTTACGTACATGATGAAACGCCCGCCTGCTACCAACGAAGCAGGAGACGCGGCTCAAGCCGCCAAAACCACTCCAAAGGAAAAACCATGCCGAATCCCGAAATGTCAGCCGTGCAACTCCTGGCCAACCAGCTCAACGCCCTCAAATCCACCGGACCCCGCACCGAAGAAGGCAAAAACATCGCCAAATTCAACGCGCGCCGTCACGGCCTCACCGGACAGTTCTACTGCATGTCCGAAGGCGACGAAATCGCCTACAAAGCCTTTGAGGGCAGTCTCCTCCAAAGCCTCAGCCCGTCCGGAGCCTATGAAACCCAGCTCGCAATCTCCATCACGCAGGACCAGTGGCGCCTCAACCGGTCCCGCTCCACCGAGTTCAACCTCTACGGCCAGGGCCACGAGGAGTTCGCCGATTCCACCCTCACAGACTCGCCGAACATTCAGGCTGCCTCCACAATGGCCGACACCTTTCGCGAGGACCAGCGCGCCTTCGCTAACATCGCCCTCTACGAAACGCGGCTTCACCGGATGATCGCGCGCAACGAAAAGAGCCTCGCCGAACTCCAGTCCAAACGCCAGGCCGCCGAACAACTCGCTCTCGAAGAACTCGAACTCCTCATCCGGCTCGCCGACTTCGCCGGCAAATCGCTGAAAGACCTCGGCTTCACTCCAGCAGGCCAGGACGCCCCGGACTGCGTCTTCATCCCATCTCGCATGAATGCCGCTCGGGCCAAAGCCGACGTCCAAAGCTCTCCAATTCAGGCCAATGGGTCGCAGAGTCATGCCAGTCTTGTCCCCAGGACGGACCCTCGGAGCTCTCCAATTCAGGCCAATGGCTTCGTTTTTTCCGTCCCCGCCGTACGCGCCAAAATGCACCGCGAAGACAACCTGAAAATAGCCCGTCTCTGCGCTGAACGGAAATGGGATCGCTCCAGAATCAACCTTGAGGACCTCCCGCGCGCGGCCTAAACGCCGCAAATGTGTACGCCCCGTGCCGAAGGACGCCACCAGTGCGTGCATTCCATCCCTCCGTAATCTCGAAGCGGCATTTCCGGCATGGACACGCTTACACCCGGCAACTCCCTAACACCAAACCACTTAACGTACTCCCAAAAACGGGAGAACTTGTAACCCTAAAAACAACGTTTTCCGGCATTTAGTATCTTTGTTTGCAACAACCAAAAGGCTTTGGTACGAAGGATTTCGCCGCTACAATCAAATCGGCGGTCCCCAACCTAAGTTTGGTCGGGGGCCCTATAAGGTAACAGCCAACATATGATTCGAAAACTTGCAGCATTAGCTGCCATGTCTCTAGCTCTCGCCTGCGGTGCGTTTGCACAGCAAGGTTCAATTCAGGGAACTCTGGCCGACGCGGCCGGAGCTTCCATTCCCAACGCCTCAGTGCGTGCATTTGACCAGGATAAACAGGTCGTCGTCCGCGAAACCAAAACCACCCGCGACGGTGCGTTCAGCCTGACTCCGCTCCTCCCCGGTAACTACACGGTCAAGATCGAAGCCCCCGGTTTCAAGTCCTACGACTCCACCAACCTCAAGCTCGACCAGACACAGGTGATGAGCCTCGGCACGATCGCGATGACTGTCGGTGCCGTTAGCGAATCCATCTCGGTGGAATCGCAGATTCCCGTCATCGAGACAGCTACCTCGCAGAAGTCGTTCGTCATCAGCTCCAAAGAAGTCACTGAACTGCCCCTCAACGGCCGCGACTTCATGAGCCTGATCCGCACCCTTCCCGGTGTTGTCACCAATGCCACCAGCGACTTCCGCCTCGTGTTCAACAACACCGATGCCTTCAATGTCAACGGCCTGCGCGGCTCCGCCAACAACGTCTTCCTCGATGGCGCCATCAATACGGATCTCGGCGCGAACGACGGTCAGTACACGCAGATCAGCCTCGACGCAGTCGGTGAGTTTAAGGTCCAGACCTCCGCGTTCAACGCCGAATATGGCCGCAACCCGGGCGTCATGATTGCCATCAACACCAAGGCCGGTGGCGCAAGATTCCATGGCACCGCCTACGACTTCGGTCGCAACGATTCTTTCGATGCCAACGCGTTCTTCCGCAACAGCCAGGGTCTCGCCCGCGCGAAACTCCGCTACAACCAGTTCGGCGGCAACATCAGCGGTCCCATCCTCATCCCAAAATTCTCCACGGGCGATCACAAGAAGCTGTTCTTCTTCTTTAACTACGAAGGCACTCGCGCCACCCGTCCTCTGAACAACAACACGTTCGTTGACGTTCCCAGCGCCGCCGTCCTGAACGGTGACCTCAGCGGTCTCTACCGCGCCGGTAACATCACCTATACCGAAGCTGGCACCACCATCGACAGCGGCTTCCGCAACGGTACCGTCTTCCAGCCCGGCACGCTCACCCGCAACACCGCCCAGTCGCAGGTCAGCGGAGGCACGCCCTTCCCCGGCAACATCGTTCCCCAGTCTCTGTGGAATCGCAATGCTCCGTCGTTCGTGAAAATGCTGAACTTCGTCAACCGCGCCGGCGCTCCCCAGACACCGAATCTCCCCGACCAGGTCCGCGTTCCGTTCCAGCCCAGCTATGGCTTCAACAAGAATGCCAAAGTGGCGCGCATCGACTACAACATCAGCCCCAGCATGAACTTCTTCTTCCGCTGGGCCGATGACGCACAGCGCGAAACTCAGGACATCGGCATCTTCAACAGCCTGCCCTACCCCATCTACCCGCAGTATCGGAAAAAGCCCGGCTCAAGCTGGTCGTGGAACCTGGTGAACGTACTCTCACCCACCACCACCAACGAAGCGATCTTTGCCTACAACCACCTCACGCAGGTCGTTGACGTCACAGAAACCGCCAACAAAGCCAACTATGACCGTACGGCCCTCGGCTTCCAGTTCCAGGAACTCTTCCCTGACCAGAACACCCGCAACCGCTTTCCGTCGTTCAACTGCGGCATCGGCTCCTGCAACTTCTCGCCCTTCCAGGCCAACTGGCGCAGCGAAGGCAAGACCTACGCCATCACTGACAACGTCACCCACAACCGTGGCGCGCACACCTTCAAGACCGGCGTCTACCTCAATTTGAACGACAACAAGCAGCAGCCCGGCTGGAGCGATGCGCTCAACCTGAACTTCGGTTCCAGCATCAGCAACCCGAAAGACACCGGCAACACCTTTGCCAACATGCTGCTTGGGAATTTCACCAGCGCTTCGCAGACCAAAGGCATCTTCTATGGTGATTTCCGTGAAATCTCAACGGAAGCCTTCGTCCAGGACAGCTGGAAGCTTCGCTCCAACCTGACGCTCGAATACGGCATCCGCTGGGTCTACAACGGTCCCACCTATAGCCGTGGTCAGTTCCTCCAGAACTACTTCCTCCCGGAACTCTACGACAAATCGAAGGCTGTGAAGATCCAGACAGCATCCGGCGCCACCAACAACACCATCATCACTGGGTCGGGCAATCCGTTCCAGGGCATTGTACAGGAAGGCTCGAAC
>JAOAPO010000330.1 GCA_025462945.1 Bryobacterales bacterium
CCAGCGAGATGTCGAGATTCACGACGCCGGGTTGGACCACCATGCGCTCGTTCTCGAGATCGATCTCCAAAATCTTGTTCATGCGCGAGAAGCCGATGGTCACGCCGCCAGCCCGCGGGATCGCTCCGCCGCTGAGCCCGGTACCAGCGCCTCGGCCAACGATCGGGATGTCGTGCTCCACCGTGGCCTTCACAATGGCGGCAACCTGCTCGGTGGTCTCCGGGAAGACCACCATTTCAGGCCTGGCCTTATCGACGCTGCCGTCGTATTCGTAGAGGCTCAGATCTGACGGCAAGTCGAGATAGCCGCGGGGCCCAACGATCGCGATCAGTTTCTGTTTGACCTCAGGCGGCAGGGGTCGGCGTTCGAAAGTGAAATCTTCCATGAGGTCCGTTTAGAGGAGCGACTGAATGTGCTGCATCATCTGCGGCGAGTTCCACGGCTGGGAGGAGATGTACTTCTCGATCACTTTGCCGTTTCGGTCGATCAGATAGCTCTCCGGATACTGGATGGTGCCGTAGCGGAGGTTGATCTTCTGTTCCGGATCGCGAGCCGTTGGGTAGAGGAGCGGGTTGCGCTGCAGGAACTTCTTGTAGATATCAGCGTCCTTATCGACGCTTACGCCGAGGATGACGAGACCTTTGGGTCCGAGCGCCTGTGCCATATCGTTCAGTCCGGGAATCTCTTCGATGCAGGGCGGACACCAGGTTGCCCAGAAGTTCAGCAGCAGGAGCTTGCCCCCGAAATCGCTTTTGGTGACGGTCTTGCCGGTATCGGTGGTGATGCTGAAGTCCGGGGCGGAGTCGCCCGCGTTCACGATGTTCTCGTGCAGCGAGGAGTAAAGCGCGAGACAGAAAACGCCGATGGACAGAAGCAGCGTGGCGTGCAGTATGCGTTCGGATTTCATCTGGTTGGCGTGGACGGCGAGTTCCCTTCAATTCTAACGAAGCCTTGGCGACGTTTCTTCCACCTCTCTGCAATCATTATTTTAGCGATGATCATATCCAAGAAGGTCGAGTTCTCGGCTTCACACATTTGCCGGTCGCCGCAGCTCAGCGACGAAGAGAACCAGCGGGTCTACGGACCCGCGGCCAATCCGCAAAGCCACGGGCATAATTATGTGGTCGAAGTCGCCATCGAGGGCACGCCGGACCCTGTTACCGGGATGATTCTGGACCTGAAGCACCTGAAAGACATTCTGGAAGAGAAGATCCTGAGCGTTTACGACCATCGTCTGCTGAATGCGGAGGTCGATTCATTCGCCTCGCTGGTGCCGACCGTGGAAAATATGGCCATCGACATGTGGAAACGCATCGAAGCGCACATCGACGCCACTGGCCGCGCGCGGCTGCATTCGGTTCGAGTCCACGAAACGAACGATCTGTTCGTGGAATACCGGGGTGAAGCTTGACTGTCCACCTAAGCCGCCGCTACGGGTTCTTCGCCTCGCACCGGCTGCACGAGCCGTCGCTGACGGACGCCGAGAACCGGGCGCTCTACGGTAAGTGCAACAATCCATTCGGCCATGGTCACAACTACGAGGTGGAAGTGACAGCGAAGGCGCAGGTCGATCCGGTAACCGGACGCTCGGTAGACCTCCGGGTTCTGGACCAGCTCTGCGAAACGGTCCTGCTCGCGCCCTATCGTTATAAGAACTTGAACCTGGAGATGAGAGACAACCCAACCACGGAAAACCTTGCCTTGCTTTTCGATATTCTGTTGCGGCGGGCCTGGGGACCAGCCTTCGCCGGCCAATCCGCGAAACTTGAAAGAATCCGCATCTGGGAGACGGAACGAAACATCTGTGACATTGAAACCAAAGATGAAGCGTAAACTCGCAGTAGTGGAAAAGCCAGTCGCCCCTTTAATCTCCAGTTTGCTGGAAGCAATCGGCGAAGACCCGTCCCGCGAAGGTCTTGTCAGGACTCCGGAACGCGTTGAGAAGGCTATGCGCTTTCTCACGAGCGGTTACCATACCGATGTCGCGAAACTGGTCAATGACGCGATCTTCGAAGTGAAATACGACGAAATGGTGATCGTGAAGGACATCGAGTTCTTCAGCATGTGCGAACACCATATGTTGCCGTTTCATGGCAAAGCGCACGTGGCGTATCTTGCGAAAAACAAGGTCATCGGTCTGAGCAAGATGCCGCGCATCGTGGATGCTTTCGCGCGCCGTCTGCAAATTCAGGAGCGGCTGACGCAGCAGATCGCCCAGTGCGTGCAGGACATGCTCGATCCCCTCGGCGTCGGCGTGGTGCTGGAAGCGGAACACTTCTGCATGATGATGCGCGGCGTGGAAAAACAGGGTTCATCCACGGTTACGAGCTCGATGCTGGGCGCGTTCCGCAGCAACAAAGAGACGCGGGACGAGTTCCTCAGCCTGATCCGAAAGTAGTTACTCGGCCTTCGGCCGCGGACTGAGAACGTTCAGCCGGATGGGTGCAATGCCCGGCTCTACCTTGGCAATGCGAGTGGTAAAGACGGTGGTGGCTGCCGGCGTGATGATGCGCGCTGCATGCTCGCGCGTTGAGTCCGTCCCTGACAACACGAACACCTGGGGTGTGGGCACGAAGATTTCCAGTACGTGGATCACTTCAGTGCCGGTATAGAACTCGACGCGGAGTTCCTGATCTTCTCGCAAGGCCTTCTGCATCGCCTGCAACTGGCCGAGGATGACAGGACCGATATCGGGGGGCGCGACGTGCTTCTCGGGTGCCGGGGCAGCCGGTTTCGCTGGTTCTGAGCCCCCCAGATTGCCGAGCACATTCCTTTTGGTTGCCTCGATTGCCTGATCGGCCAGCACCTTCCCAAAGTTTCCGAGAGCCATGCCCCGATGCTAACAGGAAGTGTCACGCAGCGAATCAGGGCAGCATTTCGACAGCGTCAGCGCACCGTTCAAGGGTTTGGGCGAGCGACAGATGACCGGCGGAATAGAGCAGAGCTGGCTGTTCGCTGCGCCAGGCAAACGCGCAAAGGGTAGGATCGGACGCCTGATTTCGCTCATTCACTTCGCGCAGCAGTTCCTCCGGAGCCCGGCCCGGCCTTGATGCAAGAACCCGGCTCAAGCGGTCGACGGCGCTTTGGAACTGCGCCCGGGCCGCCGGCGCTGGCTGCACAGCCGTACCTTGCCCGTCGCGCATCGGTGCCGGCGCTTGCCACGCAACCTGCGCGCCTCGTTCGCGCGACCACCGGGAGACCCGAGGCCACAGAAGGGCTATCACCAGAACGATCGCAGCTACAGCTATCGCGGCACGCAACTTCCGGGCGGCATCTTCGTCGAGGCCGTGTTCCCGGACGACTGGCTGGTGAGCCTGGACTGAGCGGTGGGGCGGAAGCGCCGTTATTCGACGTAGCTTAATGAGCCTCTGCAGCTCATCGCTGGCCGAGTGATAGTGATACGATCCGCTCGCCCCCTGCATTGCGGGGCTGGAGGTCGGCGGCGGGTGCTCTTTTCTGAGCGTCGCGTCTTTCAGCGCTGCTGCTTCCGCTCTGGCTGCCTCCAGTTCGTTGCGCAACTGGAGCGCATCGGACCGTACCTGCGCGCTCTCTGCTTCCCGAGCGTTCAGCCGCCGCTGCAGCGCGCGCATGTCCGCCTTGACCGTGGACTCGACGATGTCGCCGTCGGCCGAATCCCGTCGCAAAGCGGAACCACGCAAATCATCGTCTTCACCCGCCACCTCGGCGTAGGCAAGAAACGGGCGGCGCGGGGCGGCGGCTGCGTCCCCTTCCAAATCTTCCATAACTGTGGGGATCTCCCACTGAACTATCGGTTCAAAATGAAACATCCTTTAGCCCGCCGGGCCAGAATGTGAGAACGACCAACCTCTGTGCAAGAATCGGGATGAATGAAATCGCTCGAACTGGTGTTCTTCGATGCCGGAGGCGGGCATCGCAGCGCAGCCAACGCTCTGAGCGAAGTTGCCCGGCTTGAGGGCCGAGACTGGAGCGTCCAGCTCATGAACCTTCAGGAGTTGCTGGACGAGATGGATGTATTCCGCAAGCTGACCGGCATACGGCTTCAGGACATCTATAACCTCATGCTGCGCAAGGGCTGGACACTCGGCTCGCCGCAGATGCTGCCGCTCATGCACGGGGTGATCCGCATGCTTCATCCCCAACAGGTCGCGATGCTGGAGCGCTACTGGCGCGGCAGGAATCTCGACATGGTCGTGTCGGTGATTCCGAACTTCAACCGCGCGCTGTTCCAGGCGCTGGGCAAGGCGTTGCCGGGCGTCCCCATGGTCACGATCCTGACGGACATGGCGGACTACCCACCGTCGTTCTGGATCGAGAAACAGTCCCAATATCTCATCTGCGGTACCGAAATGGCACGCGATCAGGCCTTGGCGATGGGCCATTCTCCGGAGCGGGTTTTCCTCACCTCGGGCATGATTCTGCACCCGAAGTACTACCAGCCTGTGGAGGTGGATCGCACCCGTGATCTGGAGACTTTGGGCCTCGATCCGAAGCGGCCTACAGCCCTGATGATGTTCGGCGGCGAAGGTTCAGCCAAGATGCTGGAGATCGCCCGCCTTTTGAATGCCAGTTCTCTCGATTTACAGATCATTGCGATCTGCGGCAAGAACGAGAAGCTGTGCAGTCAGTTCCGGGACATGCCGCGCCGCATCCCCGTGCACATCGAGGGCTTCACGCGCGAGGTCCCGAAGTTCATGAAGCTTTCCGACTTTTTCATCGGCAAACCCGGACCGGGCAGTATCAGCGAGGCCATGATCATGGGCCTGCCGGTCATCGTGGAATGCAATGCCTGGACCCTGCCGCAGGAACGTTACAACGCGACCTGGGTGGAAGAGCGCGGCGTCGGCATCGCGCTGAAGAGCTTCCGTTCGGGAATTGTGGAAGCTGTTCGCCGCATGGTGGACGAGACGCAGCGGAGAGCCTTCACCACACGCGTCAACTCCATCCAGAACCGCGCCGTGTTCGAAATTCCCGAGATCCTCGCTGCGATTTTGGCAAAGCACTAAAGCAAGCCTGGACCGGCCGGTTGGCGCGAAGGCACCGAGTTGCGTTATAGTCGCGTCGATGCGCATTTCTGTCTTTCTGTTGCTCACTGCCTCGGCCCTGTTCGCGCAGGCACCGGCACCCCCTGCTGTCCCGGCTTCTGTGATTGCTGACCGCGACGTTGTTTATTCGAACGTCGGGGGGCAGCAGACGATGGACATTGTCCGACCCCGCGAGGCGGCGGCCGGAACTCGTCCGGCTGTGCTGCTGGTGCACGGCGGCGGATTCCGGGCCGGCACTAAAGAAGGTTACATCGGGCTGGCAGTAAAGCTGGCCGAGCACGGGTATGTGGCGGCAACGGCGAACTACCGGTTGTCGCCGCGGAACCAGTTTCCGGCTCCGGTGCACGACGTGAAAGCGGCGGTGCGGTTCCTGCGGGCGAATGCGGCGAAGTACGGCATCGACAGCGACCATATCGGGGCGCTGGGCGGCAGCGCGGGCGGCACGCTGGTGCTGATGCTCGGCCTCACACAGGGTGTAGAGGAGTTCGAGGGTTCGGGTCCGAATCGGGATCAGTCGAGCGCGGTGCAGTGCGTGGTGGATGAGTATGGGGCGACGGATTTCACGCAGTCCTACTCGAAGTCGGTGGATGCCGCGGAGGTTCTGCCGAAGTTCCTGGGGGGCGATCTGGACCACAACCGGATCGACCATATTCGCTCGAGCCCGCTGAACTGGGTGACTCCGAATGCTGCGCCGACGATTGCGATTCATGGCACGGCGGATCCGTATGTAGCTTATGAGCAGTCGCTCTGGCTGGTGGAGAAGATGATTGCGGCGGGCGCGACGGCGGAACTGGACACGATTTCGGGCGCGGGGCACGGATTCAAAGGCGCGGACGCGGCCCATGCGGATGAAAAGGCGATTGCCTGGTTCGACAAGTATCTGAAGCCGGCTCCGGCGCGGCATCGGATTCTGATTTCCGATCATGGTCCGAACGGCGAGATTGTGGAGATGGAGTGGCCCTCGGCTCGGGTGCTTTGGAAGGCGCCGAACGACCACGGGCACGATGTGCAGGCGCTGCCGAACGGACATGTTCTGTTCACGATCAATCCGCAGAAGAAAGTGGTGGAACTTGATGAGAACCACAAGGAAGTGTGGTTTTACTCGGAAGGTCTGGAGCACCCGATTGCGGCGCAGAGGCTGGCGAACGGCAATACGCTGATCGGAGACGCGAAGCTGGGGAAGGTGATCGAGGTGACCCCGGACAAGAAGGTTGTCTGGAAGTACGAGAGCGCCGATCTGGCGAACATGCGGTCGCGGAACAGCCACCGGACGGAGGCGGGGACGACGCTGATTGCGGTGGAGGCCGAGGGCAAGATCATCGAAGTGGATCAGGCCGGCAAGATCGTGTGGCAGTGGCAGGCTCCGAACGGCAAGAACCGGCGGCTGTACATGGGCCGGCGCTTGCCGAACGGGAACACGCTGGTGAGCCTGTCGGATCCGGGCGAACTGGTGGAGATCGAGCCGAAAGGGACTACGCGCTCGGTGGGCGGTGCAAATCCGGCGGTGCAGATGGGATGGACCTCCGGCTTTACTCTGCTGCCTGAGGGCGGGATGCTGATCAACGATTACACGGGTCGCCGGATCATTGAGGTGGATGCGAAGGGCAAGATGCTGGCGCAGTGGCGCACGGGGTCGCGGACCATTGCCAGCATTGACCTTGTGAAGTAGCATTTCAGGCCGCTTTGGGGTGGGTCGGAGGCGTCTTGCGGCCGGGGATGTCGCGACTCCAGTTGTTTTTTTGACGGGCGCGGGCTTCGTTCAGAAGGTCTTCGCGGTTGATTTCGGCGGTGAGCCGGGCGGTGGAAAAAACGAACCCGTTGGCCTCGACTTCTGCTTTACAATCAATGCTTTCGCCGTTGAAATGAGCGAGACGGAGGAGGAGCTTGGCCTCTTCACGTGCTGTTTCTTCGGCGGCTTTGCGTTGGGCCTGCAGTTCGGCGAGACGTTTCTCGTTCTTCGCGATCATGCGATGGAGGCGGGTTTCGTAGAGGGCGATGTTGGCGAAGGCGCGCTGGTCCTCACGGAAGGTGTCGGCCATAGTGGAAGCGACCTGGATGTTGGGCGAGTCGGTTAGGGTAGATTCGGCAAACTCGTCGTGGCCCTGGCCATAAAGGTTGAATTCGGTGGAGCGGGAGCGGTTGAGGCGCCACTGGTCCTGAATGATGGAGATGGCGAGTTGAGTTTCGTAGGCATCCCCCGGCTTGAGGCTTTCGAGCAGCCTTTTTTCGAAGGCGTTGTAGGCCAATTCATCGTCTTCGGACATGCAGTAGAACTGACCTGTTAAGCCGTGGCGCCGGGCGTTGAAGCGGGCGATGTTCTTGCCAGCCTCGGTGCGGGGCCTGTGGATTTGGCGGCGTTCAGTTGGTTGGCGATGAGTTGGAGATCGGAGACCATGTTCGTTATCCTTTGCGGAAGTCTGTTGTGTTCCGTGCCTGTTAGGGTCACGGCTTATTCACAGAGTTAGCAGGGGAGATGAACAGGAAGTGGCGGCTCGCCACGTAAGTTATTGAAGGCGCTCGTCAGAAAATCTAACATGCTTGGTGACGGCCGATCTGCGGAAGGTATGTTGGTGCGGGAAGCGCGCGAAGGAGCGGCGCTGTGCCTTGAATCAGGGAAGTTAGTCGGGCTGCCACATGACGTGCGTCACGGCCGGGAGCGAGACGACTGGCTAAGGTTATTGCTGGCGGAACAGGCCCGCCTTGACCTGTTCCCAGGGTATTACGTCGGAGGGATCACTTTGGTACCTGGCCATACTGGCGTCCAGTTCCGAATGTTGTTCCCCGGTGGTGACGTGGGGGTCTGTTTCGAGGCTTTCCCACAGGGCGTCGATCAACTCGAACTTCTCGGTTTGGGAGAGATTGCTGATCTCGTTCCGCACGTTGTTCATCGGCTCGCCGTCTGGTTCTACTTTACAAAGTATTCCGGTTCGAACGGGGGCGCACTTGCGTGCGCCCCCGAACAACTACGCAGCCGTTTGAGCGGCGTTTCGGGCGGCGATCATTCCTTTGATCCGGGCGGCGGTTCCGTCGATGCGGTTTCTGGCGTCGGGGAGGCCGAGGGTCAGCCATTCCAGGTTGCTTAGGAAGTTGGGGTTTCCGAACATCTCTCTCAATTGGGGGAGGAAGGGCTCCACTTTGCCGAAGACCACGATGAATTCGCCGTTGGCGTCGGCGAACATTTTTTCGTCGATGGCTTTGTTGCGGACGAGGGAGGCGGCCATGTCCCAGTAACTCACGACCTGGCGGAGGTAGGCACCCTGGGGGCCCATCATGGCTGCGGTGTAGTCTTCAAGACTTTGGGGATCGAAGGTGAGGAAGAAGTCGCGGGCTTTGCGGAGGGTTTCTTCGCGGCGCTGATCGTACAGGGTCAGGATGAGCTGGGCGCTCTCGAAAGGTGTAGGCATTCTGTGATTGGATGCCTTCGGGCGGCGGAGGATTCGGGTTTTTGTCGTAGAATTCACGCATGAAGATCGTCGCGCGTCCGCTGGGGATCGGTATCGGTGTTGGGATCGTGATCGGTCTGGTGTCGGCGCTGGCTCAGACCGGAGCGGTGCTGCAGGTGCCGTATGGCAGTACAACGGAGTTAGCGTCACCGAATCAGCGGCAGGTTCTGTATTCGCTGCCGTTCGCGGCTGGGTTTCGAGACGCACCAGAACTGTGGATTCGAGACGCAGGCACGGGACGGAAGCGCAGACTGATCGCGGTCGGGTCTACAGCCCGGGCTGCGTGGGCGCCAGACGGCCGGCACTTCTATGTGGCCGACCACAACGCCAGCGATTCGACTCTCTCGTACATCTACGGGGCCGATGGCACCGTGCTGGTCGACTTGCGCGCCACTCTCGAGCGTGCGGATGCTGAATTGCGGCCGTATGCGATCGGGCACCTTTACGTAGATGTCGAGGGCTGGATCGATGCCCAGACTGTGCGCGTTTCCTGGTTCGGACATACCGATGAGAGTCCGGTGCAGTGCTTCGCGTTTAGTTACTCCGTGAGCGTCGCGGGCAAGGTGACGCGGGTCTCGAAGCAATCGGGATCGGCGACTGAGCGTGGCTGTCCGGACCGCGCAGTATCAGCGCTGCGATAAAATTGTCTTTGGTTTCCCCCGCGACAGGCATTCTGGATCGTATTGTGTCCCGTAAGCGCGAAGAGCTGCGCGAGGTTACGGTTCCGGCTGCCGTTTTGCGCGAGATCGCCGCTTCGCAGCTGGCCGGTCGGCGCGACTTCGCGGGTGCTGTACGACAGTCTCGGCCCGCCGTGATTGCTGAGATCAAGAAGGCTTCTCCGAGCAAAGGCGTGCTGGTGGAGGATCTCCGTCCTGCCACACTGGCGCGTCAGTATGAGCTTGGCGGGGCCGCGTGCATCTCCTGTCTGACCGACAAGGATTTCTTTCAGGGCAGTATTGCGGATCTGCAGGCGGCTCGCGGGGCCTGCCGGATCCCCGTGATTCGGAAAGACTTCACGATTGCCGAGTATCACGTTCTAGAGGCCGCGGCCTGCGGCGCTGATGCGATTTTGCTGATTGCCGCGATTCTGGATGTTCCGGAGATGCGCGCGTTTCGACAGATGGCCGCCGAGTTCGGGATGGCGTCTCTGGTGGAGGCGCATAACGCCGCCGAGCTGGATGCGGCACTGGAATCCGGAGCGGAGATTGTCGGTGTCAACAACCGGGATCTGAATACGTTCGAGGTTTCGCTGGAGATTTCCGAGACGCTGGCGTCGCGTATTCCGGCGTCGGTGACGAAGGTTAGCGAGAGCGGGATCTTCACGAGTGCCGATGTCCGGCGGCTGATGGCGTGCGGGTATGACGCGTTTCTGGTTGGCGAGCATCTGGTGAAGTCAGGGGATCCGACGCAGGCGCTGCGGGATCTGGTGGGTTAACGTGCTGGTCAAGATCTGCGGAATCACGAATCGCGAGGATGCAATGGCGGCGGTGGCGGCCGGAGCGGGCGCGCTCGGGTTCGTGTTTTACGCGCCGAGTCCACGGGCGACAAAGGTTGAAACGCTGCTGGAGTGGATCGGCGATGTGCCCGCGCACGTGCTGCGGGTGGGCGTGTATGTCAACGAAGCTCCGGCGGTAATCGAGGCAAATGCGCGGGCGCTCGGATTGCATGTGGCGCAACTGCACGGGAATGAGACTCCGGCCGAGCATCCGGCAACGGGGCTGGTCTGGCGGGCCTTTCGCCTGGGAGAGGCGACGGTTCCGCAGGCTGAGTATCCGGCGGATGCGTTGTTGCTGGACGGTTTGGGCAACGGGAAGCCGTTCGACTGGAAGTGCGCGGCGGGACTGAACTGCCGCGTGATTTTAGCGGGCGGGCTGACGCCTGAGAATATTCGCCAGGCGATTGAGACAGCAAGGCCGTGGGGCGTGGATACCGCCTCGGGCGTGGAAGCTTCACCTGGGCGCAAGGACCATGCGCGGATGAAAAAGTTTATCGAAACGGCGCTCAACTCATGATTGCTACACAACCGGACGCAGGCGGGCACTTCGGGCCTTACGGGGGACGTTACGTCCCTGAAGTTCTGATGTCTCCGCTGGAAGAACTGCAGCGGACTTACGACGAAGCGAAGCTGGACCCGGATTTCCAGAGAGAACTGGACGATCTGCTGCGGAATTATGCGGGTCGTCCAACGCCGCTGTTCTATGCGCGACGACTTTCGGAACGGCTGGGCGGCGCGAAGATTTACCTGAAGCGCGAAGACCTGCTGCATACTGGCGCGCACAAGATCAACAACGGCCGGGGGCAGGCGCTGCTGGCCCGGCGGATGGGTAAGCGGCGGATTATTGCTGAAACGGGCGCGGGTCAGCATGGGGTGGCGACGGCGACGGTTTGCGCGCTGTTCGGCTACGACTGCACGGTTTACATGGGCGAAGAGGACATGCGGCGGCAGAGTCCGAACGTGTTCCGGATGCGGCTGCTGGGGGCGAAGGTGGTGCCGGTGACGTCAGGGAGCCGGACGCTGAAAGATGCGATCAGCGAGGCGATGCGGGACTGGGTGACGAACGTTTCGGATACGCATTATCTGTTGGGGTCGGCGCTGGGTGCTCATCCTTATCCGGCGATGGTGCGTGACTTCCATCGCGTGATCGGGCTGGAGGCGCGGGAGCAGATTCTGGCGCGCGAAGGCCGGCTGCCGGATGCGGTGATTGCTTGCGTGGGCGGCGGGAGTAATGCTATCGGTCTGTTTCATCCGTTCATTGCGGATGAGGCCGTCCACATGGTGGGCGTGGAGGCGGGCGGCCGCAATATGGAACTGGGGCAGCATGCGGTTCGGTTCGCGGGCGGGTCGCCGGGAGTTTTGCAGGGGACGCGGAGTTATCTGCTGCAGGACGATGACGGGCAGATTGCGTTGACGCACTCGGTTTCGGCGGGTTTGGATTATGCCTCGGTGGGGCCAGAGCACGCGCTGCTGCATGATCTGGGGCGGGCGGAGTACACGTCGTGCAACGATGCGGACGCGATTGCGGCGGCGGTGACGCTGAGCCGGGAAGAGGGGATTATTCCGGCGCTGGAATCGTCGCATGCCGTGGCGGAGGCGATTCGTCGCGCGCCGGCGCACCCGGGCAAGATCTTCATTGTGAATCTTTCGGGACGCGGGGATAAAGACATCAACATCTATCGTGAGAATCTGCCGGAAATGGACGCGGCATGAGCCGCATCACTGAGCTGTTTGCGCGGCTGAAGTCTGAGGGCCGCACGGGGATGATCGCGTATTTGACGGCGGGCGATCCGACGCCGGACGCGACGCCGGGTCTGGTGGCGGCGCTGGAACGCGGGGGCGCGGATCTGATCGAACTGGGTGTTCCCTTCTCCGATCCGATTGCGGATGGTCCGGTGATTCAGCTGGCGGGTGACAGGGCCATCAAAGCGGGGACGACGCTGAAGCGCGTGCTCGCGATTGCTGCCGAGATTCGGAAGAGTTCAGAGGTTCCTCTGCTGCTGTTCACGTACCTGAACCCGGCGCTGCGGTATGGATTCGAGAAGCTGGCGGTGGATGCGAAGGCGGCGGGGATCGACGGGTGCCTGTTGACGGACGTGAGCGTGGAAGAGGCCAGCGAGTACGTTTCGGTGATGCGCGCGGCTGGTTTGGACACGGTGTTTCTGGCGGCTCCGACGAGCACGGAGGCGCGGCTGGCATTGGTGGCGAAGTACTCGAGCGGGTTCGTTTACCTGGTGTCGCGGACGGGCATTACGGGCGAGCAGACGAGCATTTCGGATCTGGCGATGCCGCTGGTGCAGCGGATGCGGGCGCACACGGATTTGCCGCTGGCGATGGGTTTCGGGATCTCGACTCCGGCACACGTTGCGGTGTTCAACGGCAAGGTGGAGGGCGTGGTGGTGGGGAGCGCGGTGGTGCGTCAGATTGCGCGTGATCCGGCGGGCCTCGAAGCGTTCATGAGCAGCCTGACCCAGCCGTTGAAGGCTGTAGCGATATCGTAACCAAATGGCCGAGATGAATCCGGAAGCCGAACTTTCCAGGTGCCGTGCGCGCATCGATGACGTGGATCTGCAGATTCTTGAGTTATTGAATCAGCGGACTTTGGTGGTGCAGGAGATCGGGGAGATCAAGCAGACAGCGAGCCTGCCGGTGTACGAACCGAAGCGTGAAGACCTTGTCTATCAGAACGTGACGGCTCACAACAGAGGGCCTTTGCCGAACGATGCCGTGCGGCGCGTATTTGAGCGCATCATTGACGAAATGCGGAAGGTGCAGCGAGACCGAATGGAGAAAAACGCATGATCGTGGTGATGGAAGAGCGGGCGGCTGAAGAGCTGATCCAAAAGGTGATTGACCGCCTGATGGAGGACCGGTTCGACGTGCACCGTTCGACGGGCGTGCTGCATACGGTGCTGGGCGGGGTGGGTGGTCCGGAGACGTTCGACACGGCCATTGTGGCGCTGATGGAAGGCGTGAAGGAAGTGCACCGGGTGATCTCGCCGTATAAGCTGGCGAGCCGTGCGTTCCGGCCTGGCGGTACGGTGGTAAAGGCGGGCAAGGTGGAGATTGGCGGCGGCGAACTGGTAGTGATGGCCGGGCCTTGCAGCGTAGAGAACAAAGATCAGATCGAGCGCGCTGCGGACATTGTAGCCGATGGCGGGGCCAAGGTGATTCGGGGCGGTGCGTTCAAGCCGCGGAGTTCGCCATATAGCTTTCAGGGGCTGGGCGAGGCGGGGCTGCAGATGTTGCGGGAAGCTGCGGATCGTCGCGGGCTGGCGGTGATTAGTGAGGTGATGGAAATTTCGCAGATTCCATTGCTGTCGGCTTTT
>JAOAPO010000351.1 GCA_025462945.1 Bryobacterales bacterium
GAGTTGCTACATGGACGACCACGCCTCCGCCTGCGACATGTGCATGAAAGAGGCGTTCCTCGCGGAAACAATGACGCGGGCGGGAAAAAGCCCGACCGAAATCCGCACCGCAATTGTCCGCGGCGACTGGCAATCGGCGCGCTGAAGCCTATGACATTTACAGTCCAGGCTCGGCTGGAATAGGAAAAACTTATGGCTCAGATCCTCGTTCTCTACGGCACTCCGACAAACCCGGCCGCCTTTGATCGCTACTATCGGGAGACGCACACACCCCTGGCCCAAAACATACCGGGCCTGCGGTCGCTGCTCATCAGCAAAGGCCCCGTGCAGGCGATCGCCGGAAGTGCGCCTTATCTGATTGCAAATCTCACCTTCGATTCCATGGCTGCAATCGACGCGGCCCTTCAATCTCCCGAAGGCCAGATCACAGCCGCCGACCTGCCGAACTTCGCCTCTGGCGGAGTAACGCTGCTGACTTATGACGCGGAAGCTGTTCCGACCACTTAGTCCCGCTACTTCTTCAAGTGCATTTCCATGAAGCGGATGTAAACTTCGAAGTCCGACGGAACAGTGCCGTGTCCGCCTTCATGCATAACGTAGCCGATGTCATGTAGAATCGCCTCGCCGGGCTTCGGCAGCACCGTGGTTTCAAGGCCCCTCTTGCCAAAAAGCCTGTAAACGGGCTCCACGGCAACAGCGGCCAGAAACTCCCCATACGGGTCTGACCACTTGTCCGTGTTCCCCGTCTGCAGTAACAGCGGACGGGGTGCAATCATCGCCAGCAGCATATTCGCGTCGACGGGCCATTCATCAACCTTTTGCCCGAACTTCGCGTAGTTGGGCGCAAACTGGTACGGGAAGCGAGTGGGCGCGGACATGTGCGCCAGCGTCTCGCCGTAGTTACGCCGCGCGATCGCCGCTCCACCCTCTCCAGAACAGCTGGCGATCACCATGGCGAACCGTTCATCGGCAGCACCACCCCAGAGCGCCGTCTTCCCCAGCCGCGACACGCCGTGTATGGCGACGCGTTTCGAGTCGATACGCTTATCTGTCTCGATGTAATCCAGCGCGCGGCTTGCGCCCCATGACCATGCCGCAATCGCGCCCCACTCGTCATCCGCCGGCCTGGTCTGACCCGGCTTCAGATACAACGACTTCACGCCCAGCCCCTCGCTGTCCACAAAATCAGGAGCGAGGTCGTCTTTGTTGAAAGTGGCCACGCCGATTCCGCGTGCGATGAACTGCTCCACGGGAAGCGGCCGGAATCCGGCGGTCGGAGCGGTGGCGCTGGGGCGAGGCGGCTCGGCTGGAACCTGCTTGAGCGACTGCCGATCCCAGCGTCGTCCGCGCAGTACGCCTGGATCGTTCACCGTCAGGTTATTGGCCGAGAAACTCATGTTCAGAAAGAGCGGCACCGGACCCGTCGCGTTGGCGGGCACGTAGACAAGCAACTCCATCCTGGGTCCCGCATGATCTTTGGTAAAGAAGATCGTCACCTGGCTGCGGACCGCCTTGCCATCGAAAGCCGGCGCACTCCGCTCCAGCACGTCGAAGGTCATGTCGGCAGGGCGACCCGGAGCGCGCCCGAACCAGTTCTGCTCGATTAGCTTCCGGATCTCTGGCCGTCGCTCAGCCCGCCAGGTCTTAACGTCGGTGACCGCTTTCCCGTTGTTCAGCTTCAGCGCGTCCGGCAGCTTGTAGCTTCCTGCCTTCGCCTCGGTGTAGTTGACGGGAATGCCCGCAACCGCGTCATCCGGGGCATCCGCGATCTGCCCGTGTGCCGAACTCGCAAGCAGCGCGCCCCAACCGAGAATGCATAGTGACCACTTCGTCTTCGCTGGCATGCCGCCATGGTATCCGATTTATCCTGGCTCACGCTGCCGACACGCTTCGCAGGCAGACGATACTTCGACACGAAGTAAACTCGGATCAGTCGTCACACCTCTGCGGCCGGGACAAACTGACTCTGCCGAAGGCACCCAAGGCTCCACCTATGAAAGAAACCCTCGACCTTCTGAAGTCCGGCATTCGCAAATTCCACGCCGAAGTCTACGGACAGCGAGCCGAAGCATACCGCCGTGCCGTCTCTGAGCCTCAGCGCCCCCACACCCTGATCGTTGCCTGCGCCGACTCCCGCGTGGACGTGGAAACCATCACCAGCACCGGCCCCGGCGAAGTTTTTATAGCCCGCAACGTCGGCAACATGGTGCCGGCATTTGGTGAAATACCGGGAGGTGTCGGAGCCGTGATTGAGTATGCTCTTGACGCCCTCAAAGTACGCCACGTCGTCGTCTGCGGTCACTCCGATTGCGGCGCGATGAAGGGGCTTCTCAGCCCCGCTTCCACCATCTCCATGCCCTATGTGGAACGCTGGCTCACCCACGGCCTCGCCGCCCGCCGAATCGCGCAGGCTACTCACGAGCAGACCGGCCGCGATCTTCTGACCGTCCTCACCGAGCAAAACGTCCTGATGCAGCTCGCACATCTGCGAACGCACCCCCATATCGCCGATGCCCTCGCGCGGAAAGCCCTCACCATCTCCGGTTGGGTGTACGACATTGCCACCGGCGATGTCCGCATCTGGGAAGATCACCACAGCCCGGACACCTTCGAAACCATTAGCCCGGATTAGACTCGAGTCTCCACGAGCCAGTCCCGACGGTGCTAAATCTCGAACCCGAGCACGGCCCGCCGAACCGAACTCAGGTCTTCCGCCTGCACTTCCGCCTGATGGGCCGGCTGTTCACATGTCTCTCGCTCACCGCCCACAGGAGCGTCTCCGCAGTTCACGCAGATACGGTAGCGGAAGCTGTGAATGCCGCCGCTGCACTTCATACAGCGGTTCTCGCCGACGTGCTCAGGACCCTGGCACTGCTCAGTCTCTCGGTGGCACTCAACGCACCAACCTCGAATCGGCGTAGAAGGGGGCATCTTTTTTGGGCTCTAACATACGGTACCAAATTAGACACCCGCCTGCCTGAACAGTGCCTCGCTTTTCAGCTTGATTTCTTTGGCCAGTTCGAACGGATCAGCCTCCTGGAACTTTGCGAGGAACAGCTCTACAGAGATCGGTCCGTCATAGCCTTTATCCACCAGTTTCCGCAGAATCTTCGCCAGCGGTGCAACGCCGTCGCCGGGGATCACGCGCGTTTGAAGGTCCAGTAACTCTCGAGGTAAATCCTGAGTATCGTTCAGGTGCGCGTGGATAATCTCGCCGGGCCTGATCATGTCCATGTCCTCGAACTTACTCGGACCGGACCAGAAGTGATAACAATCGAAAAGGATCCCGAAGTTCGGATGCGCCACCTCCCGGTGAATTCGGAGGGCGGTCGGCAGCGAGGCCAGAAACGTCGAACTGCGGACGAACTCGGCGGCCACCTTCAACTTGAATTGGCGCGCAACGTCCGCCGTCTGGCGGATGTTGTCAACACAACGGGCATAGTCGGCCGGCACGAACCTGGCAGACGTGGCGCACGGAGAATACACCAGTGGCGCACCCAGTTCGGCGAACTGTTCGCAGCGCTTTTTGAAGGCGTCCAGATTCTTCGCAAAATCCGGGTTCGGTTCCAGCAGCCCGGTCACTCCAATAGCACCGGAAATGATCGTCAGGCCGTTGTCGGTCAACACTCGCTTCGCGCTGGCGAGCGTATCGGTCTTCAGGTGATCGTCCAGCAATGATCCTGCCGGCTCTACGTTGCGAATCCCTGCCTTGGCCCACCCCTCAAGGGACTTTCGATACCCGGCGCGGGCCGACGTGAACTGGTGCATGCTGAGAGTCATTTTGCGTGTGGCTGCCCCGGCGCTTCCCGCCGCCATCGCAAGCGCGGTCTGTAGAACGGTTCGTCGAGCAATCATCACGAATACCATATCGCGTTTCCCCAAAAGGGGACAGACGCATTTCTGCCGCGTCACATCCCCCACGCCGGAACCTTCACCGCCGGTCACGTCGGTGACCAGTGCGTATGCACAATCCGCCAGCCCTCGCTGCGCTCCTGATACACCTCAGTGCGGTTCCAGCGCGCCTTACCAACGCTGCTGTGACTGATGAACTGCATCATCAAAATCGAGGTATCGCCCACGACCTGCACGCGGGGCTGCGCGATCTCGTCGAATGAGATCCGTATTCTTCCGCCGGAACGCGCCGTACCATTTCTTGAGCGACTCGATGCCATCAATCCGCTGGTTCAGGAACGGATCGAAGTACGAGACATCGTCCGCTGTGATGTCCAGATACGCATCCGGATCGCCTTCCCCCCATCGCTCCGATGCGGCCTGCTCCATTGCTAAAACCTGATTCGCAATCGCCTCTGATTGATCCAGACTGGCTTCAGGCAGAATGCCGCTGCTTACAATAACTAAATCGCCAGCATTTGGGCTCCTCGTCATGCGCTCGCCGGCTTTCAAAAGGAAATCAGACAGCAATGACCCTCAACGACGAGCAAACAAAAGACGACAGCCGCCGCAAATTCCTCGGGTTCTTCTCCGGCGCGGGCCTCGGCGGCACGCTCCTGCCCGGCGTGCTCTGGGCCCAACTGCAGCAGGCGCAGCGCATCACCCAGCCCATGCTGACGGACGCGCTCGCGCTGTCCGGTCTCACCTTCACCGAGGAAGACCAGCGCGGGCTGCTCCGGGCCGCGAACCAAAACCTCACCCGCTTCGAAGATCTGCGCAAGACAAGCATTCCGAACAATGTCGGGCCGCCCTTCTACTTCAACCCTCTTGTGCCCGGTATGAAGGTGAACCGCACAAAGCTGCCGGTCCGTTTCAGTACTCCGAAGGTCAAGCGTCCCGCCAACCTTGAAGACGCCGCGTTCTGGCCCGTCACTCAGCTTTCTCAGCTGCTGCGGACCCGACAGGTGACGTCTCTCGAACTCACTGAGATGTACCTTGCGCGCCTCCATCGCTACAACGAAAAGCTCAACTGCGTGGTCACCTTTCTCGATGACCTCGCCCGCTCGCAGGCAAAGCAGGCCGATGCCGAGATCAGAGCCGGCAAGCTCCGCGGCCCCCTTCACGGCATCCCCTGGGGTGCCAAGGACATCATCGCCGTCAAGGGCTACAAGACGACGTGGGGCTCAGCAGCCTACAAAGACCAGACGCTCGACGAAGAAGCCAGCGTGGTGGAGATGCTGCGCGAAGCTGGCGCGGTCCTGCTTGCCAAGCTGACAACCGGCGAACTCGCGCAGGGTGACCAGTGGTTCGGCGGTCAGACGAAGAACCCGTGGAACCTGTCAGAGGGCTCCAGCGGCTCATCTGCCGGCCCCGCGTCAGCAACGGCTGCCGGCTTGGTCGCCTTCGGAATGGGCAGCGAAACCAGCGGCTCCATCCTTAGTCCGGCCGCCCGGTGCGGCGTCACCGGACTCCGCCCCACCTTCGGTCGCATCAGTCGCTACGGCGTGATGACCCTCTCCTGGACGCAAGACCGCCTCGGTCCCCTGTGCCGATCCGCCGAGGACTGCGCCGTCCTAATGAGCGTGACTGCCAAACCCGACGGGCGCGACCTGAGCGTCTCAGAACTGCCGTTCAACTGGAACCCTCGCCACGATATTCGCAAGCTGCGTGTGGGCTATCTGCAGGCCGCGTTCGACGAGGCTACCAACCCCGTTTCGAAAGCCTTCGACCAGGCCGCGCTGGCGCAGCTCGAGAAGCTCGGCGTCAAACTCGTACCCGTGAACGTGCCGGAAGGCAGCGCCGACGCCGCTGGCTTTAACGCGGAATCCGGCGCGTTTTTCGATGAACTGATCCGCTCCGGCCGCGACAAACAGATGAGCAATCCGCCGCGCGCGAACAGCTTTCGAACCAGCCGCCTGCTGCCCGCGGTCGAATATCTGCGGTCGCAGCGCCTACGCTCGATGATGATGGCTAAACTGGCCGAGGCGACTGCCGATGTGGATGTCTACGTCGTTCCGGTCAACACCGGCGGGGGCGGTATTGGCAGAGGCGGCGCCGGACGTGGGCCCGGCAGCACAGGCTTCCAGCAGGGCGCAGCCGGACGCCACTTCAACATGGCGAACACCGCAGGTTACCCGGCGATCAGCGTTCCCCACGGTTTCCTGGAATCCGGCTCACCGGCGGCACTCACGTTCTACGGACAGCCCTTCAAGGACACCGAGGTCATCGCGCTGGCGAAGGCCTATCAGGATGCCTCGGGCTTTCACCTGAAACGCCCCAATCTGGACGCGACCAGCCAAACCCCAAAATCTGTGTAGCGAGGCTACTCCCTTACGGGCTGCGTCGCTGTGGGATGCGTGGCACGCACACGCGCGATCCATTCGCCGAATAATTCGTGAACGACCCTTTTGCCGCTGAGCGATTGTATTCCGAAATGGTACTTGTCGCTGCCGGCTGCCACTCCGTCGTCGTCAACGCCTGTAATCTGATTTACCGGAAGCGTGACGTTCTTTCCTGGGTCATCGTTGCACGTAAACACGAGGCGGTCGGTGCCCAGCAGCAACTCGCCCCAACACCCCCCGAATCCCTTCTTGTGCTGCGCCCGGAATCGTTGCCCCTCCACCGGCCAGGGGGTGCTCAGCAAGGCCGAACGGCTTGCCGCTGCTTCAGCGGTTCCCGGCTGTTCAGCGTCGGCGCTGCCGGGTAGAACAGGCATGGCCCTCTCCCCCGATAAATCGCTCGGGGGCGGGATCGCTATGGGCGGTGCTACCGGAGCTGCCTCGGCTTGCTTCCGTTCAGACTCCGACAGGCCGAGAGGACTCCGCTTCTGCGCCTGACTGCCGTTCGTGTCCGTCGACGCCCAGTCCGTGAATGCCAGGTTGCGTGGCGTCCTGTGAAGCATTACCCAGACCAGCAAGCTGCCCGCGGCGACAACGACGATGGCCAAAGCCGTTAGGGGCCATCGATACAGCCGAAGCAAGAGTCGAACCCGTGATCTGGAGAAAGCCATGGTTGTACGTTTACGCGCTTGCAGCCTTTCGCATGCTGCGGCAATTCACGGGCCAAACAGCGGCTAGACTGGAGAGTTCACCGATGACTCACCGATCTTTGCTCGTCCCGACTCTCCTCCTCCTCGCCGCAACGGCCTGTGCGCAGCAGCCTTACCTCCACCCTCCGTCCGTCGATACCTACGCCAAACACGACCCCGCCGGACTCACCGTTCTCCCGAACGGCCGTCATCTGCAGCCCGACGGCACCAGCGTTCCGCTTGCCCGCTTCCCTTACGGCCTCACTATGAGTCGGGACGGCAGCCAGCTCTTCGTTCCCAGCGATGGCGTGGGGCAGCTTCTCACGCCCTGGCAAACCGGCTCCCCAACCATCACCGAGCTGCAACTCGACAAGCCTTCCGGTAAAAAGATCCATCTGAACGCCGGCGGAGCCGACTTCTCCCCCGACGGCACCCTGCTTTACTGGAGCAGCGGCGAGCGGGGCACCGTCTTCGTTTTCGATACACGCACCGCGCACCTGATCGCCGACATTCCCCTCAACGTCGACGTCGCAGGAAGGAAGTTCGAAGACAGCTACGCAGCCGATATCAAAGTCTCTGAAGACGGCAAGTTCCTCTACTGCGCTGACGTTACAAACTTCCGCCTCGCCATCATCGACACCACGCAGCGGCGCGTCGTCGGTTCAGCACCGGTTGGCCGCTATCCTTACACGCTTGCCGTCGCTGGAACCCGCGTTTTCGTCGCCAACATCGGCCTGTTCGAATACAGCGCCGTGCCGCCGCCGACCGACGGTAAGTCGGATGCCCGCGGCCTGACGCGGCCTGCGTTCGGTTACCCCAGCAAAGAGGCCCGCAAAGGCACGAAATTCGAGGGGCGCAAGATCCCCGGTCTCGGCGATGACAACGGGCCCCACTCCTTCTCCGTCACCGGCGTGGACGTCGCCAATCCCGCAGCGCCGAAAGTGGTCAGCCACTGGAAGACGGGCCTGCTGATCCGAGCGGCCTCCGATAACGGCGTCACGGTCGGCGGCAGCGCTCCGAACTTCCTCGCGGTCGCGGACAACAGCCTTTTCGTCTCCAACGGCAACAACGACATGGTGGAGCGAATCAGTCTCTCCACCGGAAAGGTCGAAGCCAAACAGCGACTCGTCCCGTCGCCGCTCGTTGCGGGACTTCGCGGCGTAGGGCCTTCGGGCATGGTGGTCTCGCCCGACGCCACGCGCCTTTACGTCGCCGAAAGCGGCATCAACGCGATCGGCGTTCTCGACGCCCGTACCCTGCAAGTGCTCGGGCACATCCCCACCGCCTGGTATCCATACCGCCTTGCCATCTCATCCGACGGCGGGCACCTCGCCTCGATCAGCTTCAAAGGCTTCGGCAATGGCCCGAATGCCGGGAAGGAAGTCCCGAACAGCCCGTTTCTCGGCCTCAAGGGAGTCATCACCACCCTGAATACGCCGTCTGCCGACGAGCTTCAGAAGCTGACAGCACAGGTGCTCCAAAACAACGGCATGGTTGATCACGAGGCTGATCGCGCGGCTATGTCGTCCCCGATCATTCCGGCCATGCCCGGCCGCGCGTCTCAGGAGATCAGGTACGTCGTCTTCATCACCAAGGAGAATCACACCTACGATGCGATCTTCGACCGAATCCCCGGCGCGCGGCATGACCCCTCTCTGCTGCGCTGGGGCCTGCATCAAACGATCCGGCAGGAGGGCCAGCCTGACCTCGATGACGTCGGCGTCATGGTGAATCACAATGCCCTCGCTGGCGCTTTCACGGTGAGCGACAACTTCTACATGGAGCCCGAGGCGTCCGGAGTGGGACACCGCTGGCTGGTTGGGGTGCAGCCCAACAACCTCATGCAAATGACCTACTCGGTCGGCTGGAACTTCAAGAAGGACAGCACCGCGCCTGGCCGCCGCTACTCCATGGGCTCCGCCGGTTCGCTGATTCCGGAAGACTACCCCGAAGCCGGCTCGATGTGGGAACACCTCGGCCGCAATCGAATCCGGTTCCGCAACTACGGCGAGGGCTTCGAGTTCCCGGGTGTTGAAGAAAAGGAAGACGAACACCCTACCGGCGCTCGCGAAGTGGTTAACATCCCCATGCCCAAAGTCCTGTTCGACAACACCGCTTTTGGCTTCCCCATCTTCAACATGAACATCCCGGATCAATACCGCGCGCACTGGTTCATGCAGGACGTTGAGAAGAATTTCCTGCGAGGCCGCAAGCCCTTCCCGTCGTTCGTGAACATCGCCATCTGCAATGACCATGGCGCGGACCCCAAACCCGAGAAGGGGTATCCGTACCTGTCGTCATGGATGGCCGACAATGACTTGGCGCTGGGCCGCATCGTCGAGTTCCTGTCCCACACGCCGTACTGGAAGAACATGGCGATCTTCGTGACCGAGGACGACGCCGGCGGTGAACCCGACCATGTGGACGCTCAAAGGAGCGTTCTGATGGTCATCAGTCCCTGGGCCAGGCGAGGCTACGTTTCGCATCGGCATACTACGATCCTCAGCCTGCATCGGACCCTGTACGAGATCCTCGGCCTGCCTCCCCTGAACATGTTCGACGCGCTGGCGAACGACTTCTCGGACGCCTTCACCACCACGCCCGACTTCCGGCCCTACAAAGTCGTCCCGGTCGATCCCCGTATCTTCGACCCCGAGAAGGCCAAAGATCCTAAAGACCCTGACTACGGCAAGGCGCGCAAGCTCCGTTCCATTAAGATGGACGACGACGACGAAATGGAGAAGATCCTGAAGACGGGCAAGAAGGAAGCCTCACCATAGACTGGAAGCATGGAACTGGATCCAGGCATGATTGTTCGTGAAACAGCGGAGCTGGACGCGATGTATGGCGAGGCGCTGGAGCGGTCGGTCCGGAAGCAGATGGCTTTCATCGACGCTTTGGCTCGGCAGTTCATCGCGGCTTCGCCCATGGTGATGATCGGGACTGAGGCGGAGGGTTCGGCTGACGTCTCGCCTCGCGGGGATGCCCCGGGGTTTGTGCAGGTGGCGGACGATCATACTCTGCTGATTCCCGATCGGCGCGGGAACAACCGGCTGGATTCGCTCCGGAACATCGTACGGAATCCGAAGGTCGGCCTGTTGTTTCTGGTGCCCGGGGTGGCCGAGACGTTTCGGGTCAACGGCGAGGGGTACTTGTCCCGCGATCCCGAGTTAACGCGGCGCTTCGAAGTGCAGGGGAAGCTGCCTCGTACGGTTCTGGTCGTGAAGGTACAGGAAGCCTATGTTCACTGCAGCCGGGCGCTGGTTCGCTCGGACCTTTGGAACCCGGCGAAGTTCGCCGACCGGGCGAGCGTACCGAGTTTCGGCACGATGCTGGAGGCGCATACGAAGGGTTTCGTAGAGGCGAATTTCGTGGACGAGGACGCTAAGGTGCGCGTCCCCGCCACTTTGTATTAGAGAACTACTGGACGGTTGGCGGCTCTTCGCCTTCCAGCAGTGCGACGACTTTGGGCTCGCTCTCCGGGATCAGAGACGCTGCCGCCACGGTATCCTTCTCTTCCATGCGGACGAGGCGAACACCTTGGGTGGAGCGGCCGGCCTGGCGAATTTCGCCGGAATCGATGCGGATCATTTTGCCCTCGCGGGTGATGATCATCAGCTCTGAATCTTCCTTGACGCAGAGGATGGCTTCGACCGAGCCCGTCTTGCGCGTGACCTTCATGTTGATCACGCCCTTGACGCCGCGGTTAGTCAGACGATAGTCGGTCAGCTTGGTTCGCTTCCCGTAGCCCATCTCAGAGATGGACAGGATCAGCCCCTGTTCGCCGACCACTTCCGCACCCACGATGTAGTCGCCTTTGGCGAGGTCCATACCGCGGACTCCGCGAGCCGGACGACCCATCGC
The DNA here is from genome assembly GCA_025462945.1 of Bryobacterales bacterium. GTDB lineage: Bacteria > Acidobacteriota > Terriglobia > Bryobacterales > Bryobacteraceae > BOG-234. The sequence goes on from JAOAPO010000351.1 coordinate 10,784, forward strand.
CCGAACCTGCGATTCAGCGAACCGGATAGCCTGCCCGTTGTGTGAGCCGAGGAAGATGAAGTCGCCGCCGGAGGTGATGCGGGCTGCGATCAGTTCGTCTCCGTCGTCCACGCCGATGGCGATGATGCCGCGGGAGAGCGGATTATCGAATTCGGTCAGTTCCGACTTCTTGATGACGCCGAACTTCGTGACCATGACGATGAATTTGTCCGGCACGAAGGCTTTAACAGGCAGGAAGGCCTTGACCTGTTCATCCGGCTGGAGGCTGAGCAGGTTGGAGACGTGCTTGCCTTTGCCGGTGGTGGAGGCGTCAGGAATCTCGTAGATCTTGAGCCAGTAGACGCGGCCCTTGTTGGTGAAGACCAGAACGTAGTCGTGGGTGGACGCGACGAGGAAGTACTCGACGAAGTCCTCGGCACGGGTGCCCATACCGATGCGACCCTTGCCACCGCGCGCCTGACGAACATAGGTGTCGATGGTGGTGCGCTTGACGTAGCCGCCGTGGGTAACGGTGACAGCGACGTCTTCTACGGCGGTGACATCTTCAATGCGAATGTCGCCGGGATCGTCGATGATTTTGGTGCGGCGTTCGTCGCCGAAGTCTTTCTGGACTTCGCGGAGTTCCTTGATGATGAGATCGCGGAGGACCTTCTCGGAACCGAGGATATCGAGGTACTCGGAGATGCGGCGCTGGATGTCGCCCAGTTCGGCGGCGATCTTATCCTGCTCCATGCCGGTGAGGCGCTGCAACTGGAGTTCGATGATCGCCTGAGCCTGACGATCGCTCAGTCGCGTCAACGGTTCGGCAGCGCCGGCGGCTCGCAGGTAGAGCGGGTTGAAGACGAAGCGGGTGGAAGCTTCGACAAGCGCCTCGCGGGCTTCCTTGGGCGACTTCGCGGCACGAATCAGACGGATGACCTCGTCGATGTTGTCGAGCGCGAGACGGAAACCGAGCAGGATGTGCTCGCGTTCACGTGCCTTGCGGAGTTCGAAGTCAGTGCGGCGGCGCACAACATCGGCACGGTGCTCGATGAAGTACTTGATCGTCGACATCAGGCTCAGCTCGCGAGGCTGGCCGTTGACGATCGAGAGATTGATGATGCCAAAGCTGGTCTGCAACTGCGTCAGCTTGTAGAGCTGGTTGAGGATGACCTCGGCCTGCTCGCCGCGCTTCAGATCGAACACGATGCGCATGCCATCGCGGTCGCTCTCGTCGCGGATTTCGGAAATGCCTTCGACCTTCTTTTCGTTCACCAGCGCGGCGCAGGATTCGATCAGCCGCGACTTGTTCACCTGGTACGGAATTTCGCTGACGATGATCTGCTGGCGGTCTTTGCCGAAGGGCACGATTTCGGCTTTGGCCCGGATCTTGAGGCTGCCGCGACCGGTGCGGAAGGCGTCGATGATACCGCCGCGACCGAGGATGTAGCCGCCGGTCGGGAAATCGGGGCCCTGAACGATTTCGACGATCTTGTCGAAGGTGACGTCCGGCTCCCGGATCATCAGGATCGTGGCTTCGACGATCTCCCGCAGGTTGTGCGGCGGAATGTTGGTCGCCATGCCGACCGCGATACCGGAGGAACCGTTGATCAGCAGATTGGGAACGCGAGTGGGGAGAACTTCCGGTTCGAACTCGCTATCGTCGAAGTTGGGTCGGAAATCGACCGTTTCCTTGTCGATATCTTCCAGGAGGAACGTGGCGATCTTCGAGAGGCGGGCTTCGGTGTACCGGTATGCGGCGGGCGGGTCGCCGTCGACGGAGCCGAAGTTCCCCTGGCCATCGACGAGGGGGTAACGGAGGCTGAAAGGCTGCGCCATACGGACCAGCGCATCGTAAACCGAGGAGTCGCCGTGCGGGTGGAACTTACCGAGGACTTCGCCGACGATCTTGGCGCACTTACGGGTGGGGCGGTTGGGTGCGAGACCCATTTCGCTCATGCCGTACAGAATCCGTCGGTGGACGGGCTTCAGACCATCTCGAACATCGGGGAGAGCGCGACCAACGATCACGCTCATCGCGTAATCGATGTACGAGCGTTTCATCTCGTCTTCGATGTTGATGGGTATGTTGTTGTGATTGCCCTCCTGCCCGGTGTGACGTACTTTGTCGGGCGGCGCGGGAGGAGCCGGTGGACCCTGCGGGGGGAGTTCCTGGTCAGCCATGTTATTTAGACGTTAACTTGTTAGTATAGCAAACACTTAGACGCCGAAACCAGCTCTCGGCGATTACGGGAATTCCGTGTCGGGTGTTACAATCGCCGCTGCTATGCTTGCTGAAATTCTCGCCGAACTGATCGGCACCTTTGTCCTGATGATGTTCGGAACCGGCGTTGTTGCGATGGTCTCGCTGTTTGGGACGGCCGTGCCGGGCGAGATTGTGAAGGGCGGCTATACGAACATCACCTTGGCGTGGGGTTTGGCGGTCACGATGGGCATCTACATCGCCGGGCGAATCTCCGGGGCGCACCTCAATCCGGCGGTGACGGTGGCCCTAGCCGTCTATCGAGACTTCCCCTGGCGCAAGGTGATTCCGTATTCACTGGCTCAGATCGCCGGGGCGTTTCTGGCGTCGGCGCTGGTGTACTGGAACTACATGCCGGCGTTCCATGCGTTCGATCCCGAACTAGTGAAGACAGCGGGCGTGTTTACGACCTTCCCGGCTTTTCCGGACGTTCCGTTCGCCGGGCTTTTGGACCAGACGATTGGCACGGCGCTGCTGCTAATGATGATCCTGGCGATTACGGATGAGCGCAATCAGCCTCCGGGGGCGAACCTGGGCGCTTTGATGGTCGGCCTCGTGGTGGTGGCGATCGGCATGTCGTTCGGCGGCATGCATGGATACGCGATCAATCCGGCTCGCGACTTCGGGCCCCGGCTGTTTACGGCCGTAGCCGGGTTCAAGAACAACGGGCTGACGGATGGTCCGAAGGTGTTCTGGATTCCCATCGTGGGCCCGATCCTGGGTGGAATCTTAGGGGCGGCGGCTTACGATTATGGAATTCGGCGTTTCCTGCCGAAGGATTAGTCGGTTCCGTAGCCTATCTCGAGGCGGCGGGCTCGGATTCCGGCCCAGACGGTTACGAAGGCGGCCAGCAGGAGCAGGTTGACGACCGCGACCATGGCCGGGGCCGGGTCAATATCGAAGATCAACAGACTGAGGATTTCTCCGTCATTGTTCTTGGGTGCCGGGATCGACACAGGGCAGACCGATTTCAGCCAGTAGATGATGGAGATCTTCTTCAGCATCGCCGGGAGCAGGCCGTTCGCACCCTCCCAGACCAGGATCATAGCGGCAGGGATCAAGGGGTTCTTGTAACGCACACCAGCCCAGAGGAAGACGCTCCCGTAGCCGATACAGGCGAGCGCGGCCGCGAGCAGGTACGAGATGAGGTGCGACATGCCCGGCCCGCTGAACATATAAGAGGCGAGCAGGTCGGGCGAGTAGTGAGCAAACATGCCGACCCACTGCACGAGCACCGCTCCGCAGAATATGGTGATGGACGCGATCAGTCCTGACAGGAATTTTCCGGCAACCAGGACCTCGCGACGGACGGGTCCGAGCAGATAGAAGTGCAGGCTCTTGTCGAGCATCTCGCCCCGGATCAGATTCATGAAGATACCCACGCAGCCGAAGAAGATGGCGATCCGCAGGTAGAAGAATTGAAAGATGCCGGCGAAGATCTGGGCATCGCCTCCGAGTTGCTCGTTCTCCGTGTTGCCGAAGATCCAGTGACCGAACATGGGGATGGCGGGCGCGAGGGCGAGGAGGTAGATCCAGATGCCTCGTTTGGAGAAGAAGGTCCGGGCGAGGTCAATGCGGATGATGGCCAGCAACTGGCGTTTCCAGAGGTTCATTTGGTCGACTCCTCAGTGCCGATCAGGTATTCGTAGACAGACTGCGCGTCGTCGTCAGCGGGTGCGACGGATTCGATGGTGACTCCGTTGAGAGCGATCTTATTCAGAAGCCGGTAGAAGCTGTCGGCGCTGCGCGTGCGAACGATGAGACCGGCACGGTCGGCGTGGACTCTGGCTTCGACAACCTGCTCGTGATGGAAGAGCTGTGAGGCGAGGTGCTCGGGCTTGTCGCAGCGGATCAGGACCTGCATCGGCTGGTCTGAGATTTCGTCGCGAACGCCGCGAATCTGGCCTTCGGCGACGACGTAGCCCTGGCTCATCATCACGACCTGATCGGAGATGAGGTCGACTTCGTGCAGGATGTGACTGGAAATGACAACGTGCGAGCCTTCGTTGCCGAGTTCGCGAAAGAGTGCGATGGTCTCGGCGCGGGCCAGCGGATCAAGACCGTTCAGAGGTTCATCGAGGATGAGGACCTTCGGCCTGTGGGCGATGGCCTGCGCGAGTTTGATGCGCTGGCGCATGCCTTTGCTGTAGCCTGCGATGCGGCGCTCGGCTGCTTCCTTGAGGCCAACACGTTCGATGGCTTCCCAGGCGAGGCGCTCGGTTTCGATCTTGCTGAAGCCGAAGAGGCGGAGGTAGCAATGCACGAATTCCCAGCCGGTGAGTCCGCGCGGGAAGCCGTCGTATTGGGTGGCGTAGCCGACCAGGCGGAAGAAGTTTTCCGGGTCGTGAGGACTGAGGCCGCAGACGCTGATTTTGCCGCGGGTTGGCTGGAGAAGACCCGCGATGAGGTTCATCAGGGTTGTCTTCCCGGAGCCGTTGGGTCCGACGAGGCTGGTGATGCCCGGCGGGATGTTCAGGTGAACTTTGTTGACGCCGAGGACTTCGCCGTAGAACTTACTGACGTTTTCGAGCTGAATATCTTCGTGGGCGATCATCCGGCCACCTCACAGACGCGGAGCTTTCGATTTATGAGCATCAGCAGGAAGCCGCAGAAAACGACCAGGGCGAGGGCCGCGGCCCACGGCGAGGTTCCTTCTGTGACGGGGTGGTGGAGGAGCGCGCCCGAGACGGTGGACAGCAGATGCTGGACGTCCAGAAAGTAGCCGATCTTCGTCCGCATGACCTCATTGATGACGGCCGCGAAGCCCTTGCCGGCGGCGAAGGAGGCGAGGATCAGGGCTCCGGCCACTATCTTCCAGCGCACGAAGGCGGACATCGCGAGGCCCATCAACATGAGGACGGCGATCAGGACCAGGCAACTGAGGGTGATGCCGACGCCTAAGTAGAGGTTGTCAACGAACCAGGTCCAGCCGACGAGGGAGCTTTGGACGGCGAAGGCGAGCAGACCAGGCAGCAAGGTGATGGAGCCGATCATCGTACCGAGGACCATGCCTTTCCCGAGGATATATTCCGAGCGCGAGAAGGGTCGGGCGAGGTAGACGGACAGAGCGCCGTTGGTGAGATCGGGCGCGACGAGCGAGGGTCCCACGAAGGCAGTGACGAGGCCGGCGAGGACACCCTGAACGGAGAGGAAGTTGAGGAACAGGGCGGCATCGATCTTCATGAAGCCGGTCTTTTGGCCGACCATGGCGAGCAGCGTCGCGTTCTGATTCAGGTAGAGGGCGCAGATGAGCGCCAGCGGGGCGAAGAAGCAGGCGACGTAACCGATCAGCAGCAGGCGGGACTTGAAGACTGCTTTGAAGGCATAGCGCTGGAGGACGGTGAAGCGCCAGGTGGGGCTGGTGAGAGGCCCGCTGTATCCGCGATAGGTTCGTTTGTAGACGGCCATTTTACTTTTCCATCGCTTTCAGGAAGATGTCTTCGAGGCTGTCGCGCCGGAAGTTGAGCCGTCGGAGCTGGACGTCGCGGTCGGCCGCGAGACGGTAGATGTCGCGGAGTTCGATGCCCTCCGGCAAAACGGTTTTGATCTTGCCTGGCGAGGTCACCGCACAGGCACAGCCGAGCAGTTCGATGGCATCGGCGAAGGTGCCGTCGTCGCCTTCGGTTTCGAGTTCGACGAAGCGGCGATTGGAAGAGCGCTCTTCTTCAAGGTTCGAGTAGTGGACCACCTGACCGGCTTTCAGGATAACGGCCTCTTCACAGGTCTCTTCGATGTCACGGAGGAGGTGGGAGCAGATGACAAGGTGCATGTTGCCGAGCGCCCGCATCTCCTGAATGAGTTTGATCATGCGGACACGTGCCTGTGGATCGAGGCCGTTGGTGGGTTCGTCGAGGATGACGAGTTTGGGGCCGTGCACGATGGCCTGCGCGAGCTTGGCCATCTGTTTCATGCCGAGCGAGTAGGCTCCGAGAACGCGGTAGCGGGCTTCGCCGAGGCCGACGTAAAACAAGGCTTCGTGGGCGCGTTCAAGGGCAGCGTCCGGCGGCAGGCCGGAGAGTTCAGCGGCCATCCGAACGAAGGAGATGGCGGGCATGTTGGCGATGAAGCTGTCGTTCTCCGGCATGTAGCCGATGTTGGCGCGGATCTTTCGGGCGTCGGTGCGGACATCGTAGCCCATGACGCGGGCGGTCCCCTGGGTGGGCTTCCAGAAGCCGAGCAGGGTATTGATGAGGGTACTCTTCCCTGCCCCGTTCGGTCCGAGGAGGCCGACTGTCAGCCCACGGAGTTCCAGATTCAGGCCGCGGAGAATCTCGCGCTTGCCGATCTTGACGTGAAGGTTGTCGAGCTCGATGACGGGTGGCTTCATTGGTTTCTCCAGGTCACCGGGCTTCGTTTCCTCGTGCAGGCGCCGGCTGTTTGGTGCGCTGCTGCATTTGCGGCATGAGGCCGCCGGTGGCCTGCCCGAGCATCTTGAGGGGACCGGAGCCGGACATCCCGAGGAGGGACTGAATGTCCAGATCGAAGATGTTGCCCATGGTGGCGACGTCGATGCGGTCGGACTGTGCCCAGAAGCAGATGACATGAGGAGTGTCGCCCTTCTTGCCGGGGGCCGGCGTGTTGTCGACTCCGAGCAGGCCCATGATGGGGGCGAGTGTTGGCCCGAGGTTGTGGTAAACGACGCCGGAGAAGTTGGTGGAGGCGTCGTGCGGGAGCTGGGCTTTAAAGGCGGCGGATTTGCTCAGGGTGAAGCCACTCTGCCGGTTCTGGATCGCACGGATCACCAGTTCCTGATTGGCGGCGGCGAGCCAGTAGCCATCGGTGTAGGTCCAGTCGGCTTCGAAGGGAACCTTCTCGAACTGGAGGCGGTAGAAGGTACGGCCTTCAACGTCGGTCTGAGTAAGCTTCAGGGCTCCGGTGCGCTCATTCGCGCCTTTGGCGTTAAAGTCAGCGACGGTGCGAGAGATCGCGGACTGCAGACGGTCCGGGTAGTAGACTTCGGCGGCGATTTTCCAGCTGGGGAACGGGAGGAGCGGGCCATCGAGAGCGACGGTCACTTCGCCACCGAAGGCGCTGGCGATTTCCTGACGGAGGGCTATGTTGCCCGCATCGGGTGCGGTGCCGTTGGCGGGGGTGAGCATCCCCATCATGTCGTCGACGATGACGGCGGGGTTCTTCATGAGCATGGAAGCGGCGAATCCGGCGTCGGGCGAGACGTATTCCAGCGAGCCCATGGGGCCGGGCACCGAGAGCCAGGCGGCGACACCCTGCCGATCGCGGGCGAAGGTGACGGAGGCTCGGTTCTCGGTGTTGCCGGCGAGGGTACGGCTTTCGGCGATAAAGAAGCGTGCGTCGAAGAATCCGGCGACGGGGGCCTTGCCGGGCATGACGCGAGCGAGGTCGGCGCCAAAGAGCCAGCCTGCGCCTTGTTGGTAGGAACCGGAGAGTCGCTGGTAAAGGGGCGTCGCTTTGAAGCCACCGCTGAGGGCGGTGAGAGCGGCGGGGTCGGCGGCGGCGATGAAGAGGTCGTTGTCAAAGCGCATGTGTTTGTCGACTTCGGCGGAGGGTGGAAGCTGCGCGCGGAGGAAGGCGTCGAGACCGGGCCGAACGAGGCGAGCGAGAACGATGGGGGCGTTGTTGCTGCCGCCGGGAAGCGCGAGGACGATCTCTTCGCCGAGGTAAGCGCTGGCGGTTTCGAGCTGGTGGATGGTGCGTTCGAAGTCGGCGCGTTTGGCGGGGGGGTACGAGTTCCACCAGGCGGCGAGGGTCTGGCTGGACTTCAGTCGTTCATGGAAGATCTGGCTGGCCTGGGAGAGAGTGTTGCCGATGTTGGGGATGGCGGCGACGGCGACCACGTCAGCGGGCAGCAGGCCGAGGAGGTTGGAGGTGTAGCGGAGGCCAGCCGGGGGGATGGCGGCGATCTGGCGATTCAGTTCGCTGAAGTCGGTCAGGAGCTTGGCGTACTGGGCCGATTTACGGCTCCACTCGAATTCCTCATGGATGGGGACGCGCCCCATGTCGGCGGCGGTGGCGGTACTGTCGCCGCGCTTCAGGACTTCGTGTTTTGTACCGTGGTCGACCCAGACGGTGCCTTCCACGACGGCGACGCGAGAGCCTTTGGTGCCGGCGTCAACGGCGAAGACGGTGCCTTTGACTTCGACATTGCAGTCGGCGGTGGTGACGGTGAGGGCTCCGCTGCGCTGTTTGGCGGCTTCGACGATGATGTTGCCCATGGCGAGATGGACGGTGGAACCTTTCAAGCTTCTTGTAACGGATAACTGGGCCCGCTGGTTCACTTCAACTTTGGAGCCATCATTGAGGCGGAGGATGGCGGCGGAGTTGCGGGCGGTGCGGACGACATCGTTTTCGGCGAGTTCGGCACCGGGAGCGAGGGGAGTGAGGGCGCTGCCGCTGACCTTATATAGTGCACCGTCCACGACTTCGACGGTGGCGCGGGCTCCGCCGGCGAGAGACGGGAACTGGCGATAGCCGACCCACGCGGCGCTGCCGGCGACGAACAGGACAGATGCCGCGATGGCCCAGGGTGCGTAGGGCGCGGCGGCGGACTTGCGGGGCCGGAACTCGATGACCTGGCGGGCGCCGTGGCGGGCCTCGGCGAGGGCTTTACGGCAGTTGATGCATTCGCGCGTGTGAACTTCGAGGAGCATTTTGCGCGAGGCGTCGAGGGTGCCGGCGAGGTGGGCCGGGATGAGGGAGACGAAGCCGGCGCAGTCGCGGATGGCACCGGTGGGTTCGGCAGAGTCGGCATTCACGAGCACGCTTTGGGGGAAGAGGCGGGCGCGTACACGGGCGGCGGCCTGTTCGACTTCAGCGGGATTGGGTTCGTTATTTCTAATTTCGTTGATGAGGTGGTCGAGCTTCACTGGAGACCTCCGAGCTGACGGATTTCGTTTTGCAACTGTTTGCGGGCGCGGTGGAGCGTGACCGAAACGACCAGGGTGGAGACGCCGAACATTTGGGCGATTTCCGGATTCGAGTGCCCTTCGAGGAAGCGGAGGGCGAACATTTCCGCGGTGCGGGAGCCGAGCTTCGCCATGGCGAGGCGGAGGACCTGGCGAAGATCGCTGCGGTCGGCGTGATTCGCGGGTTCGAGAGGTTCGGCCGACTTTTCGAGGGAGACGTTCTTGCGGCTCTTGAGTTCGAGAAGGTTGATGGAGGCGTTGACGGCGGCTCGCCGCAGGTAGCCTTCAGGATTTTCAATGAGATCGGCCGAGATGTCTCGTCCGGCCAGCCGTAAGAATACGGTTTGGAGGACGTCTTCCGCATCGGCCGCGTTCCCCGTCACCCGCCAGGCCGCGCCGTAGACCACACGATGGTGCGCTTCGAAGAGGCGCTCCAGCAGTTGAGGACCCGCTGCGTCGAAGGCTGCGGGGAACGGGGCGGTATTTGGCGTAAGGTGGATAGCGTTTATTCCGGTCGCCAGTTGCATTCATTAGCGTAGACCGGGTGCGGAGCGGATTCTTACATGCCGCGCGAAAAGTTCGACGGGTCGTTTGGGCGGAGTTCGGGCGTCCATCGGGGCGTGGGGGCTGGCCTGCTGGCTGGGAGGCGGGTCAGGCGGCGCGGGTTTT
>JAOAPO010000377.1 GCA_025462945.1 Bryobacterales bacterium
ACCACGGCCGTGTCTCGGTGCTGATCAACAACGCCGGGGTCGCCCTGTTCGGCCGCTTCGACGAGATGACCCTCGCCGACTTCGACTGGGTGATGGGGGTCAATCTGAACGGCGTGGTGCGCATGACCCACGCCTTCCTGCCGCTGCTCAAGGCCGAGCCGGCCGCCCACATCGTCAATATCTCCAGTATCTTCGGCGTCATCGCCCCACCGGGCCAGAGCGCCTACTGCGCCAGCAAGTTCGCCGTGCGTGGCTTTTCGGAGTCCCTGCGCCACGAATTGGCCGGCTCGCCGATCAGCCTGACCGTGGTGCATCCGGGCGGGGTGAAGACCCAGTGAACTGCTGGAGCTTTTCGAGCTGTCGAACGAACGACGCACGCTGATCGCGGAGTACTCAAAGGGCATGCGCAAGCGCGTGGCGATGGCCGCATCGCTGATCCACAAACCCGAGCTTTTCCTGATGGACGAGCCGTTCGAGGGCGTGGACGCGGTGGGCGCGCGGCTGATGAAAGACATCCTGCTGGACCAGGTGAAGCAGGGAGCCACCATCTTCCTCACCTCGCACGTGCTGGAGGTTGTTGAGCGTCTCTGCGATCATGCCGCGATTATCAACGCCGGTAAGATCGTGGCCGAAGGAAGCATGGCGGAACTGCGCAGCGGTTCGGAAACACTGGAAGAAGTCTTCGTGCGAACCGTGGGCGCTGACCGTTCCTATGCCCCTTTAGACTGGCTGGGCTGACTCATGATCCTCGCCATCCTGAAAGCGCAGGTGCTGAGCATGCGGCTGCGGCCCGGCACGCGAAGGGGTTCCGCGATCTTCGGCTCCATCACCGGCCTCGCCTTTTACGGCTTTTTCGTATTCTTCGGCTGGATGGCAATGCTGTTCTTCTCGCTCGCCGATCAGACGCCGACCTTCGTTGCCGTGCTTTCCATTTCTCTGCCTCTGGCGATGGCGTACTGGCAGCTGGCGCCAGTCATCTCCGCCAGCTTCGGAGCCTCGCTGGATCTCGCGAAGCTGCGCGCCTACCCGATCCCGAAATCGAAGCTGTTCGTGGTGGAAGTTCTGCTCCGCCTGACCACGTGCGTCGAGCTTCTGATCCTCCTCGCCGGCGTAGCTGCGGGCCTCCTGCGGAACCCCATGCTGGGCTGGAAGGCGGCACCCTACATCCTGGGCGGGACAGCCCTGTTTGCTGCGATCAACATCCTGCTCTCGGCCGGGACCCGCAGTCTGCTGGAACGCCTGATCCTGCGCACGCGACTCCGCGAAATTCTGATGGTGATGCTGGTGTTGATCAGCGTCGCGCCGCAGCTGCTCGTCGCGGCGAAGCTGAAAAGGAGTGTGCTGCTGAGCTTCGCGCCGTCGCAGCTTGTGTGGCCGTGGGCGGCAGTGGCGCATCTGATGACGGGCGACTCGGTGGCTTTGGCAACGGTCTCCGCGCTGTGCTGGCTCTGCATCGCATTCGCTTTCAGCCGCTGGCAATTCGAACGCTCTCTCCGTTACGACGGCTCGATGATCCGCAAAAAGGACCGCGAGGCTGGCCCGGACAGCATCATGGAAAAGGTCTTCCGTCTGCCAGGACGCGTGTTCGCTGACCCGATCGGCGCGCTCATCGAGAAGGAACTTCGAACGCTGGCGAGGATCCCGCGTTTTCGACTGGTTTACGGGATGTCGTGCTTCTTCGGCATCGTTGCGTTCATGCCGATGTGGCGTGGCGGTCATTCGAGTTTCGCCAAGACGAATGCGTTGCCCATCATGTCGATCTACGGCTTGATGATGCTGGGGCAGCTCACTTTTTGGAACGCTTTTGGCTTTGACAGGACGGCGGTTCAGGGTTACTTCTCGTGGCCGCTGCGATTTCGCGATGTACTGATTGCGAAAAATGTGACTGTGCTGGCTCTGCTGATTCCCCAGGTCTTTGTCGTGGCGCTGGTATGCCGAATCGCCGGGTTGCCCGTCGGGCTGTTGAAGATTGTCGAGACGACCGCCGTGATGACGATCGCCGCCGCTTACTGGTTCGCGCTGGGCAACATCTGTTCGGTGCGAATCCCGCGCGCGCTCAACCCGGACAAGATGAACCAGATGGCGAACAAGATGCAGGCCCTGACGATCTTCACGATGCCTGTTCTGCTGCTGCCGCTCGGGCTGGCGTACTGGGCCCGCTGGTTCTTCGAAAGCCAGCTTTTTTTTGCGGGTCTTGTGCTTGTAGCCGCGGTATTGGGAGGCATCTTCTACTCGGTCGGACTCGACTCCGCCGTGGCAACCGCGACCGGGGCCAGCCGCGAGAAAATGCTGCAGGAGCTTTCGCGGTCCGACGGCCCGTTGTCGATAACTTAGCAAACGACATTGCTACAATCGTTGTAGTTTGCTCCCTGAGCGGGAGTAACTCAATGGTAGAGTTGCAGCCTTCCAAGCTGTATGTTGCGGGTTCGAGTCCCGTCTCCCGCTCCATTTTTTCAATCAGTTAGCCGGGTTCTCCGGTTACCCCCACAGCACTTCCACACCAGCAACACCGGATTCTACGCGGATTCGGCGCGTTTCGACGTCCAAAACCCGGGCGGTGCCCGGTGACAACCCTCCTCACCCGCACACCTAAAGGCCAGTTCCTCTGGAAAGGCCAGGCGCTGGAGTTCTGGCTCCCGGTCCTGCTCGACGCCTGTTCCGGTGACGCCGTAACGAAGGCGCTGACGGTCCTCGGTACCTTTATGCGCCGGGAGCAAGCGACGTGGCTTCGGAACGCCGCGCTGAATCTTGAGAACGGCAATGACTACTCGTGGTGCCTTGTCGCCGCCGAGAAGTACGCCCAAAAGCGCGAAATCCTGCTGAAGGCTAAGGCCGATATCGCTGCCGTTGATGGGGTGCCGTTTTGAGCGACGCCCCGATCGACTCCCCGTACGAAGCCGGCAGCCCCGAAGATTACGTCTACGTCTCGGCCATCTACGGTAACTCAGCCGCGCATCAGCGGCAGATCAACGCCGCCGAGGGCCGGATTCTGGCCCGGCAAGCCGCCGACTCGCCTGAAGCGGATGGGTGCCAGCAGTGAGAAAGATCCTCGCTGCTGACCTGTTTTGTGGGGCTGGCGGAACTTCCTCCGGACTGAAAGCCGCCGCTCGTGAGCTGGGGCTGGAAGTTGAACTGATCGCAGTCAATCACTGGGAAGTCGCGATCGCGACCCACTCGAAGAATCACCCCGAAGCGACCCATCTCTGCGAATCGCTGGATAACGTCGACCCGAAGAAGCTCGTCCCGGGCGGACGCCTCAACCTGCTTTGCGCGTCGCCACCTTGTACGCATCACTCCCGGGCCCGCGGCGGAAAGCCCATGCTCGACCAGATGCGTTCGTCGGCCTGGCGGATCCTCGACTGGGCCACTGATCTCTACATCGACAACATCCTGATCGAGAACGTGAAGGAATTCGCCGAATGGGGGCCTCTTGGAGTCAACGGATTGCCCCTCAAGAGCAAGAAGGGCGAGACCTTCCAAGCGTTTCTCGCCGGACTCCGCGGCGTCGGCTACAAAGTTGAATACCGCGTCCTCAACGCTGCCGATTATGGCGACCCGACGACGCGCGAAAGGCTCTTCATCATGGCGCGACGGTCCAGGACCATCGTCTGGCCCATGCCATCTCACGCGAAACGCGCGAAAAATCAACCCGGCCTGTTCGGTGACCTGAAGACGTGGACTGCCGCGCGGGAAATCATTGACTGGGACATCCCCGGCAAATCGATCTTCGACAGGAAGAAGCCTTTGGCGGCCGCCACGATGGAGCGGATTGCGGCCGGCCTTCGGAAGTTCGGAGGCAACCGAGCAGAACCGTTTCTCGTGATTCTTCGCAATCACATGAACGCGCAATCTCTTGACGAACCGCTGCCGACCGTCGCTGCCAACGGCCAGCATCACGCGATCTGCGAACCGTTCGTCGTCGAACTACGAAACGGCAAGACCGCAAGCTCGTTAGCCGATCCACTCTCCACAGTCACTACAAAGGGAGCGCACCACGGTCTGATTGAGCCGTTCGTCTTGGGCCAGCAGTCCTGCAGCGCCGCACGTTCTACGGATCAACCCATACCGACCGTGGCCGGAGCGGGAGCGATCGCACTCGTCGAGCCGTTCATCGTCCCGTTCTTTGGCGAGCGCGAAGGGCAGACGCCCCGAACGCATTCGGTGAATGACCCACTCCCGGCCGTGACCGGCCAAGGCGCTGGCGCTCTCGTTCAGCCGTTCGTAGTTCCGATGAATCGGGCCAAAGACCAACCTCGGAGTACCGACGAGCCACTGAGAACGGTCACGGCGACCAGCAACGACATGGCGCTCGTGGAGCCGTTTATCATCACCGCGGGCGGCCCTGAAGGTCAAGGCCGGAACGCAAAGTCGATTAATGACCCGCTCCACACCGTTCTTGCCGACCCTCACCATGCCCTTGTCGAGCCGTTCGTAATCCCTACCAACCACGGATCGGCAGACAAGCGCTCGCACGACATTCTGGACCCGATGCCGACCGTAACCAGCGTGGACGCCTGGGCGGTGATCGAGCCCCTGCTGATGAGCTACTACGGCCACGGCGACACGGTTCCTGTTAGTCAGCCGGTGCCGACTGTCACCACGAAGGACCGCTTCGCACTGGTGCAGCCTGACCCAGTTCGGTACGACATTCGATTCCGAATGCTGCAGCCTCACGAGCTGGCCCGGGCTCAAGGATTCCCAGATGACTACGAATTCGCAGGCAACCGAGAGGCGAAAGTGAAGCAGATTGGGAACGCCGTGCCAGTCAACCTCGCGAAGGCGCTCTGCATGGAACTGATCGCGACCGAGAAGAAAGCGGAGCGTGCAGCATGAAGCTCTCCACCTCCACCACCAACCGCAAGAACCGCCCGACCGTCTGGCTGCTGGCCGTCCTTGCGCTCCGGCTTAATCTGCACATGCCCGGCCCTCGCGTTCGGGCCCCGAAGCGGGTCAGCGAGAAGTTGCCGTTGGGCGAGGTGAAGCAGTGATCGGCGCTGTCACCGCTGGGCTCTCTTCCAGCCTCCGCCAGGACTGGGCGACACCTCGCGCGCTGTTCCACTTCCTGAACAAAGAGTTTCGGTTCATCCTCGACGTTTGCGCTACGAAGGAAACCGCTACCTGCATCTGCTACTTCGATGAAGCCGCGGACGCTCTCACCCGAGTTTGGCCCGGTCCAGCGTGGTGCAATCCGCCCTACGGTCGCAAGATTGGACGGTGGATCCAGAAAGCTGCCGACGAAGCGCGGCTTGGATCCACGGTGGTGATGCTGATTCCGGCCCGCACTGACACCTCTTGGTGGCACGACATCATCATTCCCCACGCGACTGAGATTCGGTTCCTCCGAGGGCGGCTCTGTTTCGACGACAACCGCAAGGGCCGTTGCCCGTTCCCGAGCGCGATCGTAGTTTTCCGAGGTGAATCAGCATGACGATGCCGTGGAAGTGCTTTCTTTGCGGCAGTATGGACGCCGCTTGTGGTCATCGAGAGCCTGAGCTTATCGAGTGGTGGTCAGTCGCCAGTCAGACGAAATGCGAACTGGCTGAGGCCACACCTATCCCGACCAGACGCCGGATGCCGCTGCCGCGCAAGACCGCAGCCACACACAAGCCAGCACCCGCATTGTTGTCGGACCCGATTCCGATGCACACTCCAGTACCGCCGATCCGTGGCACCCGCAACATTGGCGAATACTCCGCGCTGAGGGGCTGGTAAATGGCACTCAGAGCAGTTCCCGATCATCCAAAGTTCTCGCATCTGAAGTCTCTGTTAGGGACAACAAAGGGAGCGACGATCGGTTACTTGGAGTGCGTGTGGCACTTCGCCGGCAGGTTCACTCCCCAAGGGAATATCGGCAAGTACACCGACCTCGCAATCGAATCGTGGGTCGAGTGGGACGGCGCGGCAGGAGAGCTTGTCGAAGCCATGATCGAGTCTGGATGGCTGGACAGGGACGGGAAACACGGTCTATTGGTGCACGATTGGGCCACTCATGCCGACAAAGCGACGAAACAGGCGCTCACAAGGGCCAAATTAGACTTCTGTGTTCCAACCGTACACACACCGGGCGCACAGAATGTCGATTTGAGTGCACTACCAGTACCTGTACCAGAGTCAGGGGCAGTACCGGAGTCAGTACCGGAGCCGCGCACCGTCGCCGAAAGACCGGCGAACGTGCGAACCTTCCCCCCACCATCCGGCGACGATGCCTTCGAAAGTCTCTACTCTGCTCACCCGAAGCGCGGAGATCGCGGGATGGCGGAGAATTACCTCGCCCAGTCCGTGGCAGCAGGCGCGGACCTCGAAGAAATCCAGCGAGTGCACGCCGAATACTGTGCCTCGGAATGGCACGGACCCGAGGGAAGATTCGCGCCGACGCTGGCGAAGTGGTTGCTCGACAAGGGCTGGAAGTACCCGCCGAAGGTCCGTGGTCAGCCTTCCGTGTCACTCAACCCAATCGCCCAACGCCAAGCCGAACGTTACCAAGCCCTGCTGGAGGACTAAATGCCGAAAGAAACCACATTCCGCCAATTCTGCGCAGACCAAGTGCAGCGCTTCTCGATCTTTCGCCGCTTCGATTTCCTCGAAACAACCGGCCAGAAAGAGCTCCGCAACTGGCTAGAGCGCCGCGGCCAGGACTCCCCCACCATCCGCCAGCAGATCGCGCAGACCATCGACGCTGCCACCGGCCTGAGCGAACTGCCGACGCTGGCAGACCTGAACCGGATCTGGAACGAACTCAACCCGCCGATCGCGACCGTCTCAGCCGATTGCCAGCACTGCGGCGGTACCGGATTCGAGATCATCCAGCGCGGTGGCTACGAGGGCGCCAAGCGCTGCAGGTGTGGCGGTGTCCCGCTCGCGGATCAGAATGCCACGTATCAGGCACCCGTCGGAGTAGTCGCATGAGCACCAAGGCCATGGTCCTCTCCGCAATCAGCAGCGGTGCCACGAACCGAGGCACGATCCAGCGCAAGTCTGGACTCAGCATGTCGCGGATCGAATCCCTGCTTCGCGAGCTGGTAGCGTCCGGCGAGATCACACGAACCGCATACGGCGTCTACGCGCTGACGGTCAAAGAATCTCCACTCCAAACCGTTGACGCCAGCCCGTTCCAGAGGCTACGCTCAGAGCGTCCCGCCACTACAACCGAACTACCCACCCAAGTAAGTCTCTTGCTCTCCCGCTAACACCAGCGGAGCGGCTACGGCCCGTAGCCTATCAAGCGAGGGAAGTGGACTTTTTCCAGAAGAAGTGGAGTTTCTTCAGAAACATTCTTGCGCGTGAATGTTTCAGGCGCTAAGGTGGGCATGTTCTGCTGTAGCGCCCGGGACGCTCATCCCGGTCACCTCACCTTTTCAACCCCATGGCATCGAAGATCAGTTTCCCTCGGAGGTCACGCTTGTGCGACCAGTCCGGCAATCGCTATCTCCGCACCCTTCACCGCGAAGAAGCCGAGGCCCTCCACGCTGTTGGGTCCATCGAGGTCGACGAGAAGCGTGGGA
>JAOAPO010000381.1 GCA_025462945.1 Bryobacterales bacterium
GGATGGGTGGCGCGTACATGCAGACACGGATGCACTGGTGATGGCAACAGGCGCTATATCAGGCTAAGCTGCGGGGAAGAAATCCGTTGCCTCTGCGCACCGGCATTTTCGCGGATTGCCGATCGCACCAGTCATGCTGCCGCCCAAAGGTGTTGATCCCGGGTGAAGCGTTGACTGTCACAGCGCTTCCATGCCACTCCAGAACAGGCTCGGCTTTTGGGGCGTCGGGGGATCTGGCCGGTTCCAGCGTCTCAGCTTCGTTCGTCGGGAGTGGCGAGGGACACGCGGGCCGCGCATTGCAGCCAGGCAGCCCTGGCGCATTCGCATCATCACGCCTGACGTCGCTCTACGTCGCGCGAAATAGTTCTGGAGCCGAGGTAAAGCACCACCGCCAAGAGCACCGAGAGTACCGGCATGATGAACATCGCCTGCTGCAAACCCACAGCGCGGAATGCTTCGGTCAGCACCGGTGACCCGGCAGCGTCCGCAGCACGCCGCGCCATCAGATCGCTCACCTTTCCCGTTAATACGGGCCCAAACGAGGCACCACACAGATACATGGTCAGAAAGTACACAGCCATAGCAGTACCCCGCAGGGAAGGCGCGACAATATCCTGAATTGACGAATACACGAACCCGTAGTACGAGCACAGCGTCCCGTAGAAGAGGGTGAGCATGCTCACCGAGGCCACCACACCGCCGGAAGCGATACCGAGCCACGCGAGAGGAGCCCCCGCCAGTGCGAACGCCGCTGCGAACAGCATTCTGGCAGCCGGTCCCCGGCGGATGGCACGGTCACCAAGCCAACCGGCAATCAGGCTCCCCGAAACGCCGCCGAGAAGATAGGTGAAGCCAGCGTAGGTTCCGGATTGCGCGACTGTGACGTGATAGATGCGCCCGAGAAACGCAGGCAGGAACGTGGAGAGCGCGTACATGTTGAAGTTGAGCAGAGCTCCGGAGGCGACAATCCACCAGAAGGTCGGGACGCTCAAAAAATCGCGCACGGACCCGCGCTTCGCTGGCTTCGTGGCTTCCGCCGCCCCTCGCGCCGTCTCCTTCAAAAGCAGCAGCATCGGGATGAGAAGCAGGGCCGGAGCCGCTGCCAGAATCATCGCCTGCCGCCACCCGAACGACTGAGCCACGGATCCGCTGACGAAGTTTGTGAGCGCCGCACCGAGTGGCACACCCATCATGAACAGGGCCAGCGGTTTCGCGCGTTTTTCCGCAGGGTACAAGTCGCCGATCCAGCCCGTAGCCGCCGGAGCAACCGCCGCCTCCCCCACCGCGAACCCCAGCCTGCTGCACATCAGGAGTGCGTAAGACGTCGCGAAGGCGGCCATTGCGGTCAGGACGCTCCAGATCCCAAGCCCGCACGCCAGAAGCTTCTTCCGGCTCCACCGGTCCGCCAGCGTGCCGAGCGGCAAGCCGACCACGGCGTAAAGCCAGATAAAGACCGAGCCCAAAAAGCCCAGTTGCGTGTCGGTGAGATGGAACTCCAGTCGGATCGGCTCAGCGAGCACGCCCAGGATATACCGGTCGTAAAAATTCAGAATGTTGACCGCGACGAGAACGGCCAGCGTAACGTTGGCGGAACGAACTTTCCGGGATGTCGAAGCGGTGGCGAGCACCGGCGAATGCTATCACAAGCAGCCGTCGAGAGGCTGCAGGTGACGCAGCGACTTTTGCGGACTCGGAAAATATTCCCGAAGCCCGGCGACTCACAGAGCTTCGTGCCCGCCGTCGCAGGAACGCTTCCCAATGCAATAAGACTCACAGGCGGTGAGGCAAATGGCGGCGTAAGGAGCCAATGATCCCATCACCTGAGTGCGGTTAAGTCGCGTTAATAAGTTGGTGGAAACACGCGCGGACACTGGCCAGGCAGATGCTTTATTTGGGTCGGAGGTTCATCAAATGAATACCATATTATCGACGATAGTTTTAGCGGGCGCGGCTCTCCTCAGCGCTTCCGGAGCAGCGGCGCAGAGCGACGGGGCGGGCCAGAGCGGCGCCGCTGGTCAAAATCAGGGTGCCGCCGGTGGTCAGAGCCAATACCCGAGTGCTCAGGGCGCGGGCGGCCAAAGCCAGGCTGCCCAAAGTCAGGGTGCCGCGGCAGGTTCCGCCAGTGCTCAAAGCGGTACCGGATCAGCTCAGGGCAACGGTCGTAACAGCAGCGCGGCGACCAGCGCCGACGCCGTGACGGTCACTGGTTGCCTGGCGCAGGGCGACAGCCCCAACGAGTTCAGCATCAGCGACTCCAGCGGCAAGACCTACGGGCTGATGGCCGCCGGCAGCGTGAACCTGAAACCGCACGTGGGTCATCAGGTCTCCGTTACTGGCACCCCGACGGGAGCAAGCGGTTCAGCGTCGCAGAAATCAGAAGGTGCGCCGTCCTCAACCGCCGCCGCATCGGCTCAGGGCCAATCGAGCTCTGCCTCTTCGAAGACCAGTTCGGCTCACTCCGAAGCGGGCCAGCACCTGCATGTTTCTGACCTGAAGATGATTAGCACGACCTGTTCTAAGTAACTCTAAGACTCAACAACCTGCGGGTCTCGCCGGGTCCGGTACGGACTCGTTGGCGAGGCCCGCGTTGTAGGAGTAGCGTACGGTCCGAGCGTTTTGATCACCTCCAAAGCTGACACATTCAGGGTCATTCAGGGGCCACCAGAACGCTCCAGTTCCCGTTCTCCCCACGCAAGCCGGCGCTCAGTCGGCAGACCAAACTGTCGCGAAGCACAGTACGCAAATCGTGACCGCCGCTCGACTCAACGTATCCGACCCTGCAAAGAGACCAGTTAGCGAGAGAGTAGATGGTCGCGCCTCCCAGAAAGCCCGCACCGGTTCAGTCGAAGCCTCCCTTCCGACACCGCCTCCGCCATCTGATCGAAAGAGAGCGCGGAGATGAAACACTCCCCTTCCCAAGGCCATTGCGGAAGTCGTTACCCTCTTGTTGACTGAGACCAGTACCCTGTCGCCGCACCAGGCAAAATAGCCGCCCCGGCGACGCCGCCCCACACGGCTGCTGACAGCCATTCCGGCATTAGCCTTCCTAATACGCCTGCCCGCGTCGATCTGCAATTCCTTCAGAGGAACACTGGTCTAAGGCGTGAACCGACGGCGGCCTGGGCGTCAGGCGCACTTACGAGGAAGAAATGCAGGCGAGGCCAACGAACTCTTCACGTGTCGACACGGACGAGAGTTCGGCCGTCGCCAGCCACCCGTACGCTGATGACGGCCCCGGTATACGACCTGCTCGTTCTGCTCAGCCACGCACAGTTCATGTAAACTATGCAGGAACCGTTGCTATGGTGCAAATTACGATTCAGGAGAAATTGTGAAGTTTAAGAACCTGCTGGTCTTGTTATCCCTTGTATTTTGTGTGTTGCTGCAGGCGCAGGACCGCGGAACGATCACCGGTCAGGTGCTCGATTCCTCCGGCTCGATCGTGCCCGGAGCCAAGATCACCCTGACGAACCCGGCTAACGGCCAAAAGACCATCGTGGAAACGAACACGGACGGCGGCTACACGTTCCTCTCACTTACTGCGGGACGCTACAGTGTCCTCGCTGAGAAAGACGGTTTCCGCAAGTCAGAAGCGTCCAACGTTGTCGTACAGGTAAGTACCACGTCGCGGCTCGACATTCAACTGCAGGTCGGCGATGTGCAGCAGACGATCCAGGTGGAGTCGACGGCCCCGCTCCTGCAGACCGACCGCAGCGACCTCGGCACCGTAGTGGATAACAGAGCCATCCAGCAATTGCCGCTGTTCATCAA
Source organism: Bryobacterales bacterium (assembly GCA_025462945.1). Taxonomy (GTDB): domain Bacteria; phylum Acidobacteriota; class Terriglobia; order Bryobacterales; family Bryobacteraceae; genus BOG-234. The sequence continues at coordinate 3,772 of JAOAPO010000381.1, forward strand.
CGGCGGCCTGCGCAGCAATGTGGCGTTCACGAGTCTCGCGCCGGGCGTTGCCATGAACCTTACCAGTGATCCCGACACCGTCGGCGGCGCACCCCGAATCGCCGGCGGCCAGGCGAATGGCGCCAGCCTGCTGGTGGATGGCGCGGAATCGATGAGTGAGCGCCGCAATGACCCGCAGATGCGCGTGGTCAGCGCCGAAGCAGTGGAAGAGTTCAAGGTTCAGACCTCCGCCTACTCCGCGGAGTTCGGCCGTGCTTCCAACGGCGTCCTGAACTTCACGACCAAGTCGGGCACGAATGCTCTTCACGGCAGCGCGATGTTGCAGTTGCGTCACGAGAAGCTCAATGCCAAGGGCTTCTTCTGGGGAACGACGGCTCGCGGCGAGTCCGTTCAGCGCCAGCACGTCGAGGCTGCCAGCATCGGCGGTCCAATCTTCATCCCGAAGCTGTACGATGGCCGCAACAAGACCTTCTTCTTCTTTGCCGGCGAGCGTTCGCGCGCCAAGAACTACAGCAACACCGGCACGAACTCTCTGCCCATTGCCGACTTTCGAAACGGAGATTTCCGCCGCTACACCGACGCCAGCGGCAAGATGGTTCCCCTGTACGATCCGATGGATGCCAGCGGCAACATCATCGCCAACGCCAACAACCGCCAGCCCCTTTCATGCAATGGCGTTCTGAACGTTATTTGCGCCAACCGTATCAGCCCGGTCGCGAAGGCGATTTTCAACTATCTTCCCGCGCCTGATGATCCAAACTCCGTTTTCAACAACACCAGCAACCGCAGCAACGGTTCGCGTACACCCGGTGCGTGGCAGGGAGTCTACTCGATCAAGGGCGACCACATCGTCAACGACAAACTCCGCGTCAGTGGTATGTTCAGCCGGCAGTATTTCGACAGCTACCCGCTGATAGGTCCGATCCCCGGTCCTCTCGCCGAGGCTTTTCAGGAGTTCGGTCACATTCGCTACTGGCGCTTCAACGGCGACTACACGATCAGGCCGAACATGCTCAATCACGTCACGGTTGGCATCAACCAGCGGAAGCTCGGAGAGGGTCCAAACCTGGGCTTACCTGATTCCTACCGTGCGGCGACTCTATTGCCCGGCCTCACCGGATCAGGTGCTGAGAAGACCGGCGCGTACACCAAGTACAACACTGAATTTGGCAACTACGGTGGGAGCGTGGATACCCGGTCTCCCAGCCGGACTCTGAACATCACGGAACAGCTGTCGTGGGTGAAAGGCCGTCACAACCTGAAGTTTGGCTTCACCTATATGGATCTCAGCTATCGCCGCGTGGACTGCAACAACTGCGCAGGATCGCTCAGCTACAGTGCCGCGGCTACTGGTAATCCAACCGTCAGCGGCCAGAACGGTATTGCCTATGCAGCGTTCGTGTTGGGCTTGCCGAGCAGCGGTTCCTTCAACTTCGGAGCGGATATCGACTTCCGATACAAATACTACGCGGGCTACGTACAGGACGACTTCAAGCTGACCAACAAGCTCACCATCAACGCCGGGCTTCGCTATGACCTGAGCATTCCGCGCCGTGAAGCGAAGTTACAGAACAGCAACTTCAATCCGACGATTCCGAACCCCTCGGCCAACGGCATTCTGGGAG
>JAOAPO010000411.1 GCA_025462945.1 Bryobacterales bacterium
TCGCGACGGCGACGTCTGTGGGTTTATTGAAGTGAGAAGCGTCTTCGCCCGGTTTGCCTTTTTCGCCGAGGGTGAGGGTGACTTTGCCGGTGGAGTCGAAGCGGGTGACGGTGTGGTCGGCGTTATCGGTGACCCAGAGATTGTCGTCGGCGTCGATGCGCATGCCGTGGGCGGATTTAAAAAGGTTTTGGCCGAAGGAGCGGATGAATTTCCCATCGGGGCTGAAGACGAGGATGGGGGGTTCGGCGCGGTGGAAGACGAAGACGTTGCCTTTGGAATCGGTGGCGATGCTGTGGACGGCGTAGAACTGTCCGGGCTGCCGGCCGCCGTCGCCGAAGGTGGTCAGGACTTCCAGCGTGTCGCGTAGAAGAACGTGGACTTTCATGTTGGAACCATCGGCCACGTAGATGTACTTCTGGCCGGGGTCTTTCGAGAGAGCGATGTCGAAGACCGCGCCGTCGCCGAGGGTGTTCTTCGCGACGAACATTTCTTTCACGAACTTGCCGTCCGTGGTGAAGACCTGGATGCGATCGTTGGTCCGGTCGCACACGTAAAGAAGGCCATCATTCGCCAGGGCGACGCAGTGGACAGGGTTGCGGAACTGTTTTGCTGGCGGCTCGGCGGGGTTATAGGGCGGCAGCTGCGTGTCATCGGGCTTGCTGCCGTAGGCTCCCCAGTGGCGCTTGTACTTCAGGGTGTCGGCATCGAAGACAATGACGCGGCGATTGCCATAGCCGTCGGCGACGTAGAGTTCGTTGGTCTTCGGGTCGACGATGGTCTTGGCGGGCAGGCGAAGATTCTCAACATCGTTACTGCCTTTGCTCGCGCCCGCTTTTCCGAGCTGCGCAATAAACTTACCCTGCTGGGTGAACTTCAATACGAAGCTGTCGTGAACGGCGCCCTTCTCATTCATACTCTCGTCGTGGGCCATGGGGCGGAAGGTGCCTTCGCGACCGTTACCGCCGATCCAGACGTTGCCTTTGAAATCAACATCAATGCCGTGGTTCGACGAGGGCCAGTCATATTTTTGGTCGGGGGAAGGTCCGCCCCAACTGCCGATGAGATCGCCGTCTTCGTTGAATTCGAGCACCGGCGGTGCGGCGGCGCAGCACTCGGAAGCCTTGGGCGTCATGGTCGCGTACTGCTCTTTCGCTTCGAGAGCCCCGGCGCGATGGACGATCCAGATATGGTCGTTGGGGTCGACGGTCAGGCCGATGACGGAGCCGATGACCCAATGGTTGGGCAGCGGCTTGGGCCACATCGGGTCCACTTCGAGCTTCGGCGCCATTACGGCCGCTGCCCCAGCCACCCCGTGCGTTCCGATCAACGACGACGTGACTCCCAGTGCCAACAGCGCACCGGAGAACACGGCCAAACCAACGTAGTTTCGCTTCTTCATATCTGCCCTCGCGTAGGTGTATCATACTCAATCCAAAGACTGCTTGCGACTCTACTTATTCATTGCTGCCCTGCTGCTGGCCCCTGTGGGCGCGACGGCACATGACATTCCCGCCGATGTCGCGGTTCACATGTTTGTAGCTCCCCGGGGGCAAAGCCTGGGGGTTTTGATTCGTGTGCCGATGCCGGCCCTGCGCGATATCGATATTCCGGAGCGCGCGCCGGGTGTGACTGATCTGCCCAGACTGCAGTCGAGATTGCCGGATGCCGCACAGGTGTGGCTGGCGAACTTCATCGAGATTCGTGAAGACGGGCAGCGGCTGCCGAGGCCAAAAGTGGAAGCAGTACAGTTGTCGCTGCCCTCGGACCGGTCATTTTTGTGGTTCCCTGAAGCGCTGGCGCACACGGTGGGTCCGGCGATGCCGCCAGAGACGTCGATCGTGTGGAACCAGTTGTTTGCGGACGTTCTGCTGACGTACCCGATCCGGTCAGCGACGTCGAAGTTCGCGATTCATCCTCGTTTGCAGACGCTGGCCGCGCGGGTACTGACGACCGTTCGGTTCGTGCCGCCCAACAGTCCGGAACGGGCCTTCGAGTTCACGGGCGATCCTGGGCTTGTGACGCTCGACCCGGGTTGGTTTCAGGCCGCGTGGCAGTTCATCGGGCTAGGGTTCCGGCACATTCTGGACGGCACCGATCACCTGCTGTTCCTGCTGTGTCTCGTGCTGCCGCTGCGGAAGTTCCGGCCATTGCTGGTGGTGGTGACGGCCTTCACGGCTGCGCATTCAATCACGTTGATTGCGTCGGCGTTCGAGCTTGCGCCGTCGGCGCTGTGGTTTCCGCCACTGGTGGAGACGCTGATCGCGGTTTCGATTGTCTACATGGGGCTGGAAAACATCGCGTCAGAGAAGCCGCGGCATCACAGATGGGTTCTGGCGTTCGGCTTCGGACTGATTCATGGGTTCGGTTTTTCTTTTGCGCTGAAGGAGACCCTGCAGTTCGCCGGGCGTCATCTGTTGACGTCCCTGCTGGCGTTTAATCTCGGCGTGGAGTTAGGGCAGTTGACGGTGCTGGCGATTACGATACCGCTGCTGGCGTTGTTGTTCCGCTATGTGGTCGCAGAACGGATGGGGATCATTATCGTGTCGGCGCTGGTGGTTCACACGGCCTGGCACTGGATGCTGGAACGGGCTGAGGTTTTGGGCAAGTACCATCCGGTTTGGACGGGGGACGGGGTCGCGACTGCCTTGCAGTGGGTGGTGGGGTTGGCGCTGTTCCTGGGGGCGGCCTGGCTTTTCAGGAATCGATCAGGCGGAGGGACTCGTCGTGAAGCACTCGATTCTCAGGAAGAGCCAGCTCCCCAAAATCGCTGAGAGCCCGGTCTGAAAGAGCGGTCCCCTACTGAACCGGTCCCGCTCCCTCACGGTCACGGCTCATAGGTTCAGCCGGTTACGAGGGCCTTGGGTTGCGGCGTCAGCGTGACAGGATGACTTTGAGTCCTGCGCGGGTTCAGCCCTGCATGGACAATAGAGGTTCATGAGCGACGTTTCAGAAGCCGCATCCACGCCACTGATGCGCCAATATCACGCTGTCCGGAGCCAGGTTCCGGGTGCGTTGCTCATGTTCCGGCTGGGCGATTTCTACGAGATGTTCTTCGACGACGCGATTACGGCGGCGCGGGAACTGGAGATCACCCTCACGTCCCGGAACAAAGAAAAGGGAACTCCGATTCCGATGTGCGGCGTGCCCTGGCACTCGTCGGAAAACTACATCGCTCGTTTAATCGGCCGCGGGTATCGCGTCGCCATCTGCGAGCAGATGGAAGAGGCGGGCGCGGGCAAGAAGATCGTCCGCCGCGAAGTTACCCGGATCGTTACGCCCGGAACAGCAACCGATGCGCATCTGCTCCGCTCGCACGAGAACAACTACCTCGCTGCTATTTCCCGAAGCGGAGCGCGCGCCGGTGTTGCCTGGGTGGACGTCTCGACCGGTGAATTTCGTGCGGCCGAGACGGAGATCGACGAACTTCCGGGGATGCTGGAGAGTCTGGGCGCGCGGGAGATCCTTGTCGCCACCGGCGCGCCTCTGTTCTCTCGTCCGGAAGGCAAGCGCTGGATATTGACGGAACTCGACGAGTGGGTCTTCAGCGCCGACTATTCTGACCGGATACTACGCGAACACTTCCGGCTGCTCTCGCTGGACGGCTGCGGTCTGGGCGGGAAGCTGGCCGCTGTGGGGGCTGCGGGCGCTGTGCTGCACTACCTCCGCGACACGCAACGCGCTGCCCTCGATCATCTCGATCCGCCACGTTACTTCGAGCGTGCCGAAACGATGGTTCTGGACGCCGTGACGGTTCGGAATCTGGAACTGGTGGAGCCGATCTTCTCAGATGGCGGCGCGACCCTGATCTCCGTGCTGGATCAGACTTCGACCGGCATGGGCGGACGCCTGCTGCGTCAGAGGCTGCTGCGGCCGTCGCTCGAACTGAACGAGATTGAAGCGCGTCTGGACGCGGTGGGAGATCTGACGCGCGATACGATCCTGCGCGCTGAGTTGAAGAAGCATCTGGAGCCGGTCCTCGACATGGAGCGGCTGCTGGCTCGTGTGACTATCGGCAACGCCAGCCCGCGCGATCTGCTGGCGCTGGGTCGTTCGCTGAACCAGATGCCGCGCCTGGCGGATGCGGCGAGGCTCGCGGGCAAACCACCGTCGCCCCGGCTGCAGAGTCTGTTCGCCGCGCTGGACCCCGTACCCGAAGCCTCTGGCGCGATCCTCGCGGCGCTTGCCGACACGCCCCCCGCGATCGTTGGCGACGGTGGCATGACGGTTCGACCGGGCTTCGACGCGGAACTGGACGAGCTGCGCGACCTGAGCCAGAACGCGAAACAGATCATCGCGCAGATTGAAGCGCGCGAGCGAACGCGCACCGGCATCGGATCGCTGAAGGTCCGCTTCAATAACGTCTTCGGCTACTACATCGAGATTTCGAATGCCAACCGCCAGCTTGTTCCAGCAGACTATGAGCGCCGCCAAACGCTGGTGAACGCGGAGCGGTACACCACCGTCGAGTTGCGCGAGTACGAGCAAAAGGTGCGGACGGCCGACGAGAAGATCCTCGAGATCGAGAAGCGGATCTTTGCGGAAGTCCGGCAGACGACCGCGGCGCATGGACTGCGAATTCGCGCCACAGCGTCGGCCGTCGCGGAGCTCGATGTTTCGGCTTCGCTGG
>JAOAPO010000429.1 GCA_025462945.1 Bryobacterales bacterium
ATGCGGGAACCGTCAGCCAGGATTTGCACGTGTTCCGTCAATTCTTCCGCTGAGTAGGGCATGCCGACGACAACGCGCGACGGGAACCCCAGGGTTGAAGTGCTTACGAGACCCACCGGGGGACCGAAACTCATCCGCCCACCGTGCCCCCAGAGGAACCGGACTGCGCCATTGCGAATCCCGCAACGATGAATAAGAGATTCAACTTCATAATGCCTCCGGGAACATTATTCCAGAAAAGCTGGATACTTTCTTTCTGCCGCGCGAGGTCTCAGTCCGTTTCCTTACCGGAAGAAGAACCCGCTGTGCGCACGTCGCGTGACTACAGGGCCGCTGCCGCGTCAGAGGCCGTGCTGGCCGAGCGGCTTTTGCAGTCGAGTCGCGATTCGTGACAGCTTGTCGGGACCAGAGGCCCGCCAGCCGTCAGCATGGTCGGCGCGACCCGCCCGGAGTAGTTGCGGACGCTATGGACTATGGGTGTCCGCCGGTCTGCGGTCGTGACTGTAGCCCGACTGCAGCGGCATCATCCGAGTTCGGGGCGCACTCCCGTGGTGCCCATGTTCCAAAAGCGGATGCCGATGGCGACGACCACCGGGCGGGTGTGTTTCGCGCCCTCACTGAACCATGGGCGTGCGGCCTATACGCTGGATGATCATTATGGGCACATCTACTTTGCGCCGCTCAAGTATCAGACCGAGCTGGGTTGCTAGAGCCATCTCCAGTGGCGGCCACTCCGAGACGTCAGGAACCGCCGAGTTGGTGGGTGGCTCGTTCATCCACGTGACGAGAATGTCGTATTTTCCTTCGAGCTTTGTTTCGTCCGCCAGTGGCTGATGCAGTTGATCTGAGAGTGTCTTAGCAAAACCAGCCATCGTCTCGCTACAGGACTTGAGACGCGTACCACCTCGGGCCGCAACAATAGAAACGCCGGGTGTATCCGGCAGGATTGGAAAACCATCAGCCCCGATCTTTGAATTCAATGCGCCCGAGCCCCGAGACTCCGAATCTGGAACATCATGTGCGGTGCGGAGTTTAGTCCCGCCCTTCGCAACTCTCAACGAATAGCCACTCATCTTTTTTGTTGCCGGCGGTATACCAGCCCGAAGCGCTCGATCAGAACGCGTCGCACCATGCCCTGAAAGGCCTGCTTAGACGATCCGGGAGGGAGTCTTGCCTCAATGATGTAGTGCTCGTCGTCCGCCGCAGCAGGAACTACGATCTGATATGGATTGAGATCAAACGCGATACCAACCAGCATGCTAATGGTGCAAAATTGGCAGCGAAACACAGTTGGCGTCCTAGTCCCAGGACCGCCTCCCTTCTGAATTCCAGGAAAGCCAGCCTTTGGATCAACTCGGTGTATCGACGCAACCGCGAACTCAGGCAATGTTTTTTCTGACTGGCCGAAGCAGTGAACACCCGCCGACAAGACCAGAAAAGTGATACTCACGATTCGCGATATATGGAGCATCTTCGCAATTTCCTTTGAAACCTGAGAGTTTACGGACGAGTTTACCCTATCTGGTCCCGACGCTCGTGCCACTCACGGCGAGAGACCGCGTGGCGTCAATGATTAGCCAGTCCCATGATGTCGGCCTTCGGGCGGCATGGCTGTACTGGCGGCGCTGGTGACCCGCAACCCGGATGCGGCCTGCCGACGGGTGCGGCAGAGCAACCGTCCGTCGTCAGGCGCTTCGCCGATTTACCTGGTAGTAGATGCCCAACCCGGTACTCGCGATGCGCCTCAGGGCCGGTGTGGCGAAGCGGCTTTACAGTCCACAGTGATCGCTTTAAGGTTCGAACGGACCGCATCTGGGCGGTGTGGACGCACTGGACGCAACGGACGGCGTTCTGCGAAGGTTGTTGCGCCACGCTCGACGAGGGACTCATCGTGACCGGGTGTTCCTTGGTCGCAACTTGTGAGCAGCAGCAGCCTGTTCACGGCCAGTGCAAGGCCCCCGTTTTTGCGTCCAGTGCGTCCGCTGCGTCCACTGAACGGGGCCTTCACGGCATCGGAGCCGCCTGGTGAACCCGCCGCGCCGTCAGTGCTCTGGCACTCTGTCAGCAACTGAAGGACGCTGCAGGGGAGCAGCCAGGACGGCGGTGCAACGCGCAGCGGGCTGACGAATACGGCTGGCGTTCACCACTGAGAAACTACTTTCTAAGCGTTCGCCACACCCTGCTACCTCACTGTGAAGACTATGCGGCTGCACCGCGCCCGTACCAGATCAATATTTACCGGGGCTCCACTTCCCGGCAGATCCGCGACGGCTTCATAGACGCCCGCGTCAAGGTTTTCGAAGGAGAACTGCCCCCGGCGATCTGTTGTCGCTGAAAACGTCTGCATCGAACTACGGAGATGGATTTGTATACCGGCCATGTTCGTTCTCCCAGCCGAGTTCCATACCTCGCCAGTGACCTGCGCGGGCAGACGCTGGCCGAGTACCCATGCCCGCAGGAATAGAAGATCCTCGTCCGCCTCAGCGACGGGCTTTGTACGCTTGCAACGACTCGTAGTCCATTGCTGGTCGCGCTGATCTCGGTACGCCTCCACCAGCCAAACCTCACCTTCGCGAAAGTCGGGCACGTTCTGCGGAATCCCGCTAAGGAAAAGATCTGAAGTGAGTCGAACCTCAAAATCGCCAGGGTCGGCTCCTAAAAAGCTCTCCAGAACCTGGAACCGAACGATCGGATATCTG
>JAOAPO010000435.1 GCA_025462945.1 Bryobacterales bacterium
CGCTGGAAGAGGCACGGAAGGAATTCGACGCAGAGCTGGCCCTGAACCCCTCCGACGCGGTGGCCGAGTATCAGGTGGCGCAGATCTTCGCGACCCAGGGGAAGAAGACGGAGTCGGCGTCACGGTACGAACGGGCCGTTCAGTTGCGCCCCGATTTCCCGGAGGCTCTGATTGCCGTGGCAAAGTTGCGCTCTGAGCAGAAGAAGTACCCCGAAGCCGTGGACCTCCTGGAGCGCGCCGTCAAACTGCAGCCCCGGAGCGAAGTTGCCCGGTACAACCTGATGATGGCCTACCGGAATTCCGGTCGCACCGCCGACGCGCAGAAAGCGAAAGCGGAACTAGACACTCTGCAAAAGCCGCCCGAAGGTGAGTTCGCGGATTTCCTTAAGCGCCTGGGCGAGAAGCCGCAGCAGTGAAGCGCTGGCTCGTCATGGCCTGCGCCGCAGGTTGCCTCGCGCAGACGAATCGGTTGCCCCAGTTTCGCGATGTCGCGCGCGAGGCAGGCATTACGCAGCCCGTACCCAACGGGGGCGTCGTCTCGAAGCAGTTCATCATCGAAACGACGGGCAGCGGCGTGGCCTTCGTCGATTATGACAACGACGGCCGGCCGGATGCGTTCGTCCTCTCTGGTCCGGGGTCGCCAAGCCGCATGTATCACAACGAAGGTGGCGGGAAATTCCGCGAGTCCACTTCGGAATTGGGGCTGACGAGGCAAGGCTGGGCACAGGGCGTCTGCGCGGGCGATTACGACGGCGATGGCTTCACTGACTTGCTGGTGACGTACTGGGGTCAGAACTCGCTCTACCACAACATGGGCGGGAAGCGCTTCGAAGACGTAGCGGCAAAGATTGGGCTCGCACAGGACCGCGTTCGCTACAACTCGGGCTGCGCGTTCGTTGATTACGATAACGACGGCAAGCTTGACCTGTTTGTCGCAAATTACCTGAAGTTCGACTTCGAGACCACGCCAAAGCCCGGGGCGAACCCCTACTGCTTCTACCGGGGGCTTTCCGTAAACTGCGGGCCGCGCGGTTTGCCGTTTGACCGCAACCTGCTTTATCACAATGACGGAGGCAACTTTCGCGATGTGTCAGACGCGAGCGGCATCTCCAAACCGAATTCAAACTACGCGCTGGGGGTACTCACGGCCGACTTCGATGGCGATGGTTTGACCGATATTTATGTGGCTTGTGACCAGACGCCGTCGCTGCTGTACATGAACAAAGGGGACGGTACATTCTCAGAAGAAGCTCTGATCCGGGGCGCTGGTCTCGACGAAAACGGCAAGGCGCTGTCGGGCATGGGCGTCACGGCGGCCGACTTTGCACATGACGGCATTCCGTCGATCTTCAGGACAAACTTTTCCGATGAACTGGAGACCCTCTACCGCAATCGAGGTAAGGGCGAGTTTCAGGATACGAGCATCGAAGCAGGCCTTGGCCAGAACACTCGCTTCGTTGGATGGGGCTGCGGCTTCTTCGATTTCGACAACGACGGGTGGCAGGACCTGTTGCTGGTAAACGGGCATGCCTTCCCTGAAGTCGATAAGTTGAAAATTGATGTCCACTACCGCGAGAGAGCCATCCTGTACCGCAATGATCACGGGCACTTCGTTGACGTATCCGAGCAAGCTGGCCCGGGCATCACGACACCGCACTCTGCGAGGGGTGCCGCTCTCGCCGATGTCGACGACGACGGGCTCGTCGATGTTTTGGTGAACAATCAGGGGGAAGCTCCTTCACTCTTGCGCCAATCCGGAAAGACAGGCAACCACTGGATCACAGTGAAACTTGAAGGGGTCAAGTCGAACCGAAGCGCCATTGGCGCAAGAGTTCTGCTGACTGCGGGGTCGCTGGTGCAGACTGCCGAGGTGCGAAGCGGTGGAAGCTACCTCTCGCAAAGTGACCTCCGACTCCACTTTGGCCTCGCCTCCGCGGCTAAGATCGACAGCCTGGTGATCGTCTGGCCAGGCGGCGCGAAGCAGACGGAGAGTAACATGGCGGTCGATCGCGTAGTAACAATCCGCGAACGCTAACGCTATCTGCCGTCCAGCGCCGAGAGCGCTTGTCTGGCTTTCTGATTTGCGGGCGCGACTGACAGCAATTGCTCCAGTACTGCCCGCGCATCGGCGCCCCGGTCGGCCGACAGGTACAGAGCAGCCAGATTCAGGTAAAACGATGCTTCACCTGGAGCGACGGAAATGCCGTATCGAAAGGCAGCCATCGCGTCGTTCGGCTGGTTCACTCGCAGGTAAAGCAGACCAAGATTGTTGATGGCAGGGGCATAGTCGCGCCGAAGGGCAATCGCTTTTTCAAACCATTCTTTCGCCTCGTTATGCCGATTCTGCCGTTCCAGCAACTCGCCGAATTGGTTCTGCGCCGCCGGATTCCGGGGATTGACTGCGATGGCCCGCAGGAACGCCTTCTCAGCCGCCGCCGAATCGCCAGCGCCTGACTCTGCCTGCGCCAGATTGATCAGGGCCGACATCGAATCGGGTCGGATCGCCAATGCGCGGTTCGCGTATTCCACAGCCTTCCGGTAGTCGCCGGCACCCAGTTCGACAGCACCGAGATTGCTCCAGCCGTCAGCCGCGTCAGGTGCCAGGCTAAGTCCCCGCCTGTAGTAGCCGCGGGCTTCATCCCAGCGGCCAGCCTCCAGGTGAACCTGCCCGATCGTGAACAGCACTTTGTAATTATTTTGAGGAGCCAGTGCGAGGTATCGAAGCGACTGCTCCTGATAGCCGCTCCCGAAGAACGCGGCACCCATCGCCGTAAAATTCCTCTCGGGCCGGGTAAAGTACTTGCCAGGAAAAGGCAGCGCCAGCTTCTCGCGATCACGCGCTTCCAAAAGCTTCAAATCTGCGGGGTCAGGTGCCGAAAAGTAGACCTTGTGCGCCTGGCTCGCGCCGTCGACCAGGAACCACACGGGGAGGCGCAGGTCTGCCCGATGGTCAAACACGTAACGGTAGAACACCGCGTACATCTCGGCGCGGTCTTTCGACAGGTTCTGCAGTTTCAGAAACCCCGGGCCTGGAGCTTGCTCCGGCAGAGGTATGGGCTTCAGGAACCATGTGTCGACGCGTTCGGGCCTGTTCTGTCCCTTCACAGCGTCCGCCGCGAGCGACTTGCGTTGCGCGAAAGCACGCCGCGTGACACGATCGTTGCCTTCTTCGACGTCATAGACAGCGCCGGCTGCCATATCCCGGAATTCCTGCTTCGTACCCGAAGGCCATACGATGCGAACCACCTTCGCGGTAGTCACGGCATCCAGACCAAACAGCAGCGTCTTCGTGTGCTGTGAAAGATAACCAGACCCAGCTGCGACAAACCTGACCTTCCCGTCAACTTCCACGCGCGCGCCGATCGCATCACGATTCGACGTGGTTCCGCGCAATCGAAAAGCGATCGATTGACGCTGCGCCGCTCCGTTGCTGCGAAACACCCTGACCTGCGGCCCCAGACGGCTCTTGACGATCAGATCGAGGGTGCCACCGCCGTCGAGGTCAGTGACGGCAAAGGCGCGGCTATCTTCGGCCAGATCCAGACCACTCACACCCGAGAAATCGTAGTAGCGGTCTCCTCGCCGGATATAGAGAACATTGGGCTGGCGACCCGCTTCGCTGAAGTCTTCATGGGCTGCCTGACTCAGCGCGTTCCAGCCGTTTTCATAAGCCGGTTCGGGACGGGCTGTGGCAGGTGAGTTCGCCGCTACCTGACGCCAAAAGAAACTTTCAAGGTCCTTTTCTGATTCGTTCGTCAACATGCCGGTGGTGACGAGGATTTCGGGCGACCCGTCGTTGTCGAAGTCAATGCCATCAGAGGCCCAGGCCCAGCGTCCCATCTCCACCCCCTGCTCCGCCCCGGCGTCTTCAAACTTCTCATCGCCTCTGTTCCTGAAAAGTGAATTGCCCTTGGCGTGCCGGTGCCAGGCTTTCGGGTCCTGCTCGGCAGGTTTGAATGCCTTGCTGGAGACGATCCGCTGGCCGGCGTCACTCCACATGTTGGAGACGTAGAGGTCGGCACGGCCGTCCCCGTCATAGTCGAACCAGGACGCGCTCATGCCTGCGCCGATGTCCTCAACCCCTGCCTCGGCTGCAATGTCGCTGAACTTGCCTTCGTGGTTGCGGTAGAGGTTGTTTCGACCGAAGTCGTTCGCGACATAAAGGTCTGGCCAACCGTCTTCGTTGAAGTCACACCATGCGGGCGCGAAGCTGAAGCGGTCATTGTTCTGCCCCATGCCTGTGGCATTGGTGACATCGACGAAGGCACCGCCGCCGTCCGCCGTCAGCTCATTGCGCAGCAGGAAATTGGCAGGCCCGTTCCGGGCATCGTGGTACGGAGCCGGATAGCGATACTGTGTGCCATCGCGGAAGAAGGAATACGTACAGAGGTAGAGATCCACCCGGCCGTCGCGGTCGTAATCCGCGGCAGCCATGCCGGTGAAACTGCCTTGCGGCGTACTGGCGAAACGGAATGCGCCGGGTCGAACCCTGAAGCGGGAATGACCTTCGTTCAGAAACAGAAGGGGTCCGTCAGGGCGAAGCACCACCAGATCCTGGAGCCCGGTATTCCGCAGGTCCACAAACAGCGCGGAAGACGTTGGGTCCAGAACACCAACGCCGGCAAGTTCCGTGATGTCTTCGAACGCCCCATCGCCGCGGTTTCGATACAGACGGTTGGGAAGACCCCCCGGCTGGCAGACGTAGATTTCATCGAGACCGTCACCGTCGATGTCCCCGACCGCAATTCCGTTATGGCCGTGGACGTCGACTCCCGCCGCTGCATCGATCCGCGAACGCCAGTTGGGAACGCCGCGAGCCAGTTGACTTGCGAAGGAATCACAGTTCTGGAAGCAGTGTCCCGTGATGTCCCTGAAAAGCGGCAGTGGACTCGTCGTGATGGTTTCTTCGATCGGAGCGAAGTGCGCGATCTTGCCCCCGCTCCAGGTCTGAGTCCAGCGCCCGACGCGATAGCTCGTACCAGCGGCGATCTCATAGCGCACGATATCTTCTGGCAGAACGAAGAATCTGGCTGATCGAACGGGGCCAAGACTCTCTATCCATCGCTGCAGACCTGCCTCGATGTCTTCCGCGGCCGCGTCGAACTCGGCCCTGGATACATCTGGAGCGACCGCCACAAACCGCACCGGAAGAGGCGAAGCGCCACGCACGTCGGTAGCAAGCGGCAAAGATCTTGTCTCGATCATACGCTTCAGGTGCGCCGCCGCTTCCAGTGCTTCTTTCTCTTCAGGAAACTCGTCGTAACCGGGCTCAACGTGTCGCAGCAGCGCGTCGTAAACGTTCGGTGGACGGACAACCTCAACCTCTACGACCGTCGTCTGTCCGCTCAGGCGCACTGTGATCGCGGCACCGACTCCGGCTATGAATTTACGACGGTTCATTGCTCTCTTCAGTCTGTAGTATGAGTGACGATGCCGGGGCCGACGCGCTCACCAGCACGGCCCGGGGCGGCTCCGCAGCATAGAAGAAGTGCCCCAGGCGCCCAACGAGTGGCGGCCTCGTTGCGTGCGGGCTCGCGTCCGGCTTGCGAGCAGCGTCTCGGGGGCCACCGTGGCGTTTCGGATGCTCGCTTGAGAGCATGAACACCGATGTTGACCTCTCGAAGTTAGTGGGTGCGGCCTCCGCGCCAGTAGCCCTTGTCATTGCAAGCTCAATCTATCTCGGAAATATGTCCACGAAGTACAACACGCTCTTTCAGCAGATTCGCGCCCTCACCAGTGAGTCTCGTGAAGGGTCCGCGTAGGGAGATCGCGGAGACAGCCTCCAGAAGCAATTACGCCTGTACGAGCAGCGCATCACGGGCACGATGCGCTGCACATTTTGGCTGAATATTGCAATCATTTGCTTCGTCAGTACCGTGTTTCTCACAGGGCTCAGTGTACTTGTCCCGGGCAATGTCCCGGTCATCGTACTTACGGCAGGTCTCATGGCAGCCGGACTCATCATCGTCGTCGTGGCCATCGCCGGGGAGATGTGGTCGAATCGTCTGGCGGCACCAACTCTCTACAGCGAACTGACTACGGGTACGCCCGAATACGAGCCTGTGAACGCGAGGGCAGCGCAGCGGAACTAACGGCGCGCCGGTTCCTGGCTCGACTTACGGTGAAACGTGCGATCTTCGCTGCGGGCGGCAGTGGTCCTGGCGCCCGTGACGAATCTTGAGACGCACTACGACACCTCCGATAGTGGCTACTATGCCGATCCGTATTCGATGCTCGCTGAGCCGTTCCTCAACAGAGACACAAGTCGGAATCTGTCACCCATGAAATATGCAGAGAAAGCGTGCACTCCGACCCTCATCCTGCAGGGAGAGGAGGACGAGCGCTGCCCGAAGGTCAATCGGAAGAACTCTTCGTCACGGTCGTGCGCGGAAGCGAAACCCCCGCTGAGTTGGTGCTGTATGCGGGGGCAAACCACAAGTTCCTGGAAGCAGGCAAGCCATCGCACAGCCTGGATGCCATGAAGCGGCTGACCGATTGGTGGAACGGTGGGTGACTGACGATACGAAGGGGAGTAGCGTCACGCCGCCCGTTCGGTCGGCCTCTGCCCTACAGCTCCTAAGCAGCCAGATTCGTCGCTCAACTGCTCTCAACGTACCCTTTCTGACCCGCCGCACAGGGGATAGATCTCTCCGCCACAACCAACCCAAAGCAACCCAACATCATCAAGAGTTTCGGAGTTAAACTGCGGTCATGAGCGAGCGCGACCATCGCAATCAACCCTTCAGTCCCAATTCAATTGACAAAGCTCCCCGAACCCGCGACGCCACCGTGGTTCAGAGCGTCTGTCCCTACTGCGCGGTCGGCTGCGGTCAGCTGATCTACGTCAAAGGCGGCAAGGTAATCGACATCGAAGGGAACCCCGAGAGCCCCATTAACGAAGGAACGCTGTGCCCGAAGGGCAGCAACACTTTCCAGCTCAGCGTCAACCCTCACCGGATCACCACAGTCCTCTACCGGGCTCCCTACTCCGACCGCTGGGAACAGCGCCCGCTCAGCTGGGCAATGAACCGCATCGCGCAGCGCGTGAAAGAGACCCGCGACGCAGATTTCATCGGCGAGCGAGACGGTACGGTCCTCAATCACGTGACCACGATCGCGTCACTCGGCGGTGCCACTCTCGACAACGAAGAGAACTACCTCATCAAGAAGCTGCTCAACGGCGGGCTCGGAATTGTACCGATAGAAAACCAGGCCCGTATTTGACACAGCGCTTCGGTGCCCGGTCTGGGCACCTCGCTTGGACGCGGCGCCGCTACCGGGACCCAACAGGATCTCGCCAACAGCGACTGCATCCTGATCATGGGCTCGAACATGGCCGAGGCTCACCCGGTTGGCTTCCGCTTTCCGATGAAAGCGCGTGAGCGCGGTGCCACGCTCATCCATGTGGATCCGCACTTCACTCGCACGTCGGCATCCTGCAATATGTACGTGCCGATTCGGACCGGCTCGGACATTGCCTTCCTCGGCGGCCTCATCAATTACGTCCTCAAGGAAGAAAAGTGGTTCCGGGAGTACGTCCTGGCCTACACGAACGCGACCACGCTGATTACCGACGAATTCCAGGATACGGAGGACCTCGACGGCCTTTTCGGCGGCTTCGATGAGAAGCTCGCCCGTTATAGCCAGGACACCGCTCAGTGGAAGTACTCGGGGGAGCCCGGCGGCGGCACGCAGACGCAGACGCCGGCGGATATCAAAGCTGAATCGTTCAGCGAGCGGCTCGGGTCGCTCCAAAACCCTAATCCTCCCTCGGACCCTACGCTCGCCGACCCCCGCTGTGTACTGAACATTCTGCGCCGGCACTTCAGCCGCTATACCCCGGAAGCGGTTGCCTCGGCGTGCGGCTGCACGAGCGCCGATTTCCTCCGAGTCGCCGAAACCCTGTGCGCCAATTCCGGCCGCGATCGCACCTCAGCCATCGTCTATGCCGTGGGCTGGACGCAGCACACCACCGGCGTCCAGATCATTCGCGCTGCCAGCATCCTCCAGCTCCTGCTCGGCAACATCGGGCGGCCCG
>JAOAPO010000442.1 GCA_025462945.1 Bryobacterales bacterium
TCTGCGGTACGCCTATTAGAATTGCACCGGTCGCACCAACGTGCTAAAGGTTGCATAGAGGGCGAATAAACCCGAAAAATGGCTTGGATTGGACCCCGTGCGGTAAGAAAGACCAGATGTTCGACGGGTAAAAAGTTCCGGCAGGTCTATTGTTCCAGTGCGGCCACTGCGTCGACGGCGAAACCAGCTTCAACCGCCGCTACGCCCTCCGAAGGAATGACTGCGAGCGCGCCGGTAGCCTTCCGTAAGCGGCTGGAAAGCTCGGCCATCGAACTGGACAGCGCGTAGATGTTCGTGGAGACTACGTTTCCAGGGTTCGCTCCACTTTCGGCGAGATCGCGATCCAGGCGCTGAAAAGCCAAAGCCGCGTCCTTCTCCTGCTGGCCGAAGGCCACCCGGGTTCCCGTAAATGCCAGTCGCCCGCCCGGAGCCCCCGAACCGCGGCGTACGGACTGGCAGGCTGCCAGCCCCTGAGCCGGTCCCCGCTGCCCCATCACCAGATTCGCCGCCGCACCCGGGAAACGCGTACTCATCGCGGTCAGCAGGCCAGTGGCATCGCCGAGCGTACTGACGAAGCAGGTGACTTGCAGCGTGCCGGCCGCCGCCGCTTTCCCGGCCAACTGGTCCAGCGCCTTGTCGAGCAGAGGGCGTGTTGCAACCAAGGGATCCGGCGACGTCACAGCGCCGGAATAAGCGAACTCCAGAGCCGTCGCGTTCACGTCCTTTTTCGCAAGGGAGACCGATTCCAGAACCACCTGCGCGTTCTCCCGCGACAGCCCGCCCGCCCGGATCACACTGATGGAAGGAAGTGGCTGCCTCTTTTCCGTCAGGTAGTCGCTGATGATCTGCGGCACCCGGCGAATGTCGCCATTCCCGGCCACGAAAGCCCGTACATGAATGATCGGTACCCCGCCGTTCATCTTCAGCAGAGCCTTAACGGCTTCCCGCGTCTGCTGCGACAGCAGTCCTGCGGTGGACAGCGGAGAGACATGGAAAACGAGCTTCCGCACGTCGCCCGAGACGACCACGGGCGGGTCCTTCGGCAGATCCAGAACCTGAGTGATCTCGTCCTTGTTCTTCTTCTGCCCCACTGCGAGCGCGGTAAGTACGAGGACAAAGAACGCGATTCGCAGCGGCATAAGGCTGATTCTATCGCAGCAGCCAATAAACGAGGCCAGCGCGTATTGGCTGGCTGCTTGACAGTCCAATTTGGCATGCTATTCTGTGTTCCTGATGGAAATCCGCCCAGAGCTCAACCCGGATTCCAAGCTGCCCATCTACCGGCAACTGGGCGAGTACCTGCAGAATCTGATCGAATCTGGCAGTTTACGGCCCGGAGAACGCCTGCCCCCCACCCGTGAATTGGCTGGTCACCTTGGACTGAACCGGACCACCATCTCTGCCGCTTACGAAATGCTGGAATCCGGCGGGCTGATCTACGGTGAGGTCGGTCGCGGCAGTTTCGTGCGCCCTGCGCCCGGTCGCGCTCCGGAGACCGTCAACTGGTCGTATGCTTTGGCCCAGTCCCCTACCCCGTCAGCGGCCGCCAGTTCTCGCGCCAATCTGATCAATTTCTCGTCTTCACGGCCTTCGGAACGGCAGTTCCCGATCGACCAGTTCCGCGCGTGCTGCCGTGAGGTTCTCGACGGCCCTGAAATGCGTTCCCTGATGCAATTAGGCTCGCCGGCCGGTTACGAGCCCCTGCGCCAGTACCTGCTGCAGCGCTCCAGCGTGGCGCGCGAAACAGACGACATCCTCATCACGAATGGCTGCCAGCAGGCCGTCGATCTGTTGCGCCGTGCGCTGATTAAGCCAGGCACGAAGGTCGCCGTCGAAGAGCCCGTCTATCCTGGCCTCAAGAACCTGTTCGTGGAAGCAGGAGCTGAACTGCTCGGCATCGAAGTCGGCCCAGACGGCGCGGACCTCTACTCGCTGCGAGTCGCGCTCGAAGCGGGCGCGAAGCTGGTGGTGCTCACGCCGTCTTTCCAGAATCCAACCGGCGCCACCATCCCCGACGCCGCCCGGCGTCAGATTATCGCCATGACCCGCGCAGCAGGCGCAGTCCTGATCGAAAACGACATCTACAGCGAACTCATCTATTCGGGAACACCGGGCGAGCGCCTGAAGTCTCTTTACCCCAACGTGATCCTGTTGGGCAGTTTCTCGAAAATCGCGTTTCCCGGCATTCGCTGTGGCTGGATCATCGCCCCGAAGCCGGTGATCGCCCGCGTCACGGAGTTCAAGCAACTGGCTGATCTCCACACCGACCAGTTGTCGCAGGCTTTTCTGCTGCGCTTCGCCGAGTTGGGCGAACTGGCAGCGCACCAGAAGCGCATGGTCGCGGCCGGTCGCGAAAAGGTTCGGGCAGTCGCAGACGCAGCGCGCCAGCACCTCGAAGGCTGCACGTACAGCATTCCGAATGGCGGTATGAATTTGTGGGTAGACCTCGGTGACGGCCTCGACGCCGCCGCCCTCCGCGGACTCGCTCAGCGGGCCGGAATCGACTACATGCCCGGACGGCAGTTCTCGATTGCGCGCCCTCTCGACTCGGGTTTGCGGCTGAGCTTCGTCGGGCTCGAAGTTGACGAAATCAGCCGGGGAATCGAAATCCTCGGCAGCGTAGTGCGCGAGGCCAGAACTTCGAGAGTCGGCGACATGGCGCTCACCGGCTGGGTTTAAAAGTCTCAGGAAGCGAACAGGGAGAACAACGATGATTGTGAACGACGAACAATTCAGGCTCAAAGTCGGCCTGGCCGAGATGCTCAAGGGTGGCGTGATCATGGACGTGATCAATGCCGAACAGGCCGTTATCGCGGAGAAGGCGGGCGCTTCAGCTGTCATGGCGCTCGAACGCGTGCCTTCCGATATCCGTAAAGAAGGCGGCGTGGCTCGCATGTCCCCCGTCCGCATCATTCGCGAGATTATGGGCGCGGTCACCATTCCCGTGATGGCGAAGGCGCGCATCGGGCACTTCACTGAAGCCCGTATTCTGGAATCGCTTGGCGTTGATTACATTGACGAAAGCGAAGTCCTCACGCCGGCCGATGACGAGCACCACATTGCCAAGCGCGACTTCACCGTGCCGTTCGTTTGCGGCGCGCGTAACCTGGGCGAAGCACTACGCCGCATCGCGGAAGGCGCGACAATGATCCGCACGAAGGGCGAAGCCGGCTCAGGCAATATCGTCGAAGCCGTCCGCCACATCCGCACCATCATCAGGGAGATGCGGCACCTGACCATTCTTGGCAAAGAAGAACTGGTGCACGAAGCCAAGGTTCTGGGCGCGCCTCTCGACCTTGTGGAGTGGGTCGCCGAACACGGCAGACTGCCTGTCCCGAACTTCTCGGCGGGCGGTATCGCCACCCCGGCAGACGCCGCACTCGTGATGCAGCTCGGCGCGGAAGCCGTCTTCGTAGGCTCGGGTATCTTCAAGAGTTCCGATCCCGAAGCACGCGCCAAGGCGATCGTCAAGGCCGCCACTTACTACAAAGACCCCGCGATGCTGCTGGAAGCGAGCGAGGAACTCGGAATGGCCATGCCCGGTCTCGACATCTCGAAGCTTCCCGCCGAAGAGCTGATGCAGACCAGGGGCTGGTAGCAGATGTCGGCCACCCGAAAGAAGCTTGTCGGAATACTGGCGCTCCAGGGTGACTTCGAGGCTCACGAAAAGGCCCTCAAAACCGCGGGAGCGGACACCCTGCAGGTGCGCACCGCCCAGCAACTCGATCGCGTGGACGCCCTGATCATCCCGGGCGGCGAGAGCACCACCATGCTGAAGCTGCTCGGCTACATGAACCTGCTGGAACCCCTGCGCAGCTTTGCCGCGACGAAACCCGTCTTCGGCACCTGCGCGGGGGCCATCCTGCTCGCCAACAAGGTCGAAAGCCCCAATCAGGAAAGCCTGGGGATTATCGATATGACCATCGAGCGCAACGCCTACGGACGCCAAATTGACAGCCGGGTAGCTGAGGTCGACTATGAAGGAAGACCCTTCGAAGCGGTTTTCATCCGTGCCCCGATCATCCGCAAAACCGGTCCTGGAGTTCGGGTTCTGGCAGAATATCAAGGGACGCCTGTGCTGATCGAACAGGGCAAGCACCTTGCGTCCACATTTCACCCGGAACTGACGGGGGATTCGAGAGTGCACTCGCTATTTCTGAGCAAAATCTAAAGAAACCGGGGTCGAAGACTCAGGTTCTCTTCGTCTGCATTGGCAATATCTGCCGCAGTCCCATGGCGGAGGGTTTCGCCAATTTCTACGGGTCTGACGTTCTGATAGCTGCCAGCGCCGGGCTATCGCCAATGCCCGCCATTGTGCAGGAGACCGTGGACGCCATGGCAGAGGTGGGGATCGATATCTCCGGGCACAGTCCAGCGTGGTACGAGCCGGCTCTGGCGAAGCGCTATGACATTGTGGTGAACATGTCCGGTTACCGCCTGCCGGGGCAACTAACGAATCAGCTGGTCGAGTGGCAGGTGCCCGACCCGTTCATGAAGCCGATGTCGACGTACCGCAAGGTTCGCGACGGCCTTGAGCACAGCGTGATGCAACTCATCATTCAGCTTCGCCGCGAAGCAAAAGCCGACTGACCCCGGGGCGGTTCGCCGGCTAACCAGCCTTCAGCATTTCCTTGCGCAGCCACGCCTGGGCCATGCGAAGCTGCCCTCGCACGGTATCCACGCTTAAGCCCATCAAATCAGCCGTCTCCTCGGCCGTAAAGCCTCCGAAAAAGCGCATCTCAATCAGCTTGGCCTTCCTGGCATCTTTGGCTTCGAGGATCTTGAGCGCCGCGTCCAGTGCCAGCAGCGCGTCGTCGGGCTCCTCGCTGCTGGTGAGCGACGGAGTCAGCTCAACGCGAATGCCACCGTCACGCTTGCCTGCCTTGCGCCGGCGCGCATGATCCACCAAAATCTGACGCATCGCCTGCGCCGCGATCCCCAGAAAATGGGCGCGGCTTTCTACTTCCGGCACGTTCGATTTCGCCAGCCGCATCCAGGCTTCGTTTATCAGCGCCGTGGGCTGGAGCGTATGTTCGCGGTGCTCGCGGCGGATCTGCGCGCCGGCAATGCGGTGAAGCTCAGCATAAACGAGCGGGATCAGCGCATCGAGCGCTTCCCTGTCGCCGTTTGCATGGCGATGCAGGAGACTCGTGATGTCCTGCTCGGAAAACATCTACGCCATTGCCTTCCTGAGAATGCCCACCGCTTCGTCCACATGCTGCTCCGTGATGATGTACGGCGGCAGGAACCGCAGCACTGTTTCATGCGTGCAGTTCAGCAGCAGGCCACCCTCTCGCGCTCTCGTCACGATGTCGTTGCCCGGCTTCGTGAGTTCAACGCCAATCATCAGACCGTAGCCGCGCACTTCTTTCACGAAGTCAAACTGCTGCCCCATCGCCCGCAGTTCAGATCGAAAGTACTCGCCCACCCGAGTGATGGACGGCAGCAGTTCCTCCAGAATATCGAAAAATTCCAGCGCTACCCGAGTCGCCAGAGCGTTCCCGCCAAAGGTCGACCCGTGCATCCCGGGGCGAATCGCCTTCGCCGCTCGTTCGTTGCACGCCAGGACTCCCAGCGGGATCCCGCAGGCGACGGGCTTCGCCGCGGTCATAATGTCCGGCATCACTACCGGCTGCGACAGTTGATAGGCGAAGTACGTGCCGGTACGCCCCACGCCGCACTGAATTTCATCGAAGCAGAGCAGAGCATTGTGCTTGTCGGCCAACTCTCTTGCACGTCTGCAATACTCGTCGCTCAGCGGCACCACGCCGCCCTCGCCCTGAATCCACTCGATGAAGATCCCGGCGGTGCGCTCATTAACCGCCGCTTCCAGCGCCGCGATATCTTCGGCGGGCACGAACCGCGCTCCGGGCATCAACGGTTCGAAATCCTTGCGGTATTTTGGCTGGCCTGTGATGGCCAGTGCGCCCAGCGTGCGCCCGTGGAATGAATTCTCCAGCGAGACGATCTCGTACTTGTCCGGCGAGACGTCTCGGCCATGGGCTTTGATCATCTTCAGCGAGCCTTCCGTCGCTTCCGTACCGCTGTTGCAAAAGAAAACACGATCGAGGCCGCTCACCTGAGCAATGCGCTCGGCGAGCGGCCCCTGAAACTCGTTATAGAACAGGTTGGACGTATGAATCAGGCGCGCAGCCTGCTCCTGAATGGCGGCAACGATCCGGGGATGATTCTGCCCGAGCGCGTTGACGCCAATACCCGCAATAAAGTCGAGATAGCGTTTGCCATCGAGATCCCACATATAGGGCCCGTCCCCGCGATGCAGGACAAGCGGATAGCGCCCGTAATTTTGCAGTACGTAGCGCTTTTCGAGGTCGATGACAGATTGGGCCGTGATTGCGTCAGCGGCCGCTGGAAAGGCAGGCATTTACTTCGATGATACAGGTGACTCCGAAGCAGATTGCGTGGTCTTGAAGACGCCGGCGGCATTCAGGCCCGCTACGGTGAGAAGCGTCAGCGCGTTCACCGCGTTGAGCGTCGTATTTTTCGAGAGTTTTTGTTGCTCCTGACTGGCCGACCACGCAGCCGCGGCAGCGCCCAGCACGAGATTCAGCTTCTGCTGACCCGCACCCGAAACAGGAACAGCGGATTCCACGGCCATCACCGCGCCGAGGACCGACGGAAACATATTGAACAACGCAAGAAAGGTCTTCATGCCCGAAGCGTAAAGAACTGGAAAACTCATTCAGGGCGGGCGTTCAGTTATGTATCTGATAAAGCACGAAAAAAAAGCCTGAAATGGCCGTGATGCCTACCACACGCAACTCCGGTAATTGAGGTGCATGGATCGATCGCGCGTGATCAGGGTTGCGTTGTGATTGACCTGCGCCTGCGCCACGATCATGCGGTCGAACGCGTCCCGGGTCCAGTTCACGTCCAGCGCCTGATGGGCCACGTCCGCAAAGGGTAACGCGCAGAGCGTTACGCCGAACGTCGCATTCAGGGCCGTGTAGATCCGCCGGGCGTCATACCGGATTTTGTTCTTTTCGTAGAGATAGTTGAACTCCAGCAGCACCATCGGGCAGATCAGCAGATCGTTCGCGTCGATCAACCGCTTGCCTTCGGTGCCGAGGAGTTCAAGTTCGCCCGCATGGAGAAAGATCGCCGTGTGGGTGTCAAGGTAGATCGAGCTCACAGCGGGATGGTTGAAAGCTGCGACGCTTCCCGATCCCACTTCCCCTCAAGCTCATCCTGCAGGGCACCGTCGGAACCGACCAGTTCGTCCGGATTGACCAGTATCGTCGGGCGGCGAACCGCCCGCGCCAGCTTCGACGTGCTCGCCGGTTTCAGCAGGATTGTCGCGCCCTTATAGTCGATCTCCACAGTTTCCCCCTGCGCCGCCCGATCCAGCGTCTGGAACAGATCTTTTCGAAGTTGTGTCGCCGTAACGCCCATACCTGAGCGTACCGCATATAACGTACATGCGTCAACACCAAACGTACACTAGTTCAAATATACGCGATACAATCCATCTCGACAAGTGAATCGCCCGGGATCCACGCGGCCGCAATCGTGGTCCGCACCGGTGGCTCGTCGCCGAACTTGCCCTGAAACACCGAGCTCATGCCCGCAAAATCGTCCTTGTTGGCCAGGAACACCGTGACTTTCACGACCTTCTCCATCGACGACCCTGCCAGCTCCAGTTGCCTCTTCATCTCATCCAGCACGCCTTGTGTGTGGACCTTGATGTCCCCCTCTTTGTGGTACCCGATGCCGGCGAGGAACAGCATATTGCCGACACTCACGGCGGAGTTGAACAGCGGTGTCTTCTCAGGCTTCGGACCACTCCGATGGACTTTCTTCGTGAGCGTTGTCTGAGCGTTTGCGGTTACGGCTCCGGCCGCCATGGCGGCGACGGCTCCGGTTAGAAGCTTGCGGCGATTGTTCTTTGGCTCGGTCATTTCAGTTCCCCTCGTCTTCAGCGATGCATGCCTAAATGCTCATGTCCGGCGTGCATCGCCTTCAGTTTACGCTCGTCGCTACTCTAAATCTGTGAAGACGAACGCGGCGCGCCTGCTTGAGGAACTGAAGGTGCCATTCGAACTACGGGACTACGAGGTGGATCCCGAAGATCTGAGCGCCGAAACCGTGGCCCGCAAAGTTGGACTCCCGGCCGAGCAGGTCTTCAAGACGCTTGTCGCCAGAGGCGATCGCAACGGGGTCTGCATGGCCGTCATCCCCGGCAACACCGAACTGAACCTCAAAGCTCTCGCCAAACTGGCGGGAGACCGCAAGACCGAGCTCGTGTCCCTGAAGGAAGTGCTGCCGCTGACCGGTTATATCCGGGGAGGCGTGACGGCTCTCGCCTGCCGCAAAGCCTATCCCGTCTACATCGACGAGACCGCGATTCTGTTCGACTTCATCGCAATTTCAGCCGGTGTTCGCGGAACGCAGATCCTGCTAAACCCAGGCGACTACATACGAGTCGTACAGGCAACGGAAGGCGAGATTGCCACGCCGAGATAGTGGCGCAGCAGCCCGTGGCTACATCGTTGGCAAGCCGGACGAATGTAGCGGCGGCAGATCCACGCCCTTTTTCCGCAACGTCGTCAGCGCCAGACCATAACGTCCGCGTACCCCGGCCTTCTCGAAAATGTGCTTCAGATGAATTTTCACCGTTCCGGTGGAGATCCCCAGGCTAACGGCGATGTCACGATTGCGGAAGCCCTTCTCGACCAGGGCCGCTACCTGAGCCTCGCGGACCGTAAAGCCCGTACTGCGCTTCGTGAGCCGGTCGGACGAACCGAAAATCCCATCCTCCATCCAGCTCGTTCCTGCCGTCACGGTGTTCAGGCAGGTAATCAGAGCCGTCGGTTCCGCGGTTCTCCGCATGATGCCCCGGGCTCCGGCCTGCAACAGGCGCAACGCCTCCGATTCATTCACGTTCGAGCCCCAGATCACCGGCACACAGCCGGTACCCGACGCCGCCAGCTGGTGCAGCCAGTCCACCAGCGGTACCGTGCCAAAGCCCTTGTCGATAACAATGACCGCCGGACGCATGCCCCTCACCAGCTCAAAGGCAGCTTCCAGCGAATACACCGCTCCGGCGAACTCAAGGTCTGGAGCGCCTTTCAACAGCCAGCGAACTCCTTCCACGGCAACGGGCTGCGTGTCGCAGACCAATATCTTTTTCTTAACGGGAGATTGCGTCATTTTCCATCGACCTGCTGGTCTATCGGCTGAATGTCACTGGAGCTACAGAGTGATAGTTCGCAACAGCCGGGAAATTCTCACGTGCTGCCGGCTTTGTTTCACACCGGAACACATCGTGGGAGATGATGCTTTCAATGGAGCTCTCAGCAGAGAATGCGGCCGCGTGGCTTGAGTCGCATGGCATTAAAACGCAAAACGGCACGTTCAGCAGCCTCGGAGGCGGCGTCTCCAACCACGTCATCCTCGCCGAGCTTCCTGACCAGCGACTCGTCATCAAGCAATCCCTGGGGCAACTGCGCGTCGCGGAAGAATGGCTATCGGACCGCGAGCGCATCTTCCGGGAGGCCGCGGTCATGCGCTGGCTCGACGGCAAGGTGCAGGGCGGTCGGGTCCCGCGAGTCATTCTCGAAGACGGTGTCAACTTCGCCATCGCCATTGAAGCCGCGCCTGAAAAAGTGGGCATGTGGAAGTCGCGGCTCCTTGCAGGCACCCTCGATGACGCCGACGCGAGGCACGCCGGCACCATGCTCGGCTCCTTCGCCGCCGCCAGCCACGACAACCCGGACGCAGCCGCTCTCTTCGGCGACCAGACCGTGTTCGACCAGCTCCGCCTCGATCCGTACTACCGCACCACGGCCGCCCGCCACCCTGCTCATGCGCCTTACATCAACGAGATGATGGAACGCTCCGCCGCTCGGCGTTTCAGCCTGACCCACGGCGATTACAGCCCCAAAAACCTCCTCACCGACGGAAGCGAAATGTGGGTGATCGACTGGGAGGTCATTCACTATGGCGATCCGTCGTTCGACCTGGGCTTCCTCCTCAATCACCTTTTCCTGAAAAGCCTATGCATGCCCGAACGGCGACGAGAGTTGCAGGAACTCGCGCGAGTCTTCCTCGCGGCATTCGAACAATCCCGTCCGGCGGCCGGCGACTGGATCGTCAGCGCCGCGGCCGAGCACCTCCCTGCCCTTGTGCTGGCCCGCGTTGATGGCAAATCCCCCGCTGAATACCTGGACGACGCCATGAGAACGAAGGCCCGCCAGACCGCCCTGAACGCCATGGACAGTCCTCTCGAAAGCCCTCTGGAGATATTCGAACGATGAAAATCCGCCACGTCCGCGCCATTGAAATTCTGGATTCCCGCGGAACCCCCACCGTCCAGGCGGAA
>JAOAPO010000460.1 GCA_025462945.1 Bryobacterales bacterium
CCCCACCGGGGTTCCCGCGACGAACACAACCTTGTCGCCCGACGTCAGCAGACCCATTTCCACGAGCAAAGTGTCCATCTGACTGAGCATGGCATCGGTGCTTCCCGCAACGGGTGCCAGCACCGGCACAACCCCATAGTGGACCAACAGGCGCCGCACCACGTCAATCGAATTCGACATCGCGATAATCGGCATCAGGGGACGATAGCGCGAGATCAGGCGTGCGCTGTACCCTGCCTCGGTGAAAACCACAACCGCTTTCGATCCCGAGTGCCGCGCCGCCTGGAAGGCCGCATGCGCCACCACTTCCGAGTCGCTCTCGATCAGGAACTCCGGATGCCACTTCCCGCGGGTTTCCCGAAGGCCGCACTCCGTCTCGAACGCGATCCGCGCCATGTAGTCCACAGCCTCGAACGGAAACTTACCCACTGAGGTTTCAGCTGACAACATCACGGCGTCGGTGCCATCGTAGATCGCGTTCGCCACGTCGCTGACTTCCGCGCGCGTCGGATTCGGACTCTCGATCATCGACTCCAGCATCTGCGTCGCGGTGATCACAAACCGATTTCTGCGCTGAGCCGCCAGAATCAGCTTCTTCTGAATGGGCGGAACCATCTCGAGCGACATCTCGACCCCCAGGTCGCCGCGAGCCACCATGATCCCGTTCGCCACGTCCAGGATGGATTCGATGTTGTCGACGGCCTCCGGTTTCTCAATCTTGGCCACGATCGGGATTTTGGAATTGCCCATGCGGGCGCGCAAATCCTGGACGTCCTTCGCGGTTCGGACGAATGACAGTGCGATGAAATCAACTCCGGCAGCGAGCCCCGCGTCCAGATCGGCCAGGTCCTTCTCAGTCAGCGACGGGGCACTGACCTGCACCCCCGGCAGGTTGATGCCTTTCCGGTCCCCCGCCACGCCGCCAGAAATCACCTCGAAATCGACAGCCACGCCATCGCTGGCAAGCGCCTTCAAGGTCACGGCACCATCGTTGAGCAGCACTCGGTCACCCGGTTTCACGTCTCTCGCGAACGGTTCGAAGGTGGTGCAGGCGCACGCGTTATCGCCCAGAACTTCCTTCGTGGTGATACGGAATCGCGCCCCGGTGACCAGCTGGCACTTCCCCGTGGCAAAGCGGCCGAGCCGAATCTTCGGCCCCTGCAAGTCCAGCAGGACGGCGGCATGCATGCCCGTCTGTCGCTCTGCCTCGCGAACCGTCTCAATGCGGCTCTGGTGCTGAGCCCACTCGCCATGGGACGCATTCAGACGAAAGATGGTGGTGCCGCGCCGGATAAGCGCACAAACCGTTTCCAGAGAATCGCTCGCAGGACCGAGCGTGACAACGATTTTGGCGTTAGGCGTCTTCATCTATCGAGCATAGCCAACGGGCTCTAAAACAAAACCATTGCGGAAGTAATATCAAATTGATATCATCGTGCCACGTAAGGAGTAACACGATGTCAACAGAGAAGGAAATCAAAGGTTTTTCGGGGTGGGCGATGGTTTTGGCAATGGTGGGAAGCGCGGTCCTCGCTGTCTGGAGTCTGGTGAGTGGCCTTCGCGACGGAAGCCCGGCGGCCGGAATCTCTGCAATCATCGTGATCGCTCTGGATCTGTTCGCGATGAGCGGCTTCACGGTCATCAACCCGAACGAAGCGCGACTGGTGACGCTGTTCGGCGTTTACAAGGGCACTCTGCGCCAACCCGGCTTCTGGTGGGTGAACCCGCTCACAACGCGCCGCCTTCTCTCGCTGCGCATCCGCAATTTTGAAAGCGGCAAGCTGAAGGTCAATGACCGCGACGCGAACCCGATCGAGATCGCCGCCGTAGTGGTCTGGCGCCTGGTCGACACCTTCGAAGCAGCCTTCAATGTGGACGACTACGAGCACTTCATGCATGTTCAGACCGAAGCGGCGTTGCGTAACCTCGCCACCAGCTACCCCTACGACACCCACGACGACCAGATGGTGTGCCTCCGCCTCTCGGCCGGCGTTGTTGCCGATCGTCTGCGCATGGAGATTCAGGAACGCCTGACCAAGGCCGGTATCGAAGTCATCGAGGCCCGCATCAGCCATCTCGCCTATGCCCCTGAGATCGCCGGAGCGATGCTCCGCCGTCAACAGGCCGCAGCGGTGATTGGAGCCCGCCAGAAGATCGTTGAAGGCGCGGTCGGGATGGTGGAAATGGCGCTCGCGGAATTGAGCCGCAAAGGTGTGGTTCACCTGGATGAAGAACGGAAGGCAGCCATGGTGAGTAATCTGATGGTTGTGCTCTGCAGCGATAAAGGCGCGGAACCAGTGATCAACGCCGGCAGCCTTTACTAGCCAAACCCTGGCACAAACACATGGCCCAGAAGAAGGCATTTCCGCTCCGGCTCGACCCTGCAACGTACGATGCGTTGCAGCGTTGGGCAGACGCAGATTTGCGCTCTCTGAATGGGCAGATCGAGTACATCCTGCGTCAGGCGCTGCGCGAGGCAAGACGCCTTCCGCCAGATCCTCACGCCGTTGCTGAACAGGAGCAGGACGAAGTATGAACATTCCCGCAGAGTTGCTTCGAAGTACGCCAAGGCCGGCACGCCTCTCAGCCACGGGCCGGCTCACAGTCGCCGTCCTGTTCGCACTGGCTCTGGGCGGCTTAGTCGGCGCTTCGTTCCTGTATGCGAAAGCCGGTCGTGATGAGGCGCGTGCCTTGATGCGCGCCAGCGGCAGCACGACGACAACGGGCACCGTCGTGGCCGCGCAGTTGCGGAAAGGCAGCGACAAGCGCCGCTGGAATGTGACCTATTCGTTCGACGGCAGCGGGCGAGTTCTGCAGGGACGGCTTCGGTCGCGGCAGGCGCTCGAGGTGGGCTCTCCCGTGAGAGTGGGCTATATGCCGTCGGACCCTGACGACAACTGGATCGTTGGGCAGGAACCGACGGGGGGGCAATTCTGGTTCGCCCCTCTGGTTGGCCTCGTATCGCTTGCTCTTTCCGGCCTGATCGTAGTGATTATTCGTCGCGAGTTCTCTCTGCTCAGCTATGGCCGGTCGGCCATCGCGACCGTGACCGGTTCAAAGAAGGTGCACCACCAGCACGGGCATGTTCATCGTGTCTCGTTCGAGTTTCCGCTGCTGAACGGCTCCACCCGGAAGGGCTCACTGGACCTTCGGAGGTCGCTGGAGCCCGGGACCGAGTTGGTCATCCTTTACGATCCCGACCAGACCAAACGGGTCGCCCGCTACCCTTTAACGCTTGCGAAGCTCTAAGCTTCTCCTAAACTGGGGGCATGTTCACCAACTCCCGCGAGAATTTCGCAGGCAGACTGACGGCGATCCGTGAGGCCGGGCTTTTCAAGCAGGAGCGCGTTCTCATGAGTCCGCAAAATGCTCATGTGGACGTGCCCAACGCGCCCGGCGTACTGAACATGTGCGCGAACAATTACCTCGGGCTCGCCGACAATCCCGAAGTTCTCGCCGCCGCCCATGAGGCCCTGGATCGCTGGGGCTATGGCCTCGCATCCGTCCGCTTCATCTGCGGCACGCAGGCCATCCACAAGGAGCTGGAGCAGCGCATCAGCCAGTTCCTTGGCACCCAAGACACCATTCTCTACTCCTCGTGCTTCGATGCGAACGGCGGCCTTTTCGAGACCCTCCTTGACGCGGAGGACGCCGTCATTTCGGACGAACTGAACCACGCCAGCATCATCGACGGGGTGCGTCTGTGCAAGGCGGCAAGGTTCCGCTATCGCAACAGCGACATGCCTGATCTTGAGGCGAAGCTGCGGGAGGCGGCAAGCGCGCGTCTCAAGTTGATTGCCACCGATGGTGTCTTCTCCATGGATGGGTATCTTGCCAACCTCCCTGCCATCTGCGACCTTGCCGAGCGGCACGGCGCGATGGTGATGGTGGATGATTCGCACGCCGTGGGCTTCACCGGAGAGAACGGCCGCGGCACCCACGAGCACCATGGCGTGATGGATCGCATCGACATCATCACTGGAACGCTTGGCAAAGCGCTCGGAGGTGCCAGCGGCGGTTACACCAGCGGTCGGCGCGAGATTGTCGATCTGCTGCGCCAGCGCTCCAGACCCTACCTGTTCTCCAATTCACTCGCGCCGTCGATTGCAGGCGCCTCGCTCAAGGTTCTCGATCTGCTTGCGAGCGGCTCCGAACTCCGCGACCGTCTGCGGGAGAACACGCGGTTCTTCCGGGAACGCATGACGGCGCTCGGGTTCAACATCCTGCCCGGCGAGCATCCGATCACGCCCATCATGCTGGGCGATGCTCATGTGGCGTCGAAGATGGCTGAACTGATGCTTGCCGAAGGCGTGTACGTTGTGGCGTTCTCGTACCCAGTCGTGCCGCAGGGCAAAGCTCGCATCCGGACGCAGTTGTCAGCGGCTCACAGCCGTGCCGACCTTGAGTTCGCGATCGCGAGCTTCGCGAAGGTCAAAGCGACGATGAACCTGTAACGGCTACTTCCCGTCGCTGGCGAGAACTTCCCACTTCTCGCCGAAGAATCCGGCCAGCGCCACCTTCCCGGGCCAGCGGGCATCCGCCGGAACGGAGACGTCGATCACTGCGTAGTCCGGAAGCTCCGCCACCTGCCAGGAGTTGCTGGCGTTCGCCGACTCGCGGAAGGTAAACCCGCTGTTGAGCACGACGTACTTCTTCGGATTCAGAGGGTTCGGATAGACCAGCACTGGCACGTTCGAGGCAGCAGCAAAGCGATGGCCACCGACGATGACCGCATCGCGTGTCCATTGAATGGGGAGCTTGTCAGCCAGGCGGGCCAGCACCTTGTTGCTCGATGGATCGCCCCAAAGCACGAGGTTGCTCGATGCGATATCGGCATCGGTGATCTCGGCGTCGTTCTTCACCGGTGTATCGCCACGGAAGAGACCGCGCCACTGCTTGATCGCTCGTTCCTGCTCACTGGCCACCCACTTGCCCACAACCTCGTTCATCGGCGTTCCGGTGGGCCGCACCATCACGAAGGTGTCGAGGAAGGCATCGTCGATCGGCCCCTGAAGGTCATGCTTTTTGGCAAGACCGGCACTCTCCGAAGCCAGGCTCCACTTGCCGGCCGTCTTGCCGAGGCGGACCGTCCAGGAGCCATCGGAAAGAGCGCCCGGCACCGTCACGCTCTGCCCGTCGATGGCGACAGTCACCTTCATGCCTTGGTTCAGAAGATTGGCCGCGGTGCCCATCTCGAAACTCAGGGCGGATACGTTCGATGTCTTCACTCGGATCGTGTGATCGCCGTCCACAGCTGCCTCTACACGCGCACGCTCCCAATGTTTCTCAAGCCCGTCGACAACCACCCAGCGCATCCGGTTGTACTTCAGTGTCCAGGTGGTGAACCGGACCTGACGGGGCCACTCGTCTCGTCCCCGCGCAGCGATGCCGTCGATCATTCCTGAGATCTGCTGCTTCGCGAGCGGCGTGTACGCATGCCCGATGTTCAGGCCCCAGACCCGCGACAAGGTCAGGCCTTCCGACTCCATATTGCGTGCCATGATGTCGGCGGCCTGCCGCTGCGGGTCCTGATCGCCGTTGTAGGCAACGACTGGCAAGTTGAAGAAATTCGCTGCGTAGTCCGTTGCGTTGGTGAGGTGATACAGCTTCTCTTCCCACCATGTCGGGACGTACTTTGAGGCCTTCTGGTACTCCAGCGTCTCCGCGAAACCCGCGCCCGGGGCGGCTGCCGCGAACTGGGTACCGCTGTGCGCCGCCAGGTGCCAGACAGAGGCGCCGCCCATGCTGAAGCCACGCACGAGCACGCGGTTGGGATCGACGTTATAGTGTTTCTTCACGTCTGCAAGGGCTTCGAAGAAGTCCACCTCGCCGGCGAACTTGCTCGCATTGCAGTAACGCCCGTAGAGGTGCAGGACGATCGTATCGGTCGGCTGGAAGTCACCGGGATTTTGCAGGCGGTCGTAGAGGAAGTCGATCTCGTTCAGCGTTTCGCTGCGGCCGTGAAACCAGGCATCAACACGCCAGCGGTGCGGCTTCTCCGGTCCGAAGGTTGGGGGCAGCACCAGTCCATAGGGCTGGACGCTGCCGTCGAGCTTCGAGATATAGCCACGCACAGTCAGCCCCGGTTCGCGAACCCAGGGAGCTTCACCTCTGGCCAGAGCATCGGCTCTCTCCGACCCGATTCGGAGTAGCTCTTTGGCACGGAAGATCTGCTCGGCGCGAAAGAACTCATTGCCTTCCAGCGCAAAACGGACGGCCTTGTGGAAGACCAGCGCATCGGGGTAGAGAGGGTTCGTCCGAACGGCATCGAGCTTGGTTTGCAGACGCGCCAGACCGGCCTTCAGCTGCCGCTGGTCCATCTCCGGGACCGGAATGCCCGGGGCGGGCAGAGGTTTATTGTTGGCCTGCGCGAAGAGCGCGGCGACCGAGAGTAGTGCTGTGAGGAACAGGCGCATGGGACAGAAACATCATATCCGCAAGCGACGGAAACGGGCTTAGACTGCGGTTTTTCGGCTGAACGGAGCCTGCCGGATTTCGAGGCAGCCTTTGCCGGTGGGCAGGACCTTGCCAGGATTCAGGCGCCCCGCCGGGTCGAACAGCGTCTTGAACCGGCCGATGTAGTCGAGCGTCTCCGGACGGAACAGCTTATCCATCAGTTCGTTCTTCTCCATGCCCACGCCGTGCTCGCCGGTGATGGAGCCGCCGACCGAGATGCAGTAGCTGAGAATCGCTTCACCGGCGTTCTTCGCGCGCTCCAGTTCTTCCGGGATGCGCGCGTTGAACAGGATGATGGGATGCATGTTGCCGTCGCCTGCGTGGAAGATATTGCTGATGCTGAGGTTGTACTTCTTGGCAACCTCGCCGATATAGCGGAGCGTGGGCGCGATCTGGGTGCGCGGCACCACGCCGTCCTGCACGTAATACGACGAACTGACGCGGCCGACGGCCCCGAAGGCGTTCTTGCGGCCCTTCCACAGCAGGTCCCGCTCCTCAGCTGTCTTGGCTACGCGGAACTCGCGCGCCCCGCACTGCTCGCAGACTTCCTGAATCTGGCGTGTCTGCTCTTCCACGGCTTCGGTGAGGCCTTCCAGTTCGATCAGCAGCACCGCCGCGGCGTCGAGCGGGTAGCCCGCGTGCGTCGCTTCTTCCACCATGCGCAGCATCTCGCCATCGAGCATTTCGACAGCTACCGGCGTGATCGCCCGCGCGGTAATCTGTGCCACGGTATCGCCGCAATCGGAAGCCGAGTTGTAGATGGCGAGGATCGTTTTCACCTTCTCAGGCTGGCGCATCAGCCGGACCACAACTTTGGTCACCAGCACCATGGTGCCTTCCGAGCCGGTGAGCAGACCCACCAGGTCGTAGCCGGGGCTGTCCTGCTCTTTGCCTCCTGTGGTGTGGATCGTGCCATCCGGCAGCACGAATTCCAGACCGAGAACGTGATTGGTCGTCACGCCGTAGGCGAGGGTATGGGGTCCCCCAGCGTTCTCAGAGACGTTGCCTCCGATGGTGCAGGCTCTCTGGCTAGACGGATCGGGCGCGTAGAAGTAGCCGAGCTCCTGAACCGCCAGCGAGATGTCGAGATT
>JAOAPO010000473.1 GCA_025462945.1 Bryobacterales bacterium
GGCTGCTGTCGCCCGTCCAGAATCTGATGAGCCTCTCAGCCAGCCTCGCCTCCGCGCGGGTGTCTCTTGGACGTCTGTTCGAACTGTTCGATACGCCCGCCGAGATCACCGAGTCGCCCGACGCGCAGGTCTTAACCGGCATCCGGACAGGCATCGCCTTCGAAGGCGTCTGGCTCCGACATGACCGCAATACGGTGCTCGAAGATGTCACACTCGAGATTCCCGCCGGCTGCTTCTGCGCCATTCTCGGGCCCAGCGGCGTAGGGAAATCCACGATGGCCGATCTCCTCGTCCGCTACCTCGACCCAAGCCAGGGCCGAATGCTGATCGACGGCATAGATCTCCGCGACTTCCGTCTGGCCGACCTCCGGCAGCAGGTGATGCTTGTCGACCAGTCGCCCTACCTGTTCAACGACACCATTGCTGCCAACATCGCCTGGGGCTGCCGCGGAGCTTCGAAAGAGCAGATCGAACGCGTGGGGCAATCCGCCGGACTCGATGAATTGATAGCGCGCCTGCCCGCCGGTTATCACACCCAGACCGGCGAGCGCGGCATGGCCCTCTCGGTCGGCGAGCGGCAGCGGATTGCGCTCGCCCGCGCTCTTCTCCGAAATCCGGGCGTGCTGGTCCTTGATGAGCCCACCTCCGCCCTCGACCCCGAGATGGAACAACTCATTGCCCGCAACCTCCGCGTCGCTCTCCCAGGAGCGACGGTGATCGTCATCACGCACCGGCCCGCCTTGGCTGAGATCGCCGACTATGTGATAACGATCGAAGCAGGCAAGGCTCAGCTATGCCTGGCGTAAGAGTCGCTGTCATCGATAGCGGCGTAAACCCCCGGCACCCGCACATCACCGGGTGCGCCGGCGGCATAGCGATCTCGTCAACCGGGAACATCACCAAAGGAGATATCCTCGATCGCCTCGGGCACGGCACCGCCGTCATGGCCGCCATACAGGACAAGGCCGGCGATGCCAAAAGCGTCGACTACTTCGCCGTCAAGGTCTTCCACGACGCCCTCCGGACCAGCTCCCGATGTCTGGCGCGCGGCATGGAATGGGCCATCGACGAGAAGATGGATATCGTCAACCTGAGCCTCGGCACCAGCAACCAGAAGCACGTCGAGTTGTTCGCGCCGCTGATCGAGCGGGCACTGGAAGCGGGAATCACCATCGTCTCCGCGCACGAGCATTATCCCGGCTGTATGCCCGGTGTCGTCGGAGTCATGCTCGGCGACAGCTACCGTGTCGACGAGGAAATCCATTACGCGACCGGCTACCCAAGGTCTGCCCGCGGCATACCCGCGGAGCGCAACCTGCAGGGCATCAGCTTCGCGGTAGCAAACGTCACCGGCCACCTGATTAAGTCGCGTACCGCATGAGAGCCATAAAGCCGAAGTCCATGTGGAACTGCTGATGGCAGTGAAACAGCGAAGGCCCGGGGTTGTTGGCCACAACATCCACTTCTACCGTCTTGTGAGCTGGCAGCAGCACGACGTCTTTGAACACGCCCGGCGCGCCCACCAGCTCGAAGGAATGCCGATGCAAGTGAACCGGGTGATCCATGTGAGCTTTGTTCTCGAAAACAAGGCGGTTGCGCTTGCCCGGGCGCAGCATGATGTCGTCCGTGTTCGGGTACGACTTGCCGTTGATCGCCCACAGATTCCCATCTTTGCCCGGCTCGATTATGAGCGGAATACGATGGTCGGGCTGCGCTGCCGGCTCCTTCTTGCCGAACGCCGCATAATCCCACGTGAATGCGGGTGGGGCCGTCCACTGCGGCTTTCCCGTCGCGCCGGCGTATTCAATGACGATACCTGCGCCCAGACTGCGCTGCTTCAAATCGAGTTCGCCAAAAGTCCAAACGCCGGGGTGGGTCATCTCGACGATCGCGTCCGCGCGTTCGCCCGGTGCCAGACGTAGTACGGGAACACTCCGCGGAGTCGCCACCGGATTACCATCCAGCGCGATCACCTGGAAACTATGCCCGGCCAGCGCGAGCTTGTGCTCCAGCGTCGCGCTGGCATTCACCACTCGAAACAAAGCGCGCTGCCCGCTCTTAACCCGGATCGGTTCACCGGCACCCAGCATCTTGCCGTTGACCGTATACAGCTTGTAGCTGACGTCCATGTCGTCAGCCGCGGCAAAGTACGGGTCGAACTCATGGAGCAAAAGAGGAACTTCGATGTCGTACCGAGCCGGATCGGAACCCGGTTCGACAATGACCATGCCGAACTGGCCTGAGTAACTGCCGATCTTGAGATTGTGCCCGGCCATCGCATGCGTGTGATACCAGCGAGTTCCCGCAGGAGTGGCCGTAAACGTGTAAGTCCGTCGAGCACGCCCCTGCACCATGGGCGTGCCTTCTTCGTGCGCGCCATCTACTTCAGGAGGAGTATGGAAGCCGTGCCAGTGCACCATCTCCGGATCACGAGTGTCGTTGACGACTTCCACGGAGGTCATCTTTCCCTCGGTCATTCGAAGCAACGGACCAGGCACCTGCCCGTTATAGGCAAGCGTCTTCACGGTATGCCCGCGCCCGATGTCGGCTATAATCTCGCTGATGTTCAGCGTGATGTCCACAGGTGCAGCGCGCCCAATGACAGGCAGACTGCCCGCAAGAGCAAGCAACTGTCGTCGCGTCACCGAAGAATCCAGGTGGCGATGTCAGAGATCACTTCCGGGGCAACATTGCCCGGAGCTCGGTACTCCGCGGGACTGCTCGTACCTTGTCCGGCGATGAAGAGATGATTGAGCGCAGGGTAGCTCTTCGCTGTCGCGCCCATGCGTTTCCAAAGATTGAAGTCCGTCATAGTCGTTTGAAAATCGCGTTCACCCTGCAGCACCAGTAGTGGCAGCGAAAGCGCCTTCGCGGCGGCAACCGCGTCATAACCCTTGAGGTCGAGCAGATAGGCGGCAGGCAATCCCATCACAATTGGCGGGTTCACTTTGCCAGGGGCAAGCGCCTTCACCTTCGCAACTTCAGCCCTAAGGGAAGCAAGTCTCTTCTGCCCCTCCGCTGTAGGTGGGCCATTCAGACTCGCCGCATAAGTGTTCTGTTCGAGAGCCATGTCTTCGATCGGGCGGGCATTTGCAGCCAGCAAAACGATACCCCCAAGCTTCTTGTCCCGAGCCGCAATGCGCGGAGCCAAATAGCCGCCAAGACTATGACCAAGCAGGAACACGCGCTTCGGGTCCACACCGGGCTCGCTTCGCAAAAGCATCAGTGCGCTGACCGCATCGGCCACTGTTTCCTGCTCGACGGTGAACTCGACCGAGCCCATTCGGTCTCCATAGGTCTTCGTTCGCTTGTCGTAACGGAGCACGGCGACTCCACGCGTCGCAAGACCCTCCGCAAGATCCTTGAAAATCCGTGTCGAAAATATAGTCTCATCGCGATCGTTCGGTCCAGGTCCGTGAACTAGTACGAGGGCAGGGAACGGCCCTTTCCCGCTCGGCATGACCAGCGTTCCACCCAGCTTCCAGGGGTTCGCCCCGACCGTGACCTCCCGCTCCGCAAACGCCGTCTTCGTGCTGTAAGCCGGCTGCTGGCGAAGCGGCGGCAAAGGCGTATTCGGCGGACGAAGGTAAAGCCCGGCGATCTGCAGCTTCTCATTCAACGTGAACTGAATGTTCACTGTCGTTTCCGCGAAGTGAACAGGAAAGCTGACCAGCGTGCTTTTTCCATCAAGGGCACTCACTGGCCGACCGATCGCGCCCTGCTTGCCGAAGCCCTTCACCTCGCCGCCGACCTTATCCCGAAGGAACGCCGTGTTCAGGCGCTCCTTCGCAATGTCGGTCAGCATGGCATTCAGTTCGACGTACTTCGCGCCGAGCAGCAAATCCAGTGCGCGTCGGGCGGTCGCCGCTGCGTTCTGCTGCACTTGCCCGATAGCGAGCACCGCACAAAGCAGAATGCCGAAACAGCGCCTCACGGCAGAGCTACGAGCCCGCCACCGGTCATATCGTGGCCGAGATCCCAAACGGCTTCGCGCTGCAGGGTCTGCGCATCGAAGACCTCTATCTCGTAACCCGCGCCGTACAGATACAGCTTCTTGCCATTCGCCGACAGCCCAAAGCTGAAGCGCGAGCGGCATGCGACCTCGGCAGTACGAGCAAGCTTTGAGGTCGGGAGATCAATCGCCCAGAACTCACACCGGCGGTTGCCCTGCGTGCCGTTCACGATAACCGTGTAGGCTTCTTTCTTGTCGGGAGCCACACGCAGGTACGTCATGGCCATGGGCGACGGGCCGATCGGCTTG
Organism: Bryobacterales bacterium; assembly: GCA_025462945.1. Lineage (GTDB taxonomy): Bacteria > Acidobacteriota > Terriglobia > Bryobacterales > Bryobacteraceae > BOG-234. The sequence continues at coordinate 4,262 of JAOAPO010000473.1, forward strand.
AAGTCGAACTTGCGTTTGTTCAGGTCGAAGGTCGCCAGGCCGAACACGCGATTGTGGACGATCGGGTCGGCGAACGTGAACAGCGAGACGCGCTGACCCGGTTCCGCCAGAGCCTCCTGCAAACCTCCCAGTCCAAGCGCTTCCATGGCCGGAGCTTCGGGCTGCGAGAGCGGGATCGTCTCCACCTCGCTGAAGTCGTCGGCCTTGAGCACTTTCACCGTGGCACCGAACTGGTACAGAAACTTCCCGTCCGGTGAGACTTCGAAGCCTCCACCACGCCCTCCCCCGCCACCAGCGCCGCCCTCACCACCAGCCGCAGCGCCGGTCGCCGGTTCGGTCGGCTGATCGACCGTCTTAACGATCTTCTGCTGCGCCAGGTCGATGATTGTGTACTTCGGCTTGCCGATCTCGTACCGGTCGATCTGCTTCGTCATCTGCGTGGTGGTCGTGTAGACGAGCTTGCCTTCGGGATCGGGCGCGCCGCCCTGCATCCTGTACCGATGCGTGGCATCGTTCAGAACGAAGTGATTGATCACCTTGCGGGTTGCGATGTCGATGATTTCGAGACCCGCGTGATCGTTGGTCGAAACCAGCAGAGTCTTTTTATCCTGCGAGAGCCGAACGCTGGTTGGCAGTCCGGTCTCCAGCTTGATAGTGTCGATAACCTTGCCCTGGGCCTCATCAATGATGAGGATCAGGTCGGGGTAAGACCCACTGAACAGCGTGCCCGCGGCGAGCGACGCGCACGATGCCGCCAAGAGCGTAAGTAGTCGCTTCATTGTTTTCCTCATGGTTGGCCTATGGGAAGACCAGATCGAGCTTGCGCCAGTCTTTCGTGGCTGTGGCGCACTTACTCGCCCAGTCGGGATAGTTGTTGAGGTGGTCCGGAACCTGTGCGGGCCAGAAGCATGTGACGTAGCAGTCGTAGATGTCGCGCTCGACGGGCTGGCACAGTCCGGCGGTGCCACCAGCTGAATCGACTTCCCAGCCTGGGGAGAACGCCAGGGCGCAACCCATTGGGATGTGCGGCCGCTGCGGCGTCTGCTGCAGCGCCACAACGTCATCATCGGAAGCGGAGTCAGCCACAGGCGCCTTCGCGGCTGCCTCCATTTGTGTAACCAGGCCGTCGATGCGGCGGGCCTTCCTGTTCAGGCCTTTCAGATGTTTCAATTCAGTGCCTTCCTTTCGGCGAATTGTTCGAGGAACTCAGGGTTGTGTGCGCTGATGGTGCCGTAGATCTTCAGACAGGTATCTGTCCAGTCGCGGATCCAGTCGCAATAGTGGAGGTTGGCATGGCCCGTGTCGCCGTACCGGACGAAGGCTTCGTGGTGACAGCCCCCGGCGCAAAGCGGCCGAGCCCAGCAGGTTTGGCAATCGTACTTGTTGTTCACGTGCCCGCGGTTGAGGAAGTCCGCCTGCTTTTCGCGATCCACGCCGGTGGCGATGTTGCCAAGCGAGTGCTCGTCTGAATCGACGAAGCGATGGCAGGGGGCGATGTCGCCCGAAGGTCCCACACCCAGAAGGCCGAGGGCAGCGCCGCAGGGGTGTGATTTGTTTACACCCTGAATCAGTTCAGCGATCGTATCGCTGACGTTCGAGAAGCCGTGCATCTCGCCGCGCAGAGCGTACTCAAGATATTCATCCGCGAGCTTATGGAAGTCGTCCAGAACACCATCCATGCCGCGCTCTCCAATTGCGTAGAGGCGATCTGGCGAGGTTGTAACCGGAGCGAAGCCGACTTCGTGAAAGCCCAGGTCATGCTTCAGGTGCTTGTAGATCCGCATCACATCGGTGACGCCGTTCGTCAACGTTACGCGAGCCGTGATGGCTCGGGTCCGATGACCCGCAATCAGCGCCTTAACGCGGGGAGCGATGATGTCATAGCTGCCCTTGCCATTGGAGAACACACGGAGCTTGTCATGCAGATCCGCCGGACCATCCATGCTGACGGTCACGCCGATACGGTTCTCCGAGAGGAACTCGATGATAGTGGCGGTGAGAAGCGTTGCGTTGGTCGTCAGGCTGAAGTCGATGCCGCGTCCCTGTTCCGCAGCGCGCTCATTCGCGTAGGTGACGACCTGCTTCAGCAGCGGGAAGTTCATCAGGGTCTCACCACCGAAAAAAGTGATGTGAACCGTGCTGCGTCCGGCTGAGGACGAAAGCAGGAAGTCCACGGAAGCCTTTGCTGTGTCGATATCCATGAACTTCTGCTTGCCTTCGGGCGTTGCAACTTTGTCCTCGCCGAACTCATAACAGTAAGTGCAGGAGAGATTGCACTGGTTTGTCAGATTCATGACGAGACTTTGCAGCGGGAAGTCCGCGGGCGGGGGATCAAGAGGTTCCTTGATGTAGTCGCCGGCGACGATCACGCGAGCGCGGTACAGTTCCTGCACCAGCTCGTCGGCATCCGTGTAGGCAAATCCGCGCTCAGCGAGACGCGCGGTGAGCTGCTCGTGTTCTGCGGCTCCTTCGCGAAGGAGGCTAATGGTAGTTTCGACAGCCGTGTCCATCTCGAAGATGGCGCCGGCGGGGACGAGATACAGAAACTTGCGCCCTCCGCCTTCGAACTGATGAAACTCACCAAGATTGTAAGTACGTGTAGCTGTAGCGGTCATTTCGATACCTCGGGCTGATCCCAGCGGATGTAAGTGGGGACTGTGACAATCAGATACGACTTACCAGTGAGCGGCTTGCCGTCCTTATCTCTGGCGTCCTTCGCCGAGGCGACAACCCAAACATCGCCGTAGTTATTCCGGCCGAACTTGCGCTGTGGATTCGGACCATCGATATTCGGCGTGAACAAACCTTTGGCATCCAGGCTGCCGATGAACTCTTTGTCATCGTCGCCCATTACCGCGAAGAACTCCTCCACGCTCCAGGTGACGTCGAGCGGGCCAAGTTCGATGTCATCGGGAGTGCGGAGCTTGCCGTCCGCCCCGCGGTGCCACGCGACAGCTTCAAGCTGTTGGTAGCCGCGCGGGTGGACATCCGCTTCGTCGCCACCAAGACGGGCGAGCGAAGCTTCGGGCAGAACCTTGATGTAATCGATCTTGTCGTAAACGACCAGCGCGCCTTCCAGGATGGCGGACCCAAGAACCAGGTCGCGCTTGCCGGACACCGCATCGGCAGCAATATCGACGGTAGCGACGATCTCCGACTGAGTATGCGAAATGATTGACTTGACGGTGATGCCGGAGCCGAATTCCAGGTCCGCAGCCTTCACAGCCGCAGGTAAAGAATTGCCAATGACGCGGATGCGCTGCGCCGTGGAGCCACTTTTGAGAGAGGCCTTGTCGAGCGTGAGCAACTGCGGTTCGGCGGTTGCGCGGCGCATCTTCACGTCGACTCCGAACTCGGAGTATTCGCCCCAGAACCAGCGGCCTTCTGCCGTTGTTTGATCGGGCGAGATCCACAGCGCTTCACGCATCTCATGACCAAGGTCATCCGGAGCTGCCTTTGCCGCAAGCGTGGGTGACCTCGAGCGTCCACGCCAGGAGAAGCCGGTGTAGACGAGTCCGGTGCCGGTGCGGTTGATTGCGGGTCCGCCAGAAGCCGACTGCAGCTTCGCGGTGGTCTTGAACTCATCATCTGCCGGACCGGGGGTGATCACCACTTCGCCGGAGTACTGACCTTTGCCCGGCACATGAGCGGAGACGAGCCACTTGCCCGAGATCTTCGGGGCGCGCATCCGGGCTTTCCACGCCGCCCATTCGGGCGTATTCAGCGCATAACTCTTTCCAAGGAAATCCAGGGAAAGGTCAAGGGACACGGGAGCGGTCGGAGGCGCGGCAGCGTTCGGCGTGGCCGGCGCTGCGCCGGGTCCGGCTGCTCCACCAGCGATGTTGGCCGCGGCTCCGCCACCGGCAGCTGCACCACCGCGTCCCGCACCGTGGCGGCGGAACGCGGATTCAGCCTGCGGGTAAAGAGCGGAGTGCATGTCGGCCAGAAGAGCCCATTCGGTTACCGTGCGATGCCACTGGAATGCACGTCCGAGCGCATGGCAGTTGTTGCAGGTGCCTTTGACGGACTCATTAGGAATGACTTCATCCTGAATGCGGTGCTCGGTCATGTACATCACAGGCTTCGCTTCTTCTGGCGCGAGGCCATGGGAGTTGCTGAGATACTTCACGATCAGTCGGGCGTCAGCGGGGGCGAGGGTGAGGCCATTCAGCCGGACCATCCGCTTGATGGCCTCCTGCCACCCTTCCGGCGTGGTGCGGATCCAGGAAATGCGGCTCAAATTTCCTTTGTCGTCCTTCGCGTGGCAACTGGCGCACTTGGCTATCGTGAGTGCGTCATTGACAGGGATGCCGGGCTCTGTCTCAGGGGGAGGGCCTGTTCGAGCCGCGGCCGCACCCCGGCCGCCGCCACGGCCTTGCCCGAGGGCAAGGTTCGCGGTGGCGAGCAAGCCCGCAATGGCAGCGAGCGCAAAAAGAGTATTCCTGTTGGTCATGGTCAGAATGTGATCCTCGCAGTGAGCTGCAGACTGCGTGGTCCGCCATTTTCCTGGGTTTGCATGGTGGTGATCTGGCCGAAGCTGGCCGTGTTCGCGATGTTGAGGCTGGGGCTGCCGTAGTTCGGGTGGTTGAGGGCGTTCGAGATGGCAACACCAAGCTGCATGGCAGTGCCCTCGACGATCGGTACCGTCTTGAACATAGAGAGCGAGACAACCTGAGAACCGGGTCCGACGACGGAGCCGATGGGAGAGTTGCCGGCACGCCCGATGTTGTTTGCGGGGATCGCAAAAGCGGCGGCATTGGCCCAGGTACGGATGGTCTGGGTTGCCGGAATTACGGAGGTACCGTTGACGACGTCCGCGCGTCCGGCGCCTTCGAGATTCGCAAAGTTGCTGCCCATGGGGTCCGCCCCTGACGCGGTCACTGTAAGGAAGGGGCCCGTCTGCGAAACGACGACCCCGGAGAGTTGCCAGCCGCCGACAACGCGCTCAACAAGTCCGTTTGAGGAGTTGAGGAACGCGTGGTTGCGGCCGAAGGGCAATTCGTAGACGAAGGTGGAGAGGAAGCGATGGCGGCGGGTAAACGCGACATTGCCGTAATCAAGATTGATGTTCTGCGGGTCCGTCGCGCGGCCGCCCGACTCACCGGCAAAGCCGGTCGGTGCGTAGCCCGCACCGTTCCCCAGATTCTTGGCGAAAACGTACGAGTTCTGGAACATCAGACCCTGCGAGAAGCGCTTATTCACGGCGATGGTCGCAGCATTGTAATTGCTGCGCGCCCCGTTCAGGTACTGCGTGATGTGCGACCAGATTGGGTACGGAGCGGAAGCTTTGACCGCGTTGAAACCTACCGTGTTGGCAGGAACCTGGTTGAGGTTGATGCTGTAGCCAAGCTGCGAGCCGTGGTTGCCGTCGTAGGTGGCACGCAGGGCAGTCTTCCACCCAAGGTCCCGCTCGATCGTGAGGTTCCACTGCTGGACCCACGGGTCGCGATATCGCGGATCGCTCGAGTACTCGAAGCTCGCTGAGCCGGGCTGCGCCAGATTAGAGGGGAATGCGTACGGGAAGCTGAGCGTGGGCTTGCCGTTGACCACACTATTCGTGTAGTTGCCCACCTCGCTGGCGGCCACCGCCCAGCCCGCCGTAATGAGCGAGCTCAGCAGCGTCTCGATGTAGCGGCCATACCCGCCGCGGATTACCGTTTTGTCATTGCCGAACGGGCGGTACGCGAACCCGATGCGCGGGGCGAAGCTCGTCTTTGAGGAGTGGTGCAGGCTCGCGGACAAACCAGCCTGGCTGGCTGTGATGATCGGCGTGGGGCTGATGGATGCTACGAAGTCGGGATTGACGTGTTTGCCGCCGTTGTCCGGAATGACGACCGCGCCCCGGACGGTGACGCCGTTCACGACGGACGTGTAGTCCTGGAGGAAGTTGGCGATATTATCGCGCGAGTCGCGGAAGGCCGGGTGGTATTCCCAGCGCAGACCGTAGTTGAGGGTGAGGCTGGGCGTCACCTTCCAGTCGTCCTGGACGTAGAATGCGTAAGCGTTGCCCACGGACGCCGTGTCAGGATTCTTGACGGTTGCGAGTGTTGTCGTGTCCGGAATCCCCAGCAGGAACGCCGCATAGGGGTTCCCGATGATGCCACTGGTCGCAGAAGAATTATTGAATGTGTAGCTGCCAGAGCGGCTACCCGCGAAGACGTTCGAGAAGTAGGCGGACATGTGCCGGTAATCGCCACCGAACTTGATGGTGTGGCGTCCGTCGATGAAGGTCAGGTTGTCGAGAACCTGACTGTTATCCCCTTTGGAGATGCTGGAAGAACCAAACCCGCCTGCCTGGAACCCCGTGATGCTGAAGGATGGTCCGCCGCTGCCGGGGGGCGGGTCGGGGATGCCCGTGAAGCCGAGGGCCGCGATGGTAGCGGTGGCGACGGTGTTGTTGCCGCTGGCGGAGTGTACCCCGGTAAAGCCATAGCGAACTTCGTTGATCAGGCGGGACGAGATGACGAAGTTGTGGGCGACAGTAAGGCCGAAGTCGTTCTCGGGCTGCGTGGTTGGCCCTGCAAAAACAGACGAACCCGGCGTGGCAACTACCAGACGGCGTTTGTAAGTGAATCGTGCGAAGGCGGTCTGCTTCGAGTTGATGGTCTGGTCAAGCCGGAAGTCACCCTGATTGCTGGTAGTGGGGGTGAGGGAAAGCTGCACGTAGTTTGCTGAGATCGCACCGGGCACACCGGTGTTCACCTGCGGATAGTAGATGTCGAGTGCTTTGGATGAGATGGGTGAAATGCGCGAAGGCGGAATGATGTTGCCGGGGAATGCAGCGCCTGACAGAGGGTCTTTGAACGCCTTATAGACCGAAAGGTCGCCGGAGCGCAGCGCTGGGGTGGGAACGCTCTGCGTCAACACCGATTCCTTCGACAGCCGCAAACCTTCGTAGCTGGCGAAGAAGAATGTCTTGTCGTGGCCGTTGTAAAGGTGCGGCACGGACAGCGGTCCACCGGCATAGCCGCCGAAGTTGTTCATGATCAGCTTGGGAACGGTGGCAGCGAAGGTGTTGCGGGCGTTGAAAGCCGTGTTCTGCAGGTTCTCGAAGACGCCGCCATGATACGCGTTGGAGCCGCCGCGTGAGGTCGTCGTGATGTCGCTGACGCCGCCAAATTCGGCCGCGTTGTTGATCTCACTGACGCGGATTTCGGCAATTGCGCCGAACGACGGGAAGAGTTCCGCCATAGGTGCGCTGCTGCGCGGGTTAACACTGCTGATGCCGTCGATGGTGACTGAAAGCATTGCCGGCTTGGCCCCGGCAACCGAGAGATTGCCGCCGCCATCCGTCTGGACGCCTGCCTGGGTGGTGAGAGTCGAGATGGGACTGGTGGAGCCCCCGCCGCGGGAACTCAGGGCGATGGGGAGATCAAGAAGCTCTTTCCCGGTCTTCGTGTTGGCGATGCTGGAAACGTCCGTGGTGATAACGGAATCGGCCACTTCGTTCACACTGACGGACTGGCTCTGCGTCGCCAGAGCCATGGTGGCATCCACACGGAATGTCTGGCGTGATTCGAGGGTCACGTTCCTGAAGAGCGCCTGCTGGAACCCCGGAGCCTCGATGGCCACGTTGTACGTGCCCGGTTCGATGTTCACCAGCGAGTACGCACCATCCTGGTTCGTGACAGTGGTTCGTTTGGCCGAGGTGGCCAGACTTATAGCGCTGACGATGCAATTGTTGAGAACGCTGCCTGACGGATCTTTAACCGAACCGACGAAGGAGCCGAAAGTCGATTGGGCGGCAGCGCTGGAAATGAAGAGAGACGCAGCCAGAGCGGCCAGCGCAAATTTGAAAACAGCGGGGCGTTTTTCGCCGCGGGTCAATACACTTTCGAAGAACACAACTCACCTCCGGTGACGGATAAGATGGGTGACGTTTCGGTGAAAGGCAGAGCTCCGCCGTAGAGGCGAAGACTGCGCTCAAAACCGATGTTTGGGGAAGTGTCCTGACGTTGGACGATGAAGGGCGACCGTCAAGACGGAGCCCTTTTACACTCACCTGCATACACTAAGTCAGGTGAGTGTTGTATTAATAGCAGGTTCTTAAACGGAGTGTCAAGGAAATGAGTTAAAGAGGTACCCAGATACCACCGACCGGAACTATCGGGCGATGGCTATCCTGGCGGTCCGGCTTTTAACTCCTCCGTTCGTGACGATCACGGGCACCGAGGTTCCGGGAACAACGCCGGCAGGCATCTGGGGGTTGATCTGCATTACTCCGATGACAAGGGTGGAGGGAGTGCTCCGATCGTTGGTCAGGCTAGTGAGAGCCTGTCGAGTGAGGATCAAGCACCGCCGTGTTGGCTTCGCCAGGCGCCCCAGGCGCGGCAACTCTGCGGATGGAGGCAGGTTGGCGACGATACCCGGACGTTTGAATGCGCGTTAGGCGTACTTCTGAATTATTTGCTCCCGATTGAACTCTCGATGGCGCAAAAACCACGGAGCGCCGGAGCAACTGGTTCGCAGTTGGGAAGCCTGTACGCAGG
>JAOAPO010000480.1 GCA_025462945.1 Bryobacterales bacterium
GTTGACCACGCCGAACATACCGTAGACAATCTTGCGAACGTTCTCAGGATTCAGTGCCCACTCGCTCGGCTTCTCCGTAGCCGTGTCCGCCTGGACAAGGTGCGGACGGTGCCAAACGCCACCCATCGCGAGTCCGCCAATGGCTCGCGCGAGTTGCAGGGGCGTGACCGTGAGAGCGCCTTGTCCGATCGAGACCGAGATGGTTTCGCCGGCGTACCATTTCTGGCGCTGCGTTTTTAGTTTCCATTCCGGAGAAGGCACGATGCCGCCCGCCTCGTTGGGGAGGTCGATCCCTGACTTCTGGCCGAAGCCAGCCTGTTTGGCATAGAAGGCGAGGGTGTCGATTCCGGCCTTGTTGCCTACGTTGTAGAAGTAGGTGTCGCAGGATTGGGCCATGCCCTTATGGAGCGATACGCCAGCTCCATGCACGGCCCAACACCGGTGGTAATGGCCATAGAACGTGGCTCCCCCAGGGCAGTTGAAGGCAGTGTCTTCATCGATGACGCCGGATTCCATGGCCGCCAGCGCCACGATCGGCTTGAAGGTGGAGCCAGGGGCGAGTTGCGCCTGAATGCCCCGATTCAGCAGTGGGTTGCCGGGGTCACTGGTGATTTCCTTCCAGTCCTTCGACTTGATGCGAACCGCGAACTTGTTGGGGTCGAAGGTGGGCCGCGAAGCCATGGCCAGGACTTCTCCGTTCGCCGGATTTAACGCCACGACCGCACCCCGCTTGTCGCCGAGCGCCAGTTCCGCGACGGCCTGCAGGTCGAGATCGATCGTCAGCTGCAGGTTCTTGCCGGGCGTGGCGGGCTTCTGGCCCAGTACTTCGTGTTCCCGTCCCATGTTGTCCACGATCGATCGGCGTTCCCCGTCCGTGCCCATCAGCCAATCGTTGTAGCCTTTTTCGATGCCGGTCTTGCCGATAATCTGGCCCTGGTTGTACTTCGCGAAGTCCGGGTTGTCGAGTTCGTACTCGCTGATTTCACCGGTGTAGCCAATCAGGTGAGCGAGGATGCCCGTCGTGGGGTAGAGGCGGCGCTGGGTCTCGATCAGTTCCATCTCCGGGAATGTCTGGACGTCGCGATGCGATTCAACGAAGGCAAGATCCGCCGGCGAGAGGTCTTCCTTGATGATGATGGGCTCGTACTTGGGACGACGGCGCCGGACCCTCTTCAGCAGATCGTCGTAGTCGAGGTGCAGACCTTCGGCGATTTCGTGAACGTGCTCTTCTTTCAGCGTTTCGCGGGAAAGAATCAGGCTCCAGGCGGAGTGGTTGTCCACGATGGTGCGCCCGTCGCGGTCCAGGATCTTCCCCCTCGGCGCCACCAGCGGAAACGCCTTGATTCGGTTGCGCTCGGCACGCTCATTGTAGATCTCCGGGCTCTGAATCTGCAGTTCCCAAAATCCCGACACAAGAATCAGGAACACGCCAACGGCGATGTACTGGAAGCCAGCCATCTTCGCGGACGCAAAGCTGGGATCGTCCCGAAGGCGCGTCTTATCCGGTGGTGGAACTTCGTGCTGGGGTTCGAGGATGGAGCTCAAGCGCGTGCACCGCTGAAACAGCGGACCTCAACTCCATCGTACAGCCCCGCACCTCAGCTTAGGGCGTCAATCAGGATGTTTTTGGAGTCTCCCACTGTCGGGACCGGGCAGACTGGAGAACTGCGTCCACCACATAGTCGGTGCTCAGTGCCTCGCGAAAGGTGGGTGCAGTTGGTTTGCCGTCGGCAAGGGAGGTGATGAAATCGGCAGCCTGATGCACGAAGGTGTGTTCGTAGCCGATCTGAAGGCCAGGTACCCACCAGTGGCTCATGTACGGATGATCACCGTCGGTGATGTGAATGCTCTTCCAGCCGCGAAGCTGCGCTTCATCGGCGTAGTCGAAGTATTCGAGGCGATGGAGATCGTGGAGGTCCCACTTTATTGACGCTTTCTCACCGTTGATTTCGAAGGTATACAGAGCTTTGTGGCCTCGTGCGTAACGGGTGGCTTCGAAGGTGGCGAGGGAACCGTTAGTGAACCGGGCCAGGAACAGGCTGGCATCGTCGATGTTGACGGGCTGATCCTGACCGGTCAGGTTGTGCTTGCGCGTCTTCACGAAAGTTTCGGTGACGGCGGAGACCTCGCTGATCTGGCCGTTCAGCCACATGGCGGTATCGATGTTGTGCGCGAGAAGATCGCCGGTGACGCCACTGCCCGAGACCGCGGCATCGAGACGCCAGAGACCCTGCCCACCTTGCGGCAGGTCCGGTGAAATCGTCCAGTCCTGCAGGAAGACGGTCCGGTAGTGAAAGATGCGACCGAGCCGGCCTTCGTCGATGAGCTTTTTGGCGAGCGTGACGGCGGGAACGCGACGGTAGTTGTACCAGACGGTATTCGGGACACCGGCCTTCTCGACGGCAGCGACCATGGCTTCCGATTCAGCCGGATTGCGACCGAGAGGCTTTTCGCAAAGGACGATTTTGCCGGCGGCGGCGGCGGCGAGAGCGATGTCGTGATGAGTGTCGTTGGGGCTGGCGATATCGACGGCATCGATGTCGGGAGATTCGACGACCTTACGCCAGTCGGTCTCGGAGCGCTCGTAGCCCCACTGAGCGGCGAAAGCGGCAGCCTTCTCGGCATTCCTTGCGCAGACCGTCTTGAGGACAGGGTCATAAGGCAGATCGAAGAAGTTCGGCGCTTTTCGAAACGCATTGGAGTGGGTACGGCCCATGAAGCCGTAGCCGATCATCGCGATATTGAGTTTTTTCTTCACCTGGTTACTCCCACCCGTGCGCATCGCGGACGGCAATCATGGCCCTCAGGATGTCATTCCAGGTCTGCTGCTTCGTCATTACGTCGTTGGGGAACATGCAGCCGTCCCAGCAAATATGGGCGAAGGCTTTGGTCTTTTCACCCATCTCGTCGCGCATCCACGCGCCGGCGTCGCGCACCACATCGAGGCGGCCATTCGGGTCAGTCACCTGGCAGTGGCGCCCGGTTTTGTCGTGCGAACCCTGGCCTTTTACGGTGCCGTCGTTCTGGGCGACGTGGAAATCGAAGGTCCAGGGCCGAAGCGCGTTCGCCATCTTCTTATAAGCGGCGGCGAGTTCTTCGCCGTTGGACCAGTCGAAGTCCTCGGGTAACAGGCGGTCATCGGGGGCGTTGTAGCCCATAGTGAAGAGCATGGTGTGCGCCATGTCGGCCTGAAAACCAACCGTTTTGGGCATACCGACCATCTCCAGGAGTTCCACGTTGCGCCGCCAGCTCTGCATGCCGCCCCAGCAGATTTCGCCTTCGGCTGCCAGGCGCTCGCCGAAGCTTTCGGCGATCTGCCCGGCCTCGCGGAACGTGGCCGCGATCTTTCTCGTGTTCGCAGCGGGGTCTTTTGCCCAGTCTTCGATGCCCGTCGCCGAGTCGATTCGGATGACCCCACAGGGTCTGACGCCGAGCCCGTGCAGCTTCCGGGCGATCTCGCAACTCTTGCGGACCTGCGTCAGGAAACGGCCGCGCTCTTCCTCGTTACCAATGGCGGAACCGCCACCGGTTGGAGGCCAGACAGGCGCGACGAGCGAGCCCGCCACCAGGTTCCTTGAGCTGAGCTTATCGGCGAGGCTTTTGAGGTCGTCGTCGGACGAGTCGATATCAGTATGCGGCGAGCAAAGGAAAAGGTCCGCGCCATCGAAACGAACGCCGTCGACTTCAGCTGCGGCGGTCATGTCGAGCATCGTGTCGAGGGCGATGGGTGGCTCGGAATCAGCGCCCTTGCCGACAAGGCCGGGCCACATAGCGTTGTGGAGTGCGGGGAATTTGTTTTTACTCATGATTCGTTGGGACGTCGCGGTTCGCACGGTGTCGATTGTGGAGTTTATCAGGACGCCGAATGGATTTTACAATGCGCCAGTTTGTGGCTTCAGATCAAGCGGGGTGATCGACTTCGAGCGGCGCCGGGGCCGCTTCGGGGTTGCCAGTGTGTGGAACTGTGCCCTCCCGGACAAGAGTGGTGATTGACATGCTCAGAGTTCTGGCCGACAATAGTGGTGCGGGAAGAATCCTGTCCCGCCGCAGATTCACTGAGCTAAGTCGGCCAATCTGATCGCTCTCTCCTTAGACCCCTGTGCGTTCAGGAGACTGGTTGGTTCGTCGAGAAGAGTTGCCGGTCACGGTCGCATTGACGGGAACGCCCAACCAGATTGAGCTTGCAGAGCAGATTCGACCTTTGGTCGAGGCCGAGTTTGTGCGCGTTGCGCTCGCCTTTCAAACCATTGCGGCGAGCCAAAGCGGCCCTGCTCTTGAGGAAACGAACGTCGTCCTGGGCATTCTGGAAGAGAAACGAGCCGAGGTTCTGGCTCACGAGAGTGCCGGCTACTTCATCACGACGTGGCGCGAACTTAGCGACCAGGTTCGAGTGATGATCGGTGCCGATCCCCGCTTCCAGGCAATCCGCGCATCGCGGTTGCAGCGTGCCACGGACGCGCCACGAAGCGACAAATACTGAAGACAAGGAAGACAATGGAATATCTACTCACCGGCTTTACTCACGAAAAAGATTTCCGCGTATTCTCGTTCGAGTCAGTAGGTACCGACAAGGTCTGGACGAAGCGTACGGTTCGGGCGGACTTGTCTATCGCCCGCAAACACGGCATTGCGCTTCAGGAATTGCCCCTGCTTTGCCGCGGTCTGCTGGACCGGGCCGATGCGGATGCCGAGAACCTTTCGCTGACGCTGACCGAGTTCGATATCCAGACTCTGGCGGACGAACGGGCGACGACGCGTGCCGCGGCCGCTGCGAAACGTAAGCCACCGGTTCGAGCGGCAGGTGAGCAGGCTGGTGCCGCCTGGCGTGACCAGAGCACCCAAAACCGCCCTGAGAGTGGAAGCGAGTAGGTGCCTTCACCCCGCTGTCCAAACTGCGGCTCGATTGAGTTCCGAGTTGTCGGCGCGCGGAATGCGATGGAGCGCGCCATTGCGTTCTTCTATTCGCCGTATCGCTGTGGCTTGTGCGGCCGACACTTCTTCCTGTTCCGCTGGCTCGCACCAACAGCTGATAAGCCCTGATGCCCGGTATCCTGGTCCACGGCGACAACCACTTCGTCGTTCGTGGACCGGAACCCGATGGTGCTACTGCGATGGCTTTGGTAAAGCAGTGGTCCGTCATTCAGATCGGCGGAGTCACGCCGCCGGGGTTGCGGGCATGGCAGATCAGCACGCGTGAATTCCGTGAGAACCTGGAGTGGGCGATCGTGATTCGAGGCGATAGCCCAATGACATCCGCCGTAACTCTGTTACTGGACGAGTTGAGCGGTCGAGGTTTGACGATTCGCCACTGTTGACGGCGTGAAAGCGGGCCCAAGGTGGTGCTCAGGCCCTCTGCAATCAACCTGCCTGCTCGGCGAAGTATTCCTTCATAGGGTTCCAGTAGTAGTCGAGCCAACCGCCACGATAGGACTCGACCTGCTCGGCTGGGACGTCGGAATGGACAAGCGTTACTTCGGTGCCGCCGTCTTTCTCGCTGAAGGTCCATTCGACCTTCGATGGCGCAGCGCCGTCGGGCCACTCTGTTGTCGTCCAGTCCTGAAGGATGCGCTCGTTCGGGTCGAGTTCAAGCGTTGTGCCTGAGATGTAGCCATCCCACGCGGTGAACGCTGCGCCAACTGTGCCAGCATCACTGGCCTTACCGCCGGTCATCTTTGAATGCTTCTTCCCGTTGAGCAGTGCCTCGTACACTTGCGCCGGCTTTACTGAGGGGAGAAACTCCGTTTGGCGGATCGTCTTTGTGGAGGGCATGGCTGGATTCGCGGTTACGGCTCGAGCACATCCGTGGGCTTATTGTTGGCGGTTGAGACGACCAGGGTTTGATTTGCGTCGGGGTTCTGGTATACGAGGATCCCGAAGTAAGGGGCGCCGGGCGCGAGGGAGATGTTCACCGTCGCGAGACGAGGCAGGGCATCGGAGGCATCTTTGCTCCAGGTTCCGAATCCATTAATGCTGATCGTATCGTAATCACCGGGCTTAGCGGTGGAGAGCCTGGAGTTGGAGCACGAGACGTAAGCGAGGCTCTTCATGGTGAAGGTTCCCCCCGAGGCGCCCGAGTTACCATTCGTGTAGCTGAAGGTGAAAGGAGCACCGACGGGATTGCAAGGGATTGCAAAGTTGTAGCTCACGTTGTCTTTAATGCTCGAGACGAAGCTGCCGCTCCCGGTCTTGATAGCCGTTGGTGTATCGGTGGTGTGGGCGGCCTGGATCCGAATGAAGATATCGAGGTTGGCCTTGGGTCCGCCGATGAACGAGTTGACGAACTGGAAGTCGGGACCGGGAAAACGGAATGTCGCAAACGAGCGCCGGTGCTGACCATTGAAGCGGAACATCGTCTCGCCGTTGACACCCTTTTGGAACAGAGCGTAGAACTCCGGGGCGTGGTCTTCGATCGGCTTACCCGCGATCACAAAGAACGGATCGAGCGAGACGCGTCCTGCATTCTGCCGGAAGAGGACTTCAGCAACGGCGGTATTCAGGAACATCGGGTATTCCATCTCGCCGATTACTTCGCCCGTGCGGACATCGATTGCGCCGTGGAGCAAGCCATACGGCTCGTCAACCATGGCGACGCGCTGCAGATAGTAGGTGACGTTCGGGAAGGGCAGGAATTCGTTCTGCCCAACGAAACCAGGCTGGAACCCCGGGCCCGTGATGGTGCTGACGGGAGGCGTGGCGAAAAGACCGCCAGGCAGGAGCAGCGCCTGGGTGAACGAAATTGTGTTGCCGGCGCGGGGTCCGAACTGGACGCCGAGGCGACCCTGGAGATGCGAACGACCGGGGCCGACGCCGCCGAGACCAGGATTGTCGATCTCGAAGTTGTCGCCAAAGTTTGTGAAGAAGCTGGACACCGCGAATTCCTGCTGGCGATCGGTCGGGAGGTCGGGGCAGTTGGCGCCGCAAGGCGTGCCGGACGGCGGCTGGGTATCGAGGTAGAGATGGGGATGCAGGCTGGTGCCGCGCGCTAAAACGCTGGCGCATTGGCCTTCCGGACCGCAATGAGGGAGAGGGAAGCGTACCGGATCGCCTTCGATTTCGCGGCCGAGTGGCAGGAAGGTCTCGCCACGGAAGCGGAAGTCCAGCAAGCCATCGCCCCGCTGACGGAAGCTCGCCCACGCATGTCCACGGACACCGGGGAACGTGATGATCGGCGACTTGAGCTTCGGATTGACGTTAGCGATCGCGAACAGGGCACTGTTCACGAAACTGACGTTGAATTCGAGGTTGAACACCTCACCGGTAAGCAGGTTCAGATCGCCCGAGGACAGCTTCACCGAGTCGGAAACCGACTGGCTCTTCACCGGCATCGAAAATCCGAGCGGAGCGGAGAGAACGCCATCTTCGCCTGCCAACTGGTGGACATTGACGACGAAGTGCGCCAGTCCGGGGCTCGTCGGGAAGAACTGAACCGTGATGTTGCCTTTGAGGTGGCTGTCGGTCATGACCAGTCCGCCGAATAGCTGGTTCCCGCAGATCCCGTACGGCAGATCGGCGTCGTTGGTGCAGTCAACTGCGCGCAGTGCGTCGCCGAACATGCTGGTGTCATTGTTGATCGGCAGCGTCATGACGTTGCCGGGCGGCAGCTTCAGAGGTTTCGCCAGCGGAGGGAAGAAGAGCGTCAGCTCTGCACTCGCGCTGCTGGCGAGCATCCCAAGAAAACAAAGTGAAAAGGCGATCGATCGTTTCATGCTGTTTCCCTTACGTTGGGTGCTCATCATTGCTGGCCTTCATCGATAGCGACGCCGAGGCTGCGGGCGCTGAAGCCAGTGGTGTTCGGCTTGAGGTACTGCATGGTGGGGTCCGTGGCGGCGATGGTTGCCGGGTTGACCAGTGCAAATGACGTTTTATAGGTGGAGTTGATCAGCGTCAGGATGTCGTTCGCGATGAGCGCGTGACCGGTGGCGCCGGGATAGATGGCGTCGAGCGAATAGAACCCGCCGAGGTAATCTGCGCTGATCGTCCTTGTGCCGACTATCACGCCCGTGGTGCGAACCCTGCGGAAGAAGGCATTCAGGTCGTACACGACTGCGCCTTCAGCCTTGGCGATGTTAATGATCTGGGCGTTCAGAGCGTTCACGCGATTGGTGATGTTCGCGGCATCCGCAGCGGTCAGGATGGAGCCGGCCGGAAGAGGTCCGAGGGAGCGGTTCCAGAACTGGGTGGAGATGGCCTGCATGCCATTGCGCGTTATGTAATCCTGCGGCGTGATGGAGTATGCGGCGGTGAGGAGTCCGGGGAAGGTGGCGACAACGGGTGCAGCCATCGCGGGTGTTGCGAAATATGCAGTGTCTACGGGGTTGGGAATCGTGGTCACGATGACCTGCGATTGGAGACGACGGAACCCTCTGACGACGGTCGTGTAGTTCGCAGCGAACGCTGCCGGGTCGGGCATCCGGGTCGCGTCACCGGCAATCGCGGCATCCAGCGCTTCGTAGAAGCCGAGTTCGATGAGGGTGACGGTGGGGAACAGCGCTTTGGCGTATTCGAATTGAGTCCAAAGCGGAACCGGGCGCTGGAAGAACAGCTGGGGGAAGCCGAGGATCATGTTGAACACCGTCTGCTTCATGTCGTTGCGTTGAATGACAGGAGAGACGGGACGCATCGTGAGCGCGTCAGAGAGCTTATGCCCGGGGATCGACGTGTTGAGGACAAACAGAGGCGGTGCGTTGTCGTTCGGGTTCGGCTGCGGGGGAAAGATTCGAACCGTACCCTGCGGATAGACTCCGATAATCGCTTCACGACCCGGGTAGCCGACGATGTCGCCAATGCCCGGCGGCTGGATGAGCGGCTGAGTGAAGGCGGTCTTCATCTGGGTGGCGATTACCTGGGGGAAGCTCTGGGACTGCACAATGCTGCTGAGTCCGAAATTGGCCATGCCGGCGGCGAGCCCTTCACCCATTACAACGAAAGTGGTGGTCTCCAAAGGAGCGGTTTGTGCCTGCACGCTCCCGATTGATAAGGCGACGAGGAAACAGGTGCCCAGTAATTTTAATCGCATCATCGATATCCTTAATTAGTGCTTCTTCGTCAGGGACGGCATTTTCGGCATGTCAAAGCGAAGGCCGAGACCCGCGACGTGGGCGAAATTGTGGTACAGCCCGTTGGTATAGAGATTCGCGTTCGCCGCGACATCGGTGGTCCGATTTCGGAATTTCATCGCTTCGTAGAAGAAAGTGAAGTCCTTGTCTTTGATCTTCTGCGTGGCACCTACCGTGAAACTGTGGCGCGTTGAATCCGGGAAGAGAGGACCGACGCTCTTGTCGGGTACGGGTGAAAGGTCCAGGTGGTAGCCCGCGCGAACAGTCATTTTTTCGGTGATGCTGCGCTCGACCCCGAAGGCATAGCTGTAGGCGTTTTTGAAGTCGAAGATCAGACGCTTCTCAGCAGGGAGGCCGTTGTCCTTCGTGTTGCTCTTGTTGATGCCGAAGTTGACGGGGACACTGGAGAAGCGGTTGTAATCCTGCAGGCGGAAGTCGAACGAGATCCGAGTTTTGGAGATCAAAGTGTTTGCGATGCCAACGCCGTAGGTGGCCGGCGTGGTGAACGAACCCTTGATGGGCTGGTTGGGAAAGGCGTTGAACAGGAAGGAGGAACCGATGTAGTCCGCCAGAGGGTAGCCGCCGCTGGGGACTGCGAAGGAGGCCTTGCCTTCAAGGTGATTCGTAACTGAACTTCGCCATGACGCTCCGAAGGTCGTCTTCGAGGCCGTGTTCTTGTACATCAGGCCGGCGGTGAAGGCGACGGTGTTGGCGGTACCTGCGAGCCGGGACCGAACCTCTGGAAGGAGGCGCGCGATGACGGCGGCAGCCTGTTCCTTCGGGACACCAGGGAAGACGGTATTGGCCGCGTCGCGACCGAACTCCAGTGCATCACCCTTGGGGTTGAGAATGCTCTGCTCGAGGAACAGGTGCGTATGGACGTAGGCGACGCCGACGGCGACGGCGAAGTTCGGATTGACCTTGTAGGCCACGGTCGGCTGGAACCAAAACGATTCGAGCCGCACCCGCGTGCCGTTGAAGCGCCCGGGGAACTTGGTCAGCGCGGGGTCGCTGTCGTTGAAGTTGGTCGAGTTGGCAGCGAGGCCGAACGGGGTGAACATGCCGAAGCCGAGGGTTACCTTCTCGGAAACCTGGGCCGTTGCGTAAAGGCTGGCGATCGGAAGGAAGTGGGGCTTGACGGACTGTGAGTATCCGTTTGACGGAATGACCTGGCCGACTGGCACCGAGCTTGGCGTAAAGCGAAAAAGCCCGACTACTACCGCACTGTCCATCTCGAGGTGCTTTCCGGGCTGAAAGGCGATACCGGCGGGGTTGTAGAAGAGTGCAGAGCCATCGTCCGCGACGGCGATGAATGCCGTGCCCATGCCGGCGGCGCGGGCTCCGAGCTCCGAAATTGAAAAAGCGGACCCAAAACACGAGGTGGCCGCGAGGGCAAGCAAGAAGGGAAACGAGAGGGCTCGCCGAAGGCGGCCGCCGCGCTGTGCAATCCCGGGTGTGCGATTCAGGTCCGTATTCATTTCGCTTTCCACTACAATTGCGCCGGGACCACTACTCACCTTGCAAGGCTGGCCCACGAAGACGCCGGTTCGTCAGAACGTTCCGTCTCAAATTCAGCCGGAGAGAAGACTGCGTCTTTCCGGCAAAGACTGTCAGCGCGGTCGGCAAGATACACCAATGGTGCGAGATTGCGGCGTCGAGCTTCCGAGGCAAACGACGCCGCAATGATTCCAGGGAACCGGCGCGCGGACAGTTACAGATTACGAGCGGGGATAGGCACGAATGGCGCTGGCGAGTACGCTGACGTTGTCTGAGTAGACTTCGACGTAAACGTTGCCCTGGACGCCGGCAGAAGCGCGGACGCAGTTCGATGCTGCCATTTTGCAGGGGAAACGACGGCCGACGAGAAACGCATACTTGCCGGTTGCTTTGAGCGCTACGTAGGTGGCGACGAGCGGTCCGCCGAGGGCCATGAGGCTGCCCAGGAGGGGCAAAGTGGTGTCCGCGAGGGGCTCGCTAAAGCGACCGGTGCCGACTACCTGAAACACGATCTGGTCGCCGTCGATGTCCTGAATGTGGCAGCGATTGTCGAACTTGATCGTATTCTGCGAGGTAGGCTCGAACTTGAAGTTCACGATAGAGGTGCCGGTGATTGCGCCCTCGACGGTTCCGATGTGGTTGCCCACGAAGTCGGCACCGAAATTGATCACTGTGTCGCGCTGGGCGAAGAACAACTGAAGACCGCTGTTGAACACTGCGTTCGGGCTCTCGTTGTCGTTGTCTTTACGCTTGTCCGCTTTCGCGACTGCGGTCAATCCGCCGAGGCCGAGGAGGCCGGCGAGGATGTTACGTCTTTTTTCCATGTTGCAATTCCCTCTCACTTTTCTAATTCGTAACAAGCACGCCGGCTGGCGAAGTTTAGGATTAAGCCTGCCGAATCGTTTTGCCTCGTAGCAATGTTTTGCCCACGAGTTCTTACTGGATGCGCTGTTTACTGAGCAATGGGTGCGCCTGGGCCCAACGTCATTGCCACGTAATAAGGTGCATTCACACAGGCATTTCGTTACATAAACCTTGTGAATGGCAGTTTAGCACTGGTTGAAGCCGATGTGAATAGTAAAGATCACTTTTCGGGGCCGCGAACGAATTTGCCGAAAAGCCCGGCGGCGGAGATGCCTGGGGGACTCCGCTGCCGAGCTTCTCGGAATTTTAAAACATAAACACTACTGAGCTACTGGGTGTCCGCGGTGGGTCCGTAAATGGAGGGGACCTTCGCCCCCGCAATGCGCAGGTAGACCGAGAACTGACCTCTGTGGTGAACCAGGTCGAACTGGTTGGCCCACATAGCATCGATCCGGCGCATGTCGTGGCCGCCGAAGTTGATGATCTGGTTCAGGTCCTGGACGGAAGCGCCGGCAAGCGCCTCCATGACAGCAGCCTGATTTTTACCAAGGGTAGCGATAATCTCATCCATGGTTGCGGGAGCCTGGTTGGCAAACAGACTGAAGTCAATTGCGCCTTCAGCTGCCTGCTTGAAGAACAGCTCCTGATTCGCGAGAACGAAAGCGAGCTCGCGCGCGGTGCGTGACTTTGGTGCCGGCGTCATGTCCATCTGATCGGCGGGGTAGGCCTTCAGCAGGTTCAGGAGCGTCGCGTTTTCACGGCTATGTGTAGCAATAAAGTGGTCTTTTTCGGTCATAAAGTGTCAATTCCTTCGGTTGGTGAAGCCACCGCCGACCGCTTACTGCGCTTTGATGCGACGGATAACGAAGTGGTAAGTCCCGAGGCAGCCGAGATCGTTCCGGCAGCCAGCGGGGAGCGGGTTTGCAAGCAGGTCGCCCTGAGCAGCCGGGATGTGATTGCCGGCTTTCGTGTCGGCGGGAGTGCCGGGCTTGACGATCATTGCGCCGGTTTTCGGATCGACCGGGAACGCGGCGTAGGGCTGGATGTAGCCGATCATGCGATCCGGATCAGCCGGATCGAAGTAGGCTACAAAGCGGGGGCGGACGGTGTTCGAGAAGCAGCAAGTTCCGAAGGGTTCTTTGTCCGTAGCGGTCGAGCCGAGCCAGAAGAATGTAGCTTTGCTACGCGCGAGTCCCAACCAGTCGGGGAGGTCATCGGATCTCGGCGAAGCGGCCCAGTTGCCGTGGCCCGTGGTGTGGTAGCGAACGATCTCGCCTGCGTCATCGGCGAGAACGGTGCCGTCGGCAAGGAAGGTTGGCATCATGGGCACTTCGGGCGGCAGCGTGTTCGGGATGCTGGAGCAGAGGCCGCAAACGGCCTGGCAGAATGCCGTGTGAACGGGAGAGTCTGTCTGGCTGTCAGCGGGGCACGGGCGGGCAATGCCGAACCAGGCTCCGACTGCGGATGGAGCGGCGGCTTTGGTATCGGCTTTGGCGTTGGCTTCTTCGCCACGGGCATGTTTTGCTTCCTGAGCAAAGCTGGATACGGCGAGCATGGCGGTAAGGAGCAGGCTGGCCGAGCGAATTAGGAACTTGTTTGTCTTCACGAATCTCTCCTGGTGTTTCTGATGAACCCTTACTTTGGTCATTGCTGGCGGCGCGAGTTCGGGGCTATTTGTTGCCTGGAACGCAGACTTCGCCCTTGACGATGTAAACGAAGGTGCCCTTGCCCGCGGGCAGGTCAAGGTTTCCGAGACCCAAATTGTTTAGTTGACCCGTTGCGCCCGTCCAGCGGCCAGTGCCGCCGATGATCTTCAGAAGCTGAGGATTTTGGACAACGCATGGAGCAAAGGGGCAGACACTGGAGACAAAGTTGGTTTGTCCGGGCTGAGTGGCTGGAGCGGCATTGAAGACGACTTTGCCCAGCGTGATGACGGTATCGCCGGGGCCGGTCAAAAAGACGTGTCTTGCTTCCATCACAGAAGAAGCGCCAGCCGGGGACGAGAAGGCTGGGGGCGTGGTAAGGATGGCACTCAGCGCAACGTTCGCAACACCAGCGAAGTCGCCCTTGAAGAGACCGAGCACACGACCGAAAGGATCGGTAGGCACCTGTGAAGGGGTGACGATTGTTTCTGAGGATGTTCCGCTTACGGTCTTGCAGACGTCGGCGGCGTGCAGAGCGGGGACGACTCCCGCCAGTAGTGCTACGAGCGCAGTGCGCATGAGTTTCGTGTGCAGCATTTAATTTTTCCTGACCTTTCTTGTTGGTTGTGGTTGCGAAGGCTGATGAAGGGAGCAGCGACGCTGCTACCGCCTGCGCCTCAAAGGGCGCGGACAGCCTCGCGTTACCGGGTTATTTTTTGCCGCCGACGCAGATCTCGCCTTTGACCTGGAAAACGAATTCGCCCTTGCCGTTGGGCAAGTCAAGGTTTCCGATGCCGAGGTTCTGCAGTTGGCCGGTCGCACCAGCCCAACGCCCGGTACCGCCTATGACGTCGAGGACCTGAGGGTTCTCCACAACGCACGGCGCAAAGGGGCAGGTACTTGCGACAAAGTTCGACTGTCCCGGCTGAGTAGCCGGGGCCGGAGTGAAGATCGTTTTCCCGAGAGTAATCACCGTGTCGCCGGGGCCGGTCAGAAAAACGTGGCGGACCTGCATCACGCTGGAAGGGCCGGGTGCCGGATTAGAAAATGCAGGCGGCGTGACCAGAAACGCGGTGACCGCAGCGATGCTCGCGCCGGCGAAATCGCCGTCGAACATGCCGATGATACGCCCGAACGGGTCAGTCGTTTGTGACGCAGGTATGATCGTTTCCTGCATGACGCCGGTAACGGTCTTGCAGGATTTGTCGTTCGCGGCGCTGGCCTGCGAAAACGAACCTGCGATCAGGGCAACCGCGATGAACGGCGCTTTCTTGCTTCTCATGAAGTCTTCTCCTTGGGATGTCGATGTACGTCTGACTGCCAGCCGGTCCTGCTCTCAAAGTGAAGGCAGCGATCCGACTGCTCCGTGCAGCCCCTCTTCGCAGGGTTCGCGAAGGCCTAAGACGCAACATTCAGCGGAACCAATTCGGTCTCGCGCCACTGACGCTGCTAAGGCTGGACTTTATGTTAACCGAAAATAACTTTCTGTCAAGCAGCACACAACTAACTCTCATGCAGCACGTACTTTCACAACTATGACCGAGGTACAGTCTGGTAAAGGACTTGCGTCGCGAGGACCTGTTAGTGTACGGGCGCGAAGCAAGTTAGCCAGATCTCGGGTTGAACGGGCGGAACTGAGCAACCCGCAGGCAGGGTGATGGATTCGGAGGGGGGCCATGGCAGAGGGAATCGACGAACAGAAATTTGGTGAGCCCCTTGGCGATTTTTCGCTAACGGCATTGAGCGGATCCGAGGTAAGCCTCAGCTCTGCGGTTGCCGGTAAAAGAGGTGCCGTGGTGGTCATCTGGTCCAGCAGCTGCTCTCATTGCCTGCGATACGACAAGTACCTGAACGGCTTTGAGCAGCGACATCCGGAACTGAGCCTCACCGTCGTCTCGGCCCGGGTGGGCGAGACCATGGAAGCGGCTCGCAAGGCGGCTTCTCAACGGAAACTCTCGTTCCGCCTGCTGCATGACCCCACCTCGATCGTTGCGAAACAGTGGTACACCCAGCAGACGCCGAGAGCGTTCCTGATGGATGCCGAGCGGCGGCTGCTGTACCGCGGCGCGATAGACAATTTCAAGTTCCCGGCCGACCCGGAGCATGTAGGCTATCTTGAGCCCGCCATCGCGCAGTTCCGTGCGGGAAGCCCTGTCGCGCGTCCTGAAGTAACCAGCTACGGCTGCTCGATCCAGTCTGTCTACTACAACCTGCCGAAAGTTTTCGCAAAAGGCCTA
>JAOAPO010000490.1 GCA_025462945.1 Bryobacterales bacterium
GCTGCGGTGTTGGCCGCTGCGAGTTGTGTGTTGCTTGCTGCCCAGATGCCTTTGATGCTTCCGCCCGCGCCGATGAAGAGTGCGGCGGCCGCGAGAGCCACGAAGGCCATCAACAGCGTGTATTCGATCAAGTCCTGACCCTGTTCGTCCCGCAGGAGATTTCTCAGTGTGTTCATGGTAGGTTTCCTTTTCTGTCCTGACTTTGTGTCTAGCTGGCTGCGGTGTTCGCAGTTGCGAGTTGTGTGTTGCTCGCTGCCCAGATGCCGGAGATGCTGCCACCGGCACCGATAAAGAGCGCCGCTGCGGCCAGAGCGACGAAGGCCATCAACAGCGTGTATTCGATCAGATCCTGGCCCTGTTCATCGTCACAGAAATTCTTAAAGATAGTTGTCATCGCTTTTCCTCTTTCCCTCCGCGCCGGGACCCCGGCATGAATGACTCGGATCGACGTTTGGCGCGTCCTGTCTGCTTCAGCTTGGCGGTTCTGGTCCTTCTAGCGCATCTGACGGACCAAAACCGGGGCGTTGATTGTCGGCCAATAACCTGATTAAATTCAATGACATCCGTTTTAACTTGTGCGACGGGCCACGTAACCTGCGCCAAAAAACTGCGATTTTTGAAAAAAATGAGACACTTCCGACGTGACCGAATCAGAATGCGGTGTTGCGGCGGAAAATGAGTGCTACTTTGTCACCATAAGCCAAACTGAATATTCGCGAGCTCCGCAATCCTTCACTGAGCGGGCTGCCCGTCCGGACGAGCAGCGTGTCCACGCGATGGTCATCCAGTGTTCCCTGCCATGAACTGCGAGCGTTGAGAACATCGCGGTATTGGTCCTCGAATGCCGGGCCGTAGAAGTCGCTCCGTCCGTCGATGAAGACTTTGCCCGCCGGGTAACAACGGAAGATCAGATAGTCTCCCCACTCGTCGTCAGTGAAAACTCTGTCAGCTGCGCGGAGACGGCCGATTGCTTCTTCGGGATAGACGGCCGGGTCGAACTCGGCCCGGTAGATGCGTGCCGCCGCCGGATCGTGCATCCTTGCGAACAGAAACAGAACCACAGCGCCACTCAGTAACCAGAACCGCCCCTGCATTCCCGCCCGCGAGACGATGAAGCTCATGCGCACAGCAAGAGCGGTCAGCCGTCGGGCCCAGGCCGCTTCCACTGCCACCCTCACGCATCTAAGCCAGCTTGTCAGGGCCTCCCCAACCGACGGCGCAACAAGCATCGCGAACACCGGAATGTTGCGCGATGCACTGAGCGACAAGTGCATCCAGAGCGCCGTCTGAATGAAAGCGGCGTAGCGTCCTCTCCATAGCTGCCAGATGGCGGCCGCGGGTGCAAAGAAGAGCAGCACCTCATAGAAACGGGCCAGAGGGTGACCCGGACTGATCGGAAGGAACTCCTGGATGCCGAGGAAATACCCGGGGTGGGTCAAGTAATCGAAGAGATGTTCGTGGAGGCGCCACGTATAAGGATTGGCGAACGAGGCTGCCAGGCACGCGAGGGCAACGCACGCAAGGGAATTGCCTCTCTTCATTGCGGAGAGCCGCGGAGCGCCGGTCGAAAGCAATGCGGCGGCCCAGCCCTGTACGGCCCAGGCGCAGACCATGACGATTCCGATAAAGAATCCCCCGTGCAGATTCGTCCAGAGCACCATCAGTGCGGGTAGGAACAGGACGCTCCGCCGCGGGCGCCCGGACTCGCCACACCCGAGCTCACCGTAGAAGATGACAACGAAGAGCAGCGTAAACAGGTGCGGGCGTGCCAGCCAGTGAATAGAAGAACTCGCGGCGGCGATCACGGTGACCGCGAAAGCAATCGCCGGGTTCTGGCAATGCCGAAGTACGAGCCGGAAAAGCAGAAGTACGGTGACGCCGAGCAACAGCATCGCGGCGATCACTATGGCCGGGAGACCACCCGCGTAGTGCAGCAGCGCCATGCAAACATCGGACAGCCACTCCCACGCAAACCACGGCTGACTGGCGCGTGTGAACGAGAAGATGTCCTGTGTCGGAACCCGCCTGTTTTCGAGGATCCACTCGCCCGCGCGAATATGCCAGCCGGTATCCGCATCGCCGAGGAGGGCGTGCGCACCGTTCATCCGACCGAAGATGAACAGGATCGGAGTTAGAAAGGCGAATTCGGGCAACGATGGCACCAACAGATTCAGCCAACCCGATCGGACGCCGTGGAGGCGGAGAGACATACTACTCGATGAGGTTGGTGTTGATCTTACCCAACCCAGTCTTGGTGCCGGTCATGTCGTAGGCCAGATAGCTGCCGCCGGTGAAAATGACACTTTGCGCAATAATGGCCGTAACGGTAGTCGCACTTCCGCCCGAATAGGTGACCGGCGTGGAAGGGAAATAGAGACTTCCAGTAAGCTGCAGAAGCGTTCCGCCGGAGAAGCTGTTGGTTGTGCTTGAGGTAATAGTCCGGTCATTGTAAAAAAGTATTCCTCCCCAGGTTCCGGAAACAGGCGCTGCCAGTGTTACGCCGGCACCGCCGGCAATATTGAACGGCTTATAGGCATAGGTTCGGTTGGTGTTGAAAATGGTGACCCCGCTACCTGTAACAGTCGTTCCCCCGCCCATCGTCACTCCGCCTCCATCGATGATGTAAACACCCGGCTGAAACGTTACGCGCGACCCTCCGATCAAAGTGATCCCGTTACAATACACGCCCGGCGACAGCACCACGGTCGCCCCGTTGCCTACAGACAGACTGGTGTGATCACAGCCGGAGAACGATGGTGCAGGTAGCGCCGCAAACGGATCGGCTATAGCGGCAGCGCCGGTGACCGGGGAGGGGCTCACCACCCCGCCGCCGCTGATGTTGTACCCACCAACGACCTTAGCGACTGAAGTGTTGACTCTGGCTCCACCCGTCACCGTCAGAGCCTGTGAATTCGACGAATTGACGAAGACGCCGCAACTGGCGTTCACTACAGACCCGCCGCTCACACTGAAAGCGGACTTCATGGAGGGGTCGAGAGCGTAGAGGCAGGAGTTTGCCACCGCTCCGCTTGCCGCCGCCGTCGCGCGCGCGCTTGCTGTCCCCATGCGGTTCCCGAAGATAGCTGAAAACAGCTGAGGGATTGTTTCCGCAACACGCACCGTGATCCAGTATCCGACCGTAACGCCCGGCGCACTCGGCGGCGCCGAGCCTGCCCCTGCAGTAACGGATACAGTCTGCCTCGCCGTCACCGGGAATCCGTTGTCTCTGGCGTAAGCGCAGGCAACCTCAGCGGTGGTGGTGAGTGTGGCCGGAAGCGACGCGGGGCAAACGGTGGTGGTTTGGCAGCTAATATGACTGCTGCCACAGGTAATACTTCCACCGGACCAGGCTACAGCGGCCTGAGCCGCCGCAGCTGCGGCGGCGTCCGCAGCCGTTTGTGCCGCTTCCTGGCGGAAGTGCATCCAGCCCACATCTACAGTCAGACCCAGCAGCCCGAAGATCATCATGATGGCGAGGGACACCATCACCAGAGCCTGTCCACGTTCGCTTCCAAATCCCCGCCGCTTCATGAACCGCCTCCAAACGACATCTGACTGGCCTAAAACTGAATCTGCTGCCGCGTCCAGGCGGGGAGCGTAAAGGTGCTGAACGAAGCCGCTCCCGCGCCGGGCCAGAGCATGCCCAAAGCAGCAGAAAAGTAGTACGTCCCGGAAATCCTCACGTCTTTCCCCGGCGTGTTGTCTCCCGCCGGAGGCCAGGTCGCCGTGTTTCCGAAACAACTGCTCACGGGGGCGCAGGTCACGGTTGCGCCGCTGTCAGAGGTAAGCACGATGTTGAAACTTGCGGGCGGCAAACCGACAGCTGCTGCCGCGACTGAACGCGCCACGTCGGACACCCGAATCCCACAACTATTCGTGCCGGCAGAGCACCCCTGGCCATGCGCCGTGGCGTATCGTGCTCCGGACCGGATGGCATAAGCGAGGGTCTGGTAGTTCCACATACCTCGTGCCATTTCCGCTGTTGAGATCAGGATAAAAATGAGTGGAATCCCGACCAGAGTGAATTCCACAAGGGCTTCTCCGGACCGCCTGCTTTTTCTCTTCGTAAACGCCATGGTCACCCTCTGATTCTCATAACAGCGCTTCTCACTAACGTAAAGCGGCCCGCCAGCACGCCCGGTATCGGCACCAGCTGAACCGTTTGGTAGGTGACCGTCACTTTGACGGCGGGCGCAAGATCCGGCCCCGTGAGGCTGGTGAGTGTAACGGTGACCGGCAGCGCATTACAGGTAGTGAGAGCCAGACCGACGTTAAGTTGGCCCTGAAGCTCTGAAAGCACGTACGAGCAGGCACGGGCTGCGTCCGACGAATCGGCCGTGCTCAGGGATGCATTGGCCACGGCCACCCGCGCGGCGCTTTGAACGGAGATCAGAGCGTAAGAATAGAAGCCCCAGTCGAACGCACCCGCGAACAGAAACAGTATCCATGGCGCCATCAGCGAGAACTCCACGATCGAGTTCCCTTTTCGGCCGCGCGCCTGGCGCTTCCGACCTTCGTTCCAAGGCGGTCTTTCCATATCTCAGCGCAACCGGCGCCTCCGGGAACCGTGAGTCGGCTTCGCCAATCCATTCGTCAGAATGTCAGTGAGCAGAAACTGTTCTTGTTGTGACATGACACTTATCCTCACGCGCGTTCACGAGCAGCGGCGTCGAGCGGATCGGGCGAGAATGTCCTGTGGCGCGAGCCATGGCGCTCATGCCTTTTCAGCAGGCGTCTTTCGGGTGCCCGGAATTCAGTGTTACAGTCGCGGCAAGTATATTTCCGTTTGTTCGTCAGAAAAATTACAACCCGCTCCCAAAACGTCTTGTGTTTGATCATCAGAAACTCTGAATTGCAGTTCGGGCACATGATATTGGTCCTTCGATAGCGGCACTTAAAGCAGTGCCCATAACCATCGGGGCCGCCATCCGTCACAGGTGATACCGCACGCATCCCGCCACTCAAACCGGCACCCCGCTGGTCTTGCTTAGAGCAATATTGACAACAACTTAGGGAAGCTTTCCGTGCTGAGGGCTGAGGACACGCCTGGCTCATTTTGCGACATTGCAGCGAATCGGCACATAGCCACGACGATGTCATTTCGACCGGAAGAGCCGGTCAGGCGAGGTCGCCATGGCTTGCGGAGTCGAGAAGCCGCGCGACACTTTTCTCAAGCCGGTTCAACTGGAACGGTTTTACGAGCAGATTCACGCCCTCTGTCAGCCCCGGGTGCTCCAGGTCGAGAGTTTGAGACCCGGCGGTATAAAGCACCCGGAGACTTGGCCGAAGCTTCTTGAGTTCCTTGGCTAACCCCGGACCAGACCGGCCTCCCGGTAAGTTGAGGCTCATGATCAGAAGGTGAACTTTCATGCCCGCCTTTCTGAAAACCAGTTCGGCGTGGTCCGCATCGCAGCAGACAAGCACGTTGTAGCCTCGTCGCTGCAGAAATGTCTCGACAAAGGACCGAACCATGAGGTTCTCCTCGACCAGCAGAATGGTGGCCCTGGGTCTGCGAGAAGCTTGGCTGGCGGCCTCTCGCTCCTGTACTTCCGGTGTCCCCTCAGCCGCAGGCAGATATACCCGAAAGACCGTGCCTGCGCCCGGTTCGGTCTCCAGGTCTATCCAGCCGGCATGCCGTTCCACGATGGTATGAACCGTGGCCAGCCCCAGCCCCGTACCCTTACCAGGTTCTTTGGTTGTAAAGAACGGTTCGAAGATGCGGTTGGCTATCTCCGGTGCCATACCGGGCCCCGAATCCCGAACTTCGATACAGACGGCCTGTGCCGGGCACGGCTCTGCGCGTGCGGATATCTGTTCGGCAGTCAGGAGTAAATGCCGGACATCGATACTCAGCTTTCCTCCGTATGGCATCGCGTCGCGTGCATTGAGCGCGAGGTTCAGGATAATCTGCTCGATCATGCCCAGATCGGCGCTGACCGGCGGTATGTCTGGCTCGATACTGACCTTAAGTTCAATGTCGGTGCTGATTACCCGCCCCAGCATTCTCGTGACATTCCCGAGCGCCGTTCCGAGATCGAGAAGCCGGAACTGACTCAGACTCTTCCGGCTGAACGAGAGTAGCTGACGGGTAAGTCCCATGGCGCTCTCGGCAGCGGTGGCGATAGTCTCCAGAGCGCGGCGGGCTCCGGGTGCGATAGCCGGATCTTCAAGTTCGAGCAGCGCGAAGCCGGAAATGACCGTCAGCAGATTATTGAAGTCGTGCGAGATTCCTCCCGCAAGCTGCCCCATAATTTCCATCTTCTGCGACCGCTGAAGCTGGTCTTCCAGTGCCTTCTGCTGCGTTACGTCGGAGAGCGAGCCCACAATCTCAACCGGCGTCTCAGCAGAACCGAAGAGGAATCGGCACTCATCCCGCACCCAGATCAATCGATTGTCGGCACAGCGAAGCTGGTATTCGCGGACGACATGATCGCCATTCAGGTGCCCGTCGGTTACTGCCTCCATCACGCTGTGGCACTGCGCGTGCTCCCGCCACCAGTCCGGACGCAGCACCTCTTCCACACGGTAGCCCGTTACCCGTAGAATGTTTTCTCCCACCGTAATGGGCGTGAGCGTATTCCCCTGCAGCCGCAGCGCATAGATGACAGCCGGACTGGACGTAATCAGATGGCTCAGGTGTCCCTGGGTGGCCTTCAGACTATCCTCGGCTCGATCGCGCTCAACGGCAGCGGAGATGATATTGGCTGCGGACTGGCAGAATTCAACATGCGCGGGCTGAAAAGCATTCGTCTGACTTTGAAAAATCTCGATGGTGGCCACCGGGCCCTGCCGCGTCTCAATGCACAGTCCGACAACGCTGCCAAACCCCCAACCGTTCGAGATCTCCATGCCCTGGAAGCGCGACTCCTCAGCCAGATTATTTGACACGATAGTGCTTCGAATGAACACGGCAAATTTGGCGGCTGACACTGGGAACACCCGACCGGGACCCTCCGCCGCTTCTGTAGCAACGCCATAGACCGCGATCTGACGGAGGTCGCCAGCCGGTCCAATCTCCTGCACACGGCAGAACCCTGCCTGCAAAGTGCTGCCGAGCAGCCCGGCGGCCTTTTGCAGGAGGTGATGCGTCCCGATATGGGCAAGCCCCTGGTAACTAATCTCCGCCAGACACGCCTGCTGCCGTGCGTCATTCTCAAGTTCGGCGGCGTTCTGGATGAGCCGCCGCTCAGCCTGCCTGCGGAGGGTCACGTCGGTGGTGATAATCCCCAGCCCGTAAGGTTCCCCCGCCTCGTCGAGCAGCGGGAATCTCGCCGTCAGCAGATCGCGCATACCATCACGGCTCTCGACGCGGTTTTCACTCTCGATCAACTGGCGGGTAGAGAGCGCCTCCCGGTCGGCCAGGTTGCTTTCTTCGTTGGCTGCGGCCGGAAACATTTCGCTTGTGGTCCTGCCAAGCACCTCTTCCTCAGAACGGCCAATGGTCTGGAGCGCCCGCCCATTGCAGATCAGGAACCGGCCATTTAGATCCTTCAGGGCGATGGCAACCGGCGCATGGTCGAGGAGTGCCCGGAGTCGCTGTTCGCTGCGCGCCAGAAGCGGGCTCACAGCTCCGTTTTAGCCTTGAGATTCAACGCCACGACTGACTGCGGCCTGATTTGACAGGCTCGGCTGATCGCGCGCCGAGAGAACACCGCAGAGACGGCGTCTTACTGCGTCCAGAATTGTGGCAGGGGAACAGGGCTTTACGAGCAGATCCTGGACCTTGAGCGATTTCGCCAGATCTCGGGCGTCGGCGTCGTTGAATTTCGCGGTGCAGAAGATCAGAGGCATACCAGCCAGAGTGGGATCCTCCTGACGGTTCGGGCGAACTCGTAGCCGTTTACCCCAGGCATGACCATATCGGTGATGACCAGGTCTATGGGCTCCGCGCGAAGGACGAGCAGGGCCGCATGAGCGCTCCCGACCTGCACCACTCCGTACCCGGCCGTAGCCAGTACGGCGACGAGGTATTCACGACTGGACAGCTCATCGTCTAAAACGAGTATCTTGCCCATTAGGTTGACCTGGACGAACCTGAAGACATGGCTGAATTCTGCGCCCTGACCGGGTCGCGGATCATTCCGCCGATGGCTCCTAGCTCAAATCCTTCATCCCGTTTTCGCCAAGATAACGATAAAGGGTCGCACGACTGACGCCCAATATTTCAGCAGTCAATTGTTTGTTTCCGCCCGCCTGCTCATAGACGTAGCGGACGTGGCGCGACTCCACGTCCGCCAGGGTCATTCGTGCTCTGCTTTCATCCAGCGGGGCCTTTGTGCGCACGTAGGCAGGCAGGTCGGCGACGTCGATGATATCTCGATCCGTCATCGTGCAGGCATGCCCGATGACGTTCTCCAGTTCTCTGATATTCCCAGGCCAGCTATATCTCGAGAGCACTGTCTGGGCCCGCCGCGATAAGCCTCGAACCTCTTTATCCAGTTGTCGTGAAAACTGAGCGAGGAAATGCCTCTCAAGGAGCGGCAGATCCTCCTTGCGGTCAGCAAGAACAGGCAGAGGTATCTCCAGCATCGAAAGCCGGTAATAGAGATCCTCGCGAAAGTCCTTCTGTTTGACCATCGCCCGCAAGTCCCTGTTCGTGGCCGCCACAACGCGTACGTTCACCCTTCTGACCGCGTTGGACCCGACACGCTGCACTTCGCCGTTTTGCAGAGCTCGCAGAAACTTCGCCTGCATCTTCAGTGGAACTTCGCCGATCTCGTCCAGAAACAGCGTTCCTCCATCGGCAGCTTCGAACAGACCTGCGCGATCAACAGTGGCACCCGTGAACGATCCCCGCACATGCCCGAAGAGTTCGCTCTCAAAGAGGGTTTCCACGATTGCGGCGCAGTTGCAGACGACGAAGGGTTTGTTCCGAACCAGCGACATCTGATGGAGCGCGCGTGCCACGAGTTCTTTACCTGTTCCCGTCGCGCCGGTTACGAGGCACGATCGGAAGTGGGGCGCGATCCTCCGTATGAGAGCAAAAACATCGAGCATCGGCGGGCTCTGCCCAACCATGTCACCGAACTTCGTGGTTTCGAGGAGTTCCTGCTGAAGTGCGGTCGCCCGGTCCCGCCGCTGCGCGCTGACGATCAGCAGGTCCAACTTCTCGCGAAGGAGCGATGGAGTGATTGGCTTAGTCAGGAAATCCGACGCGCCCTGTCGAATGGCCTCCACTGCAAGGTCGGTGCTGTCGTCCGCCGTCAACAGCACGACGTCGATGGTGGGGTCGAGGTCGACGATGCGGGCCAGCAACTCCATCCCGCTGACACCAGGCATGGACTGATCGAGAGTGACAATCTGCGGGCGCAGGCGACGGATCAACTCCCAGCCCTCATTCGGGTCCGATGCGCGAGAGATACACAGATCCGGCCGGGCGAGAACCTGCTCGATGAAATCAAGGATCGACACTTCATCGTCGATCGCAACAAGGTGAACCAATGCGCTCCTTACCTGCTACTCATTCAATAAAAAGAATCGCTAGCCGCGTGCGGCCAGCACGATCGTACGTTTCGGAGCAACTTACCGAAGGTTATTGTATCCTATTTTACGCCTGAATAAATCTACCCAAGGACTCGAATGACTGCTGCATCAGCCTTTGTCGTGTAGTGTCTTTCTGAAGAATTACCGGCGAGGGCGCTCTGCCGGATGCCTTTAGTAAGTTCGAGGGACTGCTTCCGGCTGGCTGGGCGGGCAAGTGCTCACGCGCTGCAGTATACGAGCGGCGAAATCTGTGGAACGCACGCAGAGAGGTTCTGCATGGGCAGGTCAGGATCTGGTTCACTGCTCTGGCTTGCGACGGCGTGGCAGAGATAACGCGGCCGTGACGACCTCACTGCGGAGGCATTAAACGACATCGAACCGTCGCTAATCAGAGCAGATCAGCGTGCACTCTTGTCAGCGCCGGTGCAAAAATCCCCATAGTGCCCGGTTGAAAATGCAGCCACCCCAGAGGTGCTAACTCGCACCGATTCTGAAAACAGAGGAGGGACGGCATGTGCTCGGGGGAAAAGACGTGGAAGAGATCAACGAGCTCAGGCGGCAAGGCTTGAGCAGCCGGGCGATCACTCATTTGACCGGATACGGCCGGGGAACAATCGCGAGATATCCTGTCGAAGCCGACCGATAGGCCGACATACGGACTGAGACCGGCGGCAGCGAGCAAGCTGGAGCCTGTAGGGCGTACCTGAACGAGCGCCGCCAGGCAGGCGTATGGAATGCGCAGGTACTGTTGCGCGAACTGCGGGAACGTAACTACGACGGCAGTTATACGATCCTGACGGACTGGCTTCGGCCGCAACGCGAAGGAGCTCTTGCCGTTGCGGTTCGTCGGTTCGAGACACCGCCCGGCAAGCAGGCTCAGGTGGACTGGGGGGCGCAGTTCCGCAGGAGATCCTGTACGACCGCATCAAAACGCTCTGGACAGGCACCGACGATCGCGGCTGGATCATCTGGAACTCCGTCTTCCTCGACTGAAGAGATGTCCGCCGGAGCCTCGCTGTGACAGCAATTGAAGGCCTGCGAACGACGCTCGCTGCGATGAACCTCACGGCAATTGATGCGCGGCTGGAGGCCCTCCTCGAAGCTGCCTTAAGAAAGAACCCTCTTATGCCGCCTTCCTGCTCGAAGTGAGAGCGCCGAAGCCGACGCGCGCAGATTGCGGTATGTGAAGACGCGCCTGCAGCTCGCGCACTTGCCGTATGTGAAGACGTTCGATCCGTTCGACTTCGGCTTTCAGCCCTCGATCGACGAACGGCAGATTCGTGAACTGCGCACACTGCGGCTCGTGCATGAAGCCTCCAACGTGATTCTGCTGGGCCCACCAGGTGGGGGCAAAACTCATCTGGCTGTGGCGCTCGCCGAGACAGCGATCCGTCGCGCCAAAGGTTCTCATCATCGACGAGATGGGCTAGCTGCCGCTTGACGATCTGGCCGCGACCATCTTCTTTCAGCTGATCAGTGCCCGTTACGAGCGCGGCAGCATCATCCTCACCTCGAACAAGAGCTACGGAAAATGGGGATCGGTGTTGAGCGACCCGATCATCGCCACTGCGATTCTGGACCGGCTGCTGCATCACTCGACAACAGTCAACATCCGCGGAGAAAGTTACCGGCTGAAGGAACGCCACAAAGCCGGCCTGATCCCACAGCCCGAACAACAACAGCCCGAACTGCCTGCCGTTCCCGGCGCTCGCGGAAAGCGAGGGCACTCTCGAGTTTTTCAAGGCATCGGCAAATCTATCAACCCGATGCTGTGTCTGGCTTCAACCGGAGGCACGGCCTTCAACCCCGCCTCCGCAATCATTTTTGATGAGTTTGCGGCCAGCTATTCCTTGGCGGATTGCTCTCCAGCAGAGTCCACCTCCGCTTCACCAGCCGGTTCTATTTCAACCGACCGGCTCAACTTGTAAACCGCTACCTACGGCAGGTGGCTGCTTTTTCGACCGGCATAGTGCGGGATTTTCAGCCGGAGTTGACACTTTCACGTCAATCGGGGTTATGTGACGTTTGATTGAATATCGGACTGCGGAACTCATTCTGCCTAGACACGGGGTACTGGAACTGCTAGTATCCCCAGTATGATATGTGCGTAATTATACTCTTACATTAAAAGCGGGCTTTAAGGCGTATTTACGGTCGGACCGGTGCTTTTGTGTCGCCAGCTGAGACGGGTGTGAATTCGAGAAGAGATGGGTGCCACGAAAGGCTCGCGCGCATGACAATTCTCCAGAAGACGAAGTGGATCAGCCACAGCAGACTATTGTGCTGCCCCTTTGCCGTAGCCGCGTTGGCGTCGGCAGCATGGCAGCTCGCCTTCGCTCGATTTGGGCTGACCTGGAGATGCACGCCTTCCGGAAGCGTGGAACCGAGTTCCCCGTTAACTTCAGATTTCCGCACGATGCGAACAAAAAAGATCCCGGTGGTCTGTCGCTCCGTTCGCGATATCAGCGACCCGAAACGAGCGGGGGTAGTGCAGAAGTTTTTCGAGAACTGTACGTGTGATTCTTTGGGTTCCTTCCCTGAGGAGGTATCCCGCCGATGATGCATGTTTCGGTTCCCGTGCATGGCGACATCATGATCGTCGATGATCATCCCGCTAACCTCAGACTGCTGGAAGACATGTTGCTGCAGCAGGGACACGAGGTTCGTTCGTTTCCTTTGGGGAGACTGGCGCTCGCCGCCGCCAAAAGGAATCCGCCGGATCTAATTCTGCTGGACATCAACATGCCCGAGATGAACGGCTATGAAGTGTGTGAGCGACTGAAAGCCGTTCAGGAGCTTGCCGATCTGCCGGTGATCTTTCTGAGCGCCCTCAACGAAACGCAGGATAAGGTAAAGGCTTTTCAGGCTGGCGGCGTTGACTACATCTCGAAGCCTTTTCAACTCGAGGAAGTTCATGCCCGCGTCGCAACGCATCTCAAGCTTTATCGACTTCAGCGAGATCTGAAACTGCGGAACGAGCGTCTGGAAGAAGGCGTCGCCGATATCATCTTCCGATGGGAAATCGTCCCCCGACGACGCGTTGCTTACATCAACCCCGCCGCCAACCTGATTCTCGGCTATTCTCCGGAGGACTTCTACACGGACCGGCAGTTGATCTCCAGCATCGTTCATCCTGACGACCGCCACATCATGGAAGAGATGCTCCGTGGGGTCGTCTCAGGGACCACTCAGTCCACTCTCATCCGTTACATGCATCGGAACGGAAACA
>JAOAPO010000543.1 GCA_025462945.1 Bryobacterales bacterium
CCTGCGGCTGTACCGATATCGGTTTGTACGAAGAGAGCAACCGCTTGCCCATCCGCCAGCGGCGAGCGTGCCGCCGTCGCGACCAACGCGCCGCCTAGCGTGAAGCGGTCCACCATCGCCCGTCCCATACCCTTCGTGCCACCAGTTACCAAAACCCGCTTGCCCTTAAACTCATCGGCTGAAACAGGGAAAGGATAAGTCATGATCGAATCTCGAGGGATGCGATCTTGTCGTTGGAGAGTGTGAACATGTGGTCTAATTCAACCGGACTCCCGGGAAAATCACCCGTAATTCGGGCACGCCCAGTAACTCTGTTCGCATGTGTTTGAGCGCTGAGAGCTGTCAGAACGAATCGGTATTCCGCGTCCGTCCGTTGCTTCCATCGGCGGATCGCGTCCAGACCCCGGTGATCTTGCCCATCATCGTGAACAGTCCCATCGCTCGTGAAGCAACGTGAGAGCGCCTCTGCATCCTTCGCACCTTGCGCAGCCAGGTACGCAGCGACTCGTTCGGGTACATCAACAGCCATAGTATTTTCTCCGCGCGTTTGCATAGCATCATACTGCGGAAACGGGAAGTACACACGAAAAAGTGCGTTAGGAGAACATCCGTGGCAAAGATCTATACGGCCACATCGGCTACAGCTGATGTTGAAGCAGCGTTCCGACTTCTGGAAGGAAGGTGGAAGCTCGTGATTCCGGTTCCATCTGTTCGGGGGGCCAGGTTATGCGCTTCTCCGACCTGCAACGAGCAATAACGACAATCACTCAGAAAATGTTTGGGCAGCAACTCCGGGGCATGCAAGCGGATGGAATCGTTGTGCGGACCGCCTACCTCAGGTACCCCCGAAAGTTGAATACCATCTCACCCCCTGGGGCCAATCGCTTTGCCCTCTGCTTGACGCGATCCTAAAATGGGCCGACCGGCGGCCATTATAGGGGCTAAAGCTTTCATGGTCTCGAGTAATGGCCAACGACGGCTCAACGTTCCCTCCCTCGCACCCTGTCTCGTCGACATGGGACGACTATTTGGGCATGGGCATCGACACCGCTTTGCCGGATCCGCGCTCGGCGATCCAGATGGTGTCACCCGCCGGTTCCACCGCGGTTGGCGTGTCGAGGCCCTCTTTGATCACCTTCACGGTCGCCTTATCGCCGTTCACGGTGATGACAGAGATCTTGCCGCTGCCGTTCTCCGCCACAATGAGCTTCCCATTCGCTGCCCGCATACCGTCCGGTCCTTTCACGGGTTGATCCATCCAGATGTCGACAGGCTGCCCAGCCTTGCCTGCCGCGTCCACAGGGATGCGATAGAGATTGTTCGAGAACACGTTGTTCACATAAAGCGTGCCGTTCAGGAAAGTGATGCCGTCGATCCCGTAGAGCGCGCGATGCTCCAGGAAAAGGTCGGCCTTGGAAGCGCCCGCAGGCAGCTTGTAGATCTTGCTGTTGGAAGTGTCGGCCAGGTAGAGTGCCTTGTCCGGCCCGATGGCGAAATCGTTGCAGGTACTGTTGTCGCCCGGCAGGTTCCAGCGGATCTTCGGCGCGCCGGTATTGAGGTCGAAGCTCCGCAGCGCCGTGTGCCGCTGCACCGGCGTTGTCCCCGGAACCGGTGTGAGCTGACAGGTCCACAGCGTGTTCGTGGAAGCGTCCGCGAGCATGCCAAAGAAGAACGTACCGGGACCTTCCGCGCTGGCGTCGATAAACTTCTCGGCGGTCGTCGAGCCGGAGCGGACCCGGTAAACGAACGGCGTGCTGGCACTGCCGACGATCAGTGCTCCACCGGGCGCGATCGTCAAACTCTCCGGTTGTGACTTCGGATCGCCGATCAGAATGTCAGCGGCAGATGCGGCTTGCGCCAGGCCGGCGACCAATACAGCCAAACCAATAAAGAGTCCTCGCACGTTTGATACAAGCATCGTAATCTCCTTGGGACACTTTGAAAACCCTCAGTCTATTACACGTCGTGTGCCGCCGCGTGTCGCTATCGGCCAATGGCGCGCCAAAGGTGGAAGCAGCCGCAGAGCGAATCGGAGTAGTGCCGTCCAGCGCGTGAGGGCCCGCTCGTCAGCTTGGTTCCACTTGAAGCCGTAAGCCTGCCGAATCGACGGCGGAAGCAATCCAATCGTGAGTAGCTGTACGGGCCGAAACACCGGCCAGGCAAGATACCAGTGCGGCGGATAGAGCAGCGCCTGGGCGAGCGCCCGGCTGACGTCGGTGACCACGATAGTTCCGCTGGCGAGCTTCTCTCCCATATAGGTTTCCAGTTGCGCCCAGTCCCTGGGAAGCCATCCGGCCGGCATCCCCAGCAGGGGCTCCATGATCGCGCCCTCGGCACAGTACCGATTGCGCTCATGACGGGTCAGTGGCGCTATCAACAGTTCGTACGTGAGCGGGATCGACTCGATCAGCGTCGCGTGAACCCAGCGCTGCAGATCCGGATCATGAGCCGAGTACTCTTGCGGGCCGCCGTCGGTTACATGGCCGCGTACGCGGTCGTGGATCGTGTTGATGGCCGCAGCAGCCGTCAGCATTTGTTCCGTGTCGCCGAAGGTGAGCGAGAGCATCGCCCCGATCGTCGAGCGCGTTCTGCGGAAGCTGGAGAGGAGGCTGCCACGGAACGAGCTGTGGTGGTCCACGCCGGCGGCAACGGCCGGATGCGCCAACTGGAGCAGCACGGCACGACCCCAGCCAGCGACGATGATCACCTCGCGATTCAGTTTCCAACTGACGCTTCCCGGTCCGGCGCGCTCGTGATCGGCCCGGAGCAGACGCGCGCGCACAGCGTCGCGATGACGTTGAAGTGGGTCTGCCTGGGCGTGTTCCATAAAGCCATTTGGGTGAAGCAACGTTCTGTCTGGTTGCGTGTCAACTCCTTGCGCCTGTTTGGACCGGCACTTGCATCGCCGAAATTGGATCCAACTCTGTTACAGGCGGTCCGGAGGCTGTCTCATTAACGTTACAGACAATTCACACTCGGACGCGCTCGTCTTTTTCGGCGCCACAGGCGATCTGGCCTATAAACAGATATTCCCGGCTCTGCAGTCGCTGGTCAAGCGCCATGATTTCAACATCCCCATCGTGGGCGTCGCGAAGTCCGGGTGGAACCTGGATCAACTGAAGGCGCGGGCGCTGGAAAGCGTAAAAAACAATGGCGGCATTGACGAGCAGGCATTCGCGAAACTGTCCGCACTGCTGCAGTACGTGGATGGCGATTACCGCGATCCGGCGACCTACACAAGGCTGCGCGAAGTGCTTGGTTCAGCCCGGTGCCCGCTGCATTATCTCGCCATTCCTCCCAGCCTTTTCGACGATGTTGCCCAGGGGCTGGCCAAAGCCGGATGTGCCGATAACGCCCGCGTGGTGGTGGAAAAGCCGTTCGGTCGTGACTTCGACTCCGCCCAGGAACTGCAACAAATATTGAGCAGCGTCTTCCCGGAGAAAGCGATTTTTCGGATTGATCATTTCCTCGGAAAAGAAGCCGTTCAGAACATTCTCTACATCCGATTCGCGAACATGTTTCTGGAGCCGCTCTGGAACCGCAACAACGTCAGCTCCGTACAAATCACGATGGCGGAGGATTTCGGCGTACAGGGCCGAGGTGCGTTCTACGACGAAGCGGGCGCGATTCGCGATGTCATCCAGAATCATCTTCTGCAGGTGCTCGCGATACTTGCCATGGAGCCGCCGACAGGAGAGGAATCGGGCGCGATTCTTCACGAGAAGGCTCGCGTCCTGCGCGCCATTCGACCGCTTTCGGCAGGCGACGTGGTGCGTGGTCAGTTCAACGGCTACTGCGCAGAGCAGGGCGTTGCGCCTGACTCACAGGTGGAGACCTATGCGGCCGTGAGGCTTTACGTGGATAACTGGCGCTGGGCGGACGTCCCGTTCTATATCAGGGCGGGGAAGTACCTGCCCGTGACTTGCACTGAAGTGGTGGTCAATTTGAAGCGGCCTCCCCGCAAGTCGTTC
>JAOAPO010000565.1 GCA_025462945.1 Bryobacterales bacterium
GGAGCGCGAGTCTGAACACTATGGGCCCTCAGCGATGCTTGCGCAGCGCATCGACGATTTCCAGGCGCGCGGCTTTCCACGCGGGATAGGCGCTCGCCGCCAAAGTCGTTCCGACAGCGAGCATGAGTGCCTCCGCGGCCATCGACCACGTGAGCATGATTCCCGCCGTGTAACCGAATGCCATTCCCGGGGGTGGCGGCATCGGGATTCCGACCGCGGAAATGGCTTCAGCAGCGACGAAACTGATGATGAGGCCCACTAACCCACCGATCAAACCGAGGAGGAAACCTTCACACAGGAACAGCCCCAGCACCGCTTTTCGGCGGTAGCCGAGCGCCATCGAGGTGCCGATTTCTCCGGTGCGTTCCAGCACCGCCATCACCATAGAATTGGAGATACTCAGCACGATGATCGCAGCGATGATCATCCGGACCACCCCTATTTGCCGCGTAAAAAGCTCCGCGGTCTTCTTGTAGAAATCTGCAAGGTCGTGCCACGGGACGAACTCGAGGGGGACACCTTTGAATTCGCTACGGAGCCGCGCGACCGCGGTGTCGGTGTTTTCGGTCTTATCCAGAAGCAGGGCATAGGATTGCGCGCCCTCCACCTTCAGGAGGCGGCGCGCCAGCGCGATCGGGATTCTCAACGCAGAATCGTCGTACGCCTTGGTAATCGTGGCGAACAGTCCCCGGACCGTGGCATCAACGGCATTGACGCCGCCGGTCGCGGTGTTGACCACCAGAACGACTTTGTCGCCTGGCTTTACACCCAGGTTTGCCGCCAGCCCCTGCCCCAGCACGATTCCGGTCGCGTCCGTCGCGGAAAGGGGCTCCCCCTGAACGGTTGTCACCGAGCGGCTCAGGAGGACTTCCCGCTCGGGGTCGACGCCTTCGCCGATGAACGATATCGTAGCGTCACCGTGGCTGATCAGGCCGTTGAAAGACAGACGCGGGGCCAGAGTGACGACATGAGGCATTGACTCCATCTTCTGGATCTGTTGCCTGTCGTCGGGCAACAGATAAGCGAACGGATCGGCCAGCCCCTCTTCGAGAAAGCGCGGCTTGTGAACCCGTATGTGCCCGAGCTGTGAATGGATGGTCGATTCGCGGCCGAACCAGAGGTTCCACTCGATGAACCCGGAGGTGAGCATCAGGGCCGCCACTCCGAATATCACCGAGGAGATGGCGAGTGCGGTGCGGCGACGCTGGCGCACGACATTGCGGAAAGCTAGGAGGAGCGTCTGATTCAAGGCCGGATTGGTTCTAGGTTCTATTTTGTTGCCGGACGTGCACCGATGGTATCGTAAATGTCATCGGACATGCGCCACTGCCTTCACGGCGCACTGTGCTGCAACCGCACCTGAGGTGGCGGGCGTCGAAAACTTTTACACTGCTGCCGCTGGAGAGCGCTGCGGTTTTCTCAACATATTGTTTTTACATATATATTATAACTGGCACAGCTTGTGCTCTATTGTCGTCGCAGGAACTTACACAGCTACGGAGCAGATATGAAAACCAAAACCATCTTCAAGAAAACGTTGACGGCAGTCGCCCTTGCTGTTGCCGGCGCGATCAGCACTTCGGCCTCGGCGGCTCTCGTGTTTCAGATACAAGAAGGCGCGGTAGGCGCGCCCACTGCGCCGAATCTCGTCACTTTGGACACGGTCGGCGGCCAGTACGTGGAAAGGGTTACATTCACTGGCGGGAACAACTTCACCGCCTTCGGATTTTTCACTGCAGGCGGATATTTCCTGGGCGGCG
Source organism: Bryobacterales bacterium (assembly GCA_025462945.1). Taxonomy (GTDB): domain Bacteria; phylum Acidobacteriota; class Terriglobia; order Bryobacterales; family Bryobacteraceae; genus BOG-234. The sequence continues at coordinate 1,761 of JAOAPO010000565.1, forward strand.
CATCCCAAGGCTCCCAATTGAACCTGCCGCTTTTTATCGGCCCTAACCAGGGCTACTCGTTGTACGCAACGTTCCGGTCCGATGGCTCTTTTACCCCCACCGGCCCCGGCTCTACCACGTTCTCGGGGGATCCTTCCAAACCCCAGTCGCTGGAGATCTTTATCGATCGCAATCAGGACACCGGCAAGAGCTTCGTGGGGTCCAACGCGGCGCCAACCCTTACTAACACCGGTGACGACTCGCGGGTCGCTTTCACCACTACCCTTCGGTCCGGGTTGGGCAGACAGGACACTACCGACAATGCCGCCGGCAATTTCGAGCTGATATTCGACAACTTCACATTGGAGCCTGGGATTGGAGAAGCATTCTTCATTTCCCCGAGGCCCTTCCACATGGTCATCGACCTGCAAGGAAACTTCAACGATTTCGCCATTGGCGCTCCTGGCACGTTCGCTGATACAGGCGGTTCCGCCAACGCCAGTTTCATACCCGAACCCACGACGCTCGCTCTGCTTGGCGTGAGCCTGCTCGGCCTCGGGTTCTCCACACGCCGGAAGAAACTGTCTTAAGAAGTCGCAATTCAAGTAAGCAGTTTTGAAAAACCCCCAGCCTTGCGCTGGGGGTTTTTTATTGAGCAGCACACGTCCGGGTGAGCACCTTAGCCGCCGTCTGACCCGCCCTGCGCCCTAGCTGGGTGATGCTTGCGCCATCTGCGCAAGCTGTTTCCCGGCGATCCAGATAGCGAGCCGCTGGACAGGATTGGAGTTTCCCCCCGGACGCCAGGTCTTCACCATCTTGTTGCGGTAGGCGTCGAAATGCAGACCATGCGGCGCGACGACCAGCTTTCCGCGACCCAGCAGAATCTTCAACGCTTGAGTACCGGCCATGCCCGCGCAGATCTCACACGCCATCGGGGTGGAAGGCCCCTTGCGGGCTGCGAAGTCCACCGCGCTTTTGTCGACCAGATATCCCCGCTGAAGCATCGCAGGGGACAAGCCGATCAGGAAGCGCAACGCCATCTCATCTTCAGAGCAATCCTCCCAGCGGAAATACTCTTCAAAAGTCATGCCACCAGGGACAAAATTCAGGATAGCGGAGCCCATCCCGAGCGGCGCGGCGGTAGTTGCCGGGATGCCACGTTGTGCGCAGCCCGGAAAAACCAGCTTGCGCGCCGAAAACGCAAAAAAATCCAGTCCGTCGACGTAGAGATCTACTCCATCGAGGAATGCATCGACGTTTTTCGCGTTGACGCCCTCATCGAACACCGTCAGCTCGACTTCGGGATTGATGTCCCGCGCCATGGCTGCAAGCACTTCACTCTTGGGCTTGCCCAGACTGCTCACGAACGCTCCTGCCTGGCGGTTGAAATTCGGAACGTCGAAGTCATCGAAATCGGAGATGTGAAAGCGCCCGATTCCCAGCCTCGTGAGCGTCAACAGATGCGCGCCGCCGACGCCTCCAAGACCTGCAATCGCGACCCGTTTGCGACGGAGCACCTGTTGCTCCGCCGCTGTGACCCATCCGCGGTTGCGGGAAAAAGCGCTGTCGTAAGTAAATTGCGGTG
>JAOAPO010000595.1 GCA_025462945.1 Bryobacterales bacterium
TGACCACCTTGACGTTGATGCCGGCTTCCTGCAGGCGGCTGAGGGTTTTCACCACGTTGAAGGTCGAACTGGAGCCCTGCACCAGAACATAGCCGTGCTTCGGCTGATCCGGCGCGAAGTCGCGGATGACGTAAAGGCCTTTGGCGGCTGCGCGGGGATCGGGGTCCGCAAACTGGGTGCGGTCGGCGACCGGGAAATCAGGGCGGGCCACCTCGATGCTGATGATGCCGACTTTGGGGTCGCGCGCGGCAATCTCGGCGGCTGCGAAGTAGCCGGGGGCCACATCGTTGTAGTCCCAGAAGTTCAGGTGGATCGTATGGCCGCGCGGGAACAGCTTCCACGTTTGCGGAGCAAAGATGCCGAAGTGCGTTCTGCCGTCCGCTGCCGTTTCCGGCCCGGAGTGACCGGCCAGGATATGCAGCACGCCGACGCGGAAGGGGCTGTCCTGATTCTGCTGACTCCAGACGCGCGCCGGAGTGTACATCAGGGGCGTGAAGGCGGCGTACGTGCCGCTCAGCGCCCACACGCCGGAGAACTTCGCAGGATCGACGCTGGCGCTTTGGCTGATGAGGCCGATTGCCGTAGAAACGTTACCCGCTTCCTGGATCGCCGCTTTGATGCGCGTGCCGACCGGGTTCGTTTCCGGATCGTAGTGGCCCCAGAGGCTGCCGTGCTCCACGTTGATAGATTCCGAGAGATCGGCTGCCAGCGTCAGGAACCGATTGCCGGTTACGTAGTTCAGCCACTTGATCACTTCCGAGATGGCACGGCGAGGGCCAGCAGCTTCTCCCGACTTGCGGAAAAGCCAGATGGCCACTTGCTTCTGAGCACCGGAGACGGGGTTGATGACGGTCAGGTTCTGGGGCTCCGCCGGGAGGTTGGCGACGCGCAGGCGGTCGTCGAGAAATGGATCGGTTTTGGTATCAAAGTGGAGCGGGATCTGCTCTTTCACCTGATCTCCAAGTTCGACAAGCCTGTCGGCCAGCCAGTCGCCGAGGCCGTTGCGATCCAGCAGAGACATCACGGCATCGATGTTGGTCTTGAACTCGACGAGACGTTCGCGGGCGTCTTTCACCGGTCCCTTGCGGATGCCGGTGAACTGGATGCCGTAGTGATCCTCGAAGGTCTTCGCGAGCGCCACGAAATAATCCGAGTTCATCTTCATCCCGTAAGGGTGGCTCTGGTAGCTGACGATCTGGTCACCAAAGCCGGGTATTTTGCCGTGCACCGCCTGCGGCCAGTAGCCCTTGGTGGTTTTGGCGACGACGATCATGGGACGGCGGTCCGTGGGGTCCCAGTCCTCCATCGCCTTGAAGGCGGCAACAACCTGAGCGTAGTCGCCGCCGTCCTCGACAATGAACACGTTCCAGCCGTAAGAGGTCCACTGCTCGGCCAGACGGTAGCCGGTGAAGCTGGCGGGCACGACGCCGCCGAGAAGAATGTCGTCAATGCCTGCATTGTTGTCTGAGAGCAGAACGCGGAGGCGTCGGCCTGCCTTCACGGCCAGAGCCTGCGTCTTGAGCTCCTGGGCGTGGCCCTCGGTCATCGCGAATTCGCCTTCGAAGGCGATGATTTTGGGCGAGTCGGGTGCGCCGATGAAATCCCAGAAAGCGGCTTTGCCGGCTGCGGACGCGATACCGACGCCGGAGGGCCCTCCGTTCACGTCATTGGTCACATCGGTGCTCTCGATGTGGCCTGCCAGTACCTTGATCCCGCGGATCTTCGCCTGTGCGAACAGCGGATCGTCCTGCAGGCCCTGGTCGTGCAGTAGAGTCTTCAGTGCGCCCGCGCCGCGGCGAAAACCAAGCGCGTCGATGGGGAGGATCGCGGTGTGCGGGTCGACCTGATAGCGGGGATCGCCGGTGGCTTTGAACCGCCGTTCCATGGCCTGACCCATGATCATCCACAGGGCATAACAGGTTGGGGCGCAGTGGCCGCCGGCCAGCATGAATTTGTCGCCCCACGGGTGCTTGGGGTGGCGGTAGTCGTAACGCAGACCGCCGTTTTCGGGGCCGATCAGGTGAGCCGCGACATTCCAGGGAGTGTAGGCCAGCGGACCGCCGAAGTGCCCGGTTTGCGCATAGTTACCCAGCAGGACCAGAGTCATACAGGTCATGAAGCCGATATCTTCCAGTTCCGGACCGTAAGTGGCGCTGGCGGAATCGCCGAGAACGGACGAAAGTTGAGTTTCTGAGATAGCTGTCACCGTAATCTCCCTCGAAGGAAATGTTCTGCAGTTTTGATTTCGGAACCAGCATATCGCTGTAGTGTGGCTGGGCGTTCCCCGATCGTATCGGTCGCGCTCTCTCAGGTCACGCTGAGCAACTCAATACCGTTGAGCCGTGCTGTCGGAGCCAGTGAGCAACTGGCGCAGGATCGCGCCGAGCTTCAGGAACTGTGTGTAGTTGCTGGGTTTGCAGAAGTACTGCGTGGCACCGAGGCGGGCCGCTGCGTCTCGGTCCCTGGGCGAGTCTGAAGAGGTGACGACAACGACTGGTACCTGTGAACAGACGGAACTCTGGCGCACGTGGGCGAGAACTTCCAGGCCGGTTTTTTTCGGAAGGTTCAGATCGAGCAGCAGCATCTGCGGGCACGGCGCACTATCGTCGTTTGCCGCGCGCTCAAGGAACGAGATTGCTTTCTCGCCGTCGTCGACAACATGCAGGACCGCAGGTATGTTGTATTCGCGGATGGCCTCCTGAATGACGAAGACGTCTGCTCTGTTGTCTTCGACAATGAGCAACTGAAAGGCCTGGCCATCAACATTTTCTTTGGACGCTGAAGCAGAGCGCTGAGCTTTCTTCAGATCGATGGCGGAGCCGGGTTCCTCTGGCATAGCGTTTGCAGCATGCCGAGAAAACTCCAGTGCCAAACAATAGCCGGTCGGCGCGGACGTGTATAACGAACCCAAATATCGTCTCCGAACATTATTGTCGCGCATCCGGACCCGGCGACGAAGGTCGCAGCGGGTTCGTGGTACAAGCAACTTAGAACATGCTCGGAAATTCATTGCGAACACTGATCGTGGACGATGAGCCTGTCGCGCGCGAGATTCTGCGGGAGGAGATCGAAACTATAGAGGGCGTGCAGGTTGTAGGCGAGGCTGACAACGGACTCGCCGCGCTGCAGTTGATTGCGAGTGAGCGCCCGGACATGGTGTTACTGGACTTGCAGATGCCCGCAATGGGAGGTCTGGAACTGGTTAGAAATCTCACTCCGGAAACCTCGTTCCCCGCAATCGTAATTGTCACGGCGTGGGACCAGTACGCGATTCGTGCTCTCGACGCGGGCGCGATCGATTATCTGCTCAAGCCGGTTTCCCGCGAACGCCTGATGCAGGCTATCGAGAAGGTTCGGCGTACTACGTCGCGCCACACAGTCGAGCGCGTCGCACAACTGCAGGAACTGGCGGCGTCCAAAGACGAGCTCCCGGTTCG
>JAOAPO010000612.1 GCA_025462945.1 Bryobacterales bacterium
AAGTTCCTGCAGTTCGACGACTTACGAGCACGTCCCTCTCTCATGGTGCGGGCAAAGAAGCTCGGCATTCGGATTCTGTTCGGTGAGAAGGGCGACACGCTCTACGTTAGTCTCGCCAAAGTCGATCTGACGACAGACGGTGTGGCCGCCGATCAGCCACGGATTTCAATGAGCGAGATTGTCCTGAGCGCTATCAAGGCTGGACGCTCCACTGCTGGTGAGATCACCAGCTGGGCGCGCTCGAACGGCGCTCCGGGTATCGGCCTGACTCAGGTTGACGGCCTGTTGAGTGGCCTCGCCCGCGGCGGTAAAGCCAAGCTGAAGGCCGCGAAGCCCGGCTCTGAAGGCCCTGAAAGATGGAGCCTTGCGTGAGGATCACAATCTCTGAGGTTGACACCCTCGCTGAAGTCGCGATGTCTCATGGACTTCGCCTCATGTTTGCCGAGATGGGTCTGGCGGTGGATGCTCCGTCACTGCCTTTCGCCCTCTCGGCACGGCCGGTAAACACACCGGCTGAAGTGCCCGCCGCTGGCCCGGTCCCTCCTGCCGGGGCCAGCGCGCCGGGCGCGGATGGTATCCACACGGGCGATCTCTGCCTGAAGTGTTCGCGTCACCAGTTGCCCTACTGGCGTGAGTCCGGGAAGAGCACCGCCCGGGCATGCCAGAACTGCGGCGCTGTCGAAGAACGTCCGGCGGCGCGGGTAGGTTGTGAGGCATGAGCAGCCGCGACAGCGTTCTCGCGAAGCCCGGTGCCGTCCGCGTTGTCCTGCATGCGTGGATGACGAAGGACTCGCTCGAAGATCCCGGAGCTGATTACGAAACTCTTGCTTTCCGGGCATTGGCGGCGTGGGAGCGGATCGTGAGCGAAGGCAAGGAGATCGAGGCCGGGTATACCGAAATCGAACTAGCGGAATGCATTGTCGCGGGGCTCCGAAATCAGGAAGTGTGGGGCAAGATCCTGCGAGGTAACGCATCGTGAACCAGGTTTCAAAGGGTAAGGCTCTCGCCCAGGTCCGGGCGATGTTGGGCCCTCAGGGGCACGTCTGCGCCGAGTCGGCGCTGTTCAGCGTCGGGATCTTCGGCACCAGCTGGCGGCTGTATGCCGTTGGCCGGAGTTGGGGTCATGCAGTTTCAGAGTTACGCCGGAATTTACAGCCGGCCGAAGAGTGGAAAGGGAATCGATCAATGCCGCAAGTGATGATGTTGCGTCCGAAGGTAGTAACAGACAAGCCCAAGCTGCAGGCGGCGATGTCTGCCTCGGTCCTGCGCAAGCCCGTTGGCCGCGAGACGTTCGCCGCCACGATTCGTATCCGCGTGAGCGCCTAAGGATCTTCGATGCGGGCGATCTCCATCTCGGAACCGGCAGCGACTTTGATCGCCGTTGGTGAGCAGCGCTTCAAGGTGCGCTCGTGGCGTCCGGAGTTCCGCGGGCCGCTGGCGATCCACGTATCGAGTCGCTACCCGCGCCGGCTGCAGTGGAGATCGAGCCAGATCGAAGCTTGCAGACGTCTGCAGCGCCACGGGATCTGGGTGCCGTCCGTTGAGCTGATGCGGACTCTCGGCATGGTGATCGCCATCGTGGACTTCGTGGGCGCGTACAGATGCGAGGACGTCGACCAGCATTGCGGCATCCGTCCGGGGTCTCCCGACTATGAGCTCGACACGTACGAAGCTGGCCGCTTCGCCTGGAAGTTCGAGAACCCGCGGCGCCTGCAGCGGCCGGAGCGGTTCCCGGGCACGAAGGGATTCTTCTTCGTTCCGGACGCGTTGTTGGCCGCGCCGATGGTGGGGGCGAACTGATGGGCAACACCAGCATCCAGTGGACCGATAAGACCTGGTCGCCGATCCGGGCGCGAGTCCGCACGAATGCCGCGGCGATCGCTCGAAGATTGAAGTACTCCTCGTTGGTGCAGATTGCGGAGAAGATGGCTGGCCGTGTCGGGCCCCACTGCGAAATGGTCTCGCCCGGATGTCAGCACTGCTACAGCCAGTCGAACAACGGCCGCTGTCTGCCGGCGAATGGAACGGGCCTGCCGTTCGATCGACGCAGCCGGGATCTGGTCGAACCGTTCCTCGACGAGTTCATCCTTCGTGAGCCGCTTCGATGGCGAGAGCCCGGCAAGGTCTTTGTTGAGAATCAGTCCGATCTCTTCGGCGAGTGGGTTACAGACGAGCAGCTCGATCGCGTGTTTGCGGTGATCGCGCTATGCCCGCAGCATACGTTCCAGGTGCTGACTAAGCGACCAGAGCGCATGCTGGCGTACTTCAAAGACATCGCGTTTCGCCAAGAGATGATTGGTATCCAGGCGGAATCCATCAGCGGACTTGACCGTTGCATGACAGGCAGTGAAGTCGAGCCGGTCACCGGCTGTAGTGACGACATTATGCCCCGTTGGGCGCTGCCCCTGCCAAATGTCTGGCTCGGCGTCTCTTGCGAGGATCAGGCGACAGCCGACGCGCGCATCCCGCTGCTGCTTCAGACGCCGTCGGCTTTGCGCTTCGTCTCGTACGAACCCGCGCTCGGTCCGGTGGACTTCACCCGTATTTCTGACCTGTATTTCGATTCGCTCTTCGGCTTCAACCAATCCAAGGAACGGGTCGACTGGATAATCGTCGGCGGCGAGTCCGGCACCGGTGCCCGGCCGATGAACGTTCGTTGGGTTCGCCGGACGATCAGAGATTGCGCTGAAGCTGAAGTTGCGGTGTTCGTGAAGCAACTCGGCAAGAGGGCTGGCATCTCATCGTGTGCGGATCTCGATTGTACGCACCCGGATTGCGGTCCTGAGTGGCTGTCCCTGAATGACCCGAAGGGCGGCGATATGAGCGAGTGGCCCAGGGACGTTCGCGTTCGCCAGTTTCCGGGTGATTCGAAATGACCAGGCAACGTGAAAGCCAATTGATCGCGTGTCTGCCGGAAGGCAAGGTCTGTGTCGCATTCGTCGAGGGGGCATATCCGCCCGGGTGCTTCCGGACTGACTTGCCGCCGTCCGGCAGCGAGTTTCTGCTGGGCGTGTTCACAGGCGTCAACCTGGCGGAAGTCATCTGTCTCGCCATCGAGATCGCTTTGGGTGGCTGCGCATGATCCCCTATGAAGATCAGGACTTAGCCGCCTATCGCGACCGCTTCGCCAATCTGAATCGCTTCGCTGAACCCGAGATCCGGCCCTCCGCTGCCTCTGCGCCGTCCAAACCGGACCCGAAGCCATCGCATCCTGTCCGTGCCTCTCGTGTCGGCAAGACCAAGCGGGTCATTCGCAAGCGCGACAGATCGACGTGCGATCACAACGTCGACGGCGTGCCGTGCTGGAAGAAAGCGGGTATGCACAAAGGCTCACAGCGCCACGAATGCGCGGCCTGTGGGGCCAAGCGTGTCTTCACTGAAGGCGGCTCGGAACGAACTCTCGGCCGTCCGGCCAAATCGAGGAGCAATTAAATGGTTGCGACAGAGCACCACTACACCGTTCAGCAGCTCAGTGAGAAGTGGCAGGTGGCTGCCAACACGATCCGAAACCTGTTCAAGGATGAGCCGGGTGTCCTGAAGGTGAGTCAGCCCCGGCTGTTGACGCGCAAACAGAAGCCCCACGTAACTTTACGCATTCCGGCGTCGGTTGTGGAGCGGCTTCACAAGCAGTGGTCCACTCCCACTGGCTCGCTCGAAGTCAAGCGTAGCCGCCGCACTATCTAGGAGAGCCTGATGCGCAGCCACAAAATGAGCGTAGTGTTTCTCCGTTGTCCGGACGCTGGTGTGTCCCAGCAGCTTCTGCACGGTTCTAATGTCGGCGCCGTTGGTCAGCAGCTCCACTGCGAAGGTGTCTCTGAACCGGTGCGGGTGGGCGTGAACGTCTGCGAGAACTCCCAGGCGCTGGACCGTGCGCCGAAGGTTGCCGATACAGGTCTGAATCTCGCCCTTGCCGGTCCAAAAGAAGTAAGCGGGGTTGGTTGCGGGCAGGGAAGTAAGGGCGTCGACGGCGCTCTGGTGGAGCAGCACTTTGAGCCGCACGCCGTTCTTCAGTATCCGGATCGTCAGATGCCGCGTTCTCGGTTCCAGCATGGAGCGCTTCATGGGAGCGACGTCGGAGATCCGAAGCCCGGAGTAGAGCAGCAGGTAAACGAGAGCTTTGGCGCGCCGGCGAATGTAATCGGTCTCGGCCGGGTTGTCGCTGAAGATCTGGCTCGTTGCCGCAAGCAGCTTGCCGACATCTTCACTCGTGAACGGCAGCGTGGTGAGATCTTCGCTTTTAGGCATCTTCAGCTTCCGGCCGGGGTTGGTGTCACACCAGCCGCGTTCGCCGCACCACGCGAAGAAGGCCCGAAGCGTCTCAAGTTCCTTGCGCCACGTACCGGGCGCTATCTTGCGCTCGCGGCGGTAGGCGTCGAGTGTCACGGTATCGATCGCGTTCACCGGCAGCTTGCCGCACTGGGCAGTGAAGGGCTTCAGCGTGTTGGCGTAGCTGCTGAGGGTCGACTCTCTGAGATTGCGATCGCGGCACGAGGCGATGAACTCCGTGGCGGCCGCCTCCGTGTCGGGAACCTTACGCTCGACCTCGATGTCGCCCCGTTCGATCTGCTCGATCAGGCGCAGTGCCCGGGCCGCATCGACCGTTTGCAGAGACTTTCGAATGCGAGCCCCGTTGACCTCGCCATAGGCCCAGATGGGGCAGGCGCAAAGGGTATAGCTCTGCCCCTTGTCTTTCGAGTCGCAGCCGGCCAGATGGCGGCGGTAAGCAGTCAACATGCCCCGAATCGTACCAGTTTTGTACGCAAACGTGTACGTACAGCGCCAACTGAGGCTAAATCATTGAAAACAAACGAAGAAAATGGCGGAAGCCAGTGGGTGTCGAACCCACCCGCGCCACGAATGACGCACATCGGGTTTGAAGTCCGTGCCCGGCACCGGCCAGGGTTGGCTTCCGTTTTGACAGGCGCACTTGCGCTGTTTCGCCAATTCTACCAGCGCGCGGGTTGAAGGAGGGGGTGGACGGCTCGGTTTGTGGGCGTGGGCTAAACTGGGTTCAGTTCGGTTTGTTCCTCAAGATCTTCCCCGATCGTCTAACGGTAGGACAGCGGCCTTTGGAGCCGTGAATCGTGGTTCGAATCCATGTCGGGGAGCCATTTATTGGTACTGGCCCACACTTGATTGGGTGAAAGTCACGCGTACTGGCGTGGCCACCGATACGCGACTGGTAGTACCCTCGTCGTATACCATGCTCTTCACACCTGAATCCGTGCGCCGACCGCGCGTGGAAATAGCGCGGGAATGTCGGGACGGAAAGGTTACGGAAGCGTAAGCCGGCGCGCGGATGGTCGAAGCCGACCCCGATTTCGGCGGCGGATATGTACTGCTCGGCAATGGACATGCAGCCGCAGGCGATCTGGAGAAGGCCGCAAGCTCATTCTGGGAGGCGCTCGCCCGGATGCCATGCGATCACACCGCGTACCTCGTACTCTCAGACATTCTCCGGCGGCGGGACGAAAACGATCCACTCTGCCAACACCTGACCGCGCTGAGGCTCTGGAAGCTGGCCCTGAGCAGCGAGATACCGGACCATGTGGCAGGATACTTCAGCGAGCGCATGGACGATCCGCACTCAGACTTTACTGATCCCGCGATTTTCGAGGTGCTCGCCCGCGCGCTGGACGAAAAGAGCACCAGGGAAGCGGTGCCGGATCGCCTCTTGCCGTATCAGCTCTTGAACGATCTTCAGCGTCAGGCTGCCGAACGGATGGACGACACGCTGCTCCGGGACATGCTGTCGCATTCCGGACGTATGGTCCCGATCTGGCGGGCCGTGCTTCGGAAATGGACACAGTCGAAGCCCGCCCCGGCCACGGAAGAGGCCGGGCTGGCGCTTGCGCTGCTTGGTGAGACGGCTGGAATCGAGACCCTGGACGAGCTGCTCGAGTTCGGGGACGCTGGCAACCGGACGATCTTCCTGCACGCCAATTGGGCCATCTGGCGAATGGGCCAGCGGTTTCCAGAGGAGGCACTGGCCAGATTCGTGACAGCGGGTGCTCCGGAGCGGCTGGCGCTGCGCTGCGCGCTGGCCGAACACATCAGCCTGCTGCCCGAAACACCCGGCATTGAGTCGAGCCTCATCGGATTGCTGGATGGCTTCGCGCGTTTAGCCAGCGACCCGGAAGCGTACTACCTGCTGGCAACGGTGATGGCAGCGCTGAGCACGAGGGGCTGCAACCACGAGGCCGAGCGCGTGTTTGCTGAGTTCAGCGGATTGTTAACGAAGCGCGATCGCGAGTGGATTCGCGGAAGATCGAACGAAGTCTGGGTGTCGGAGCTGGTCGACGAGGAGATCCCCGAGATGACCCTCCAGGAGATCTGTTCCTATGCCGTTTTCATGGAGGACGAACCCGACGAAGACGACGAGGAATGGGATGACGAAGAAATCGTGGCGCCGATCGTGGCGCCAGTCAGACCCGGGCGCAATGACGCATGCTGGTGCGGCAGCGGAAAGAAACACAAGAAGTGTCACCTCGACGCGGACGAAGAGGCTGACCGGTCCAGTCGCTCCCGCACCGCGAAAGCGCCGCTCGCGGAGCCAATGCACGCGAAGCTGTACCGCGAACTCATAGACTGCGCAAAGGACTGGCGCAGTGCCGCAGATCTTACCGAAGCCACGCTGCGCTACTTCGGCCAGCGCCCTGACGCACTGGAATCTGAAGCCAACGAGACCCTGCTGGGCGGATTTGTCGAATGGTACATCCACGATTTTCGTCCCTCGCGAACCGGGCGAACGTCTACTGAGGAATATCTGCGTCGGCGCTCAGGGATTCTGACCGCCCCCGACCGCGAATCGCTCGAAGCCTTCCGTCAGGCGCGGTTCGGAGTCTGGGAAGTCCAGCGCGTCGAGGAAGGCAGAGGCGTTGAGCTGAAAGATATCTTCGCGGGAGACACATTCTTTGTTCACGACGTCAGCTGCTCGCTTTCGGTGGTGCGCTGGGATTGCATGGTGTGCCGCATTTATCGCTTCCAGGGGCGGTGGTATGTGTTCGGTACCGGATTGAGCGTGCCGCGTCAGGAGTTGACACCTTTGATCCAACAAGTGGAGCGCGAGAGCCAGGAGAGCGGTGAAAGCGCCGCCGCGTACGTCCGGGACAACAGCCATCGATGGCATCGGGTGATTCGTGAACTGTACGAAGAGCGATTGGCTGGCCTTTGCCTGGTGAACGCGGAAGGTGATGAGCTGGAATTCTGCGCCGCAGTATACCGGATTGAAGACGAAACCGCGCTGGCTGCCGCTCTGGAAGCCGCAGAGGCGTTCGAAGCGGAGTCCGATGACGGGGGCCCACGATCATTCGCCTGGCTGGAACCCGCGACCAGCGGGGCGCGGCGGTCCTATGGCCGCATTGAACTTCGCGATGGCAAACTCCGCCTGGAATGCAACTCGCGGCAACGGCTGAGCGCCGGACGCGAACTGGTTGAGAAACACGGGCGCGCCTGGCTTCGGCATCTGGGCGATTCGTTCCAGTCGCAGGCTGCGATGAAGCGGGAAGCGATGCAGCAGAAGCCACAGCGGAACCCGAGCCCTGCATCGGGTCTGCCACCGCAGGTCGAACGCGAAATCCTAAACAGGGTGAAGCGCGAGCACTATGCGCGTTGGGTGGATGAAAACCTGCCGGCGCTCGATGGGCGGACTCCGCGGGAAGCGGCGCAGTCGCAGACCGGACGGCGCGCTTTAGAGGATTTGCTCCGTACCATGGAAAATAACGAGGAACACGCTCGGCGGGAAGGCAGCGCCAGCTTCGATTTCTCCGCTGTGCGCAATCAGTTGGGAATGTAGCCACGCGGGTGGGATGTCTTCCTCGCCCGGAACCGACAGGTGCTCCAGCCCACGCCCTCGCGTTGTTTGACCAACGTCCAGCGTGCGCAGGCAGGCTGGGTTTAGAGGTCTGCGATTCATCGCGGACGAATGCTGGCCCAGGCCGCCATCGATGCCGAGGACTTGTCCGGTGATTTAGGAATTGGCGGGATAGACCAGAAAAGCCATTGCGGATGCTATGTCGTCCGGCGTGCCGATCCGTCCGAGTACGTGCATTCCCTGCGACGCCTTCAGCGCCGCTTCGTTCTGAGTGATGCGACTGGTGAGCGGTGTGGCGATCAAACCCGGCGCTACGCAGTTGACGCGAATGTTGCGCGAACCATAAGTCGCGGCGGCGGACATGGTGAGGCTGATGACGCCTCCCTTGGCTGCCGCAACCGCCCCGTGATTCGCAAACCCGGTTCGAGCGGCCGCCGAGGCGCAAAGCACAATGGAGCCACCCCTGTTCATCATCGCCTTCGCAGTGGCGCGCACAGTGGCGAATGCCGTGGTGAGGCTGAGGTCGGTCGTGGCGCGCCATTCCTCCTGCGTGGTGAGATGCGCTGGCTTCAGCAAGAGCGATCCCGCACGGTTCACGACAGCGCTGACCGGACTAAACTGCTGTACGGCCTGGTCCAGCGCGTCGAACCTGGCGGCATCAACGGAAACGTGATCCGCGCCGAGTTCGGCAGCGAGCGTGACCAGGCTGGCCTCGGTACGCCCGGCGAGGATCACTTCACGGCCGGCCGCGTGCAAACGCCGAGCGAGGGCTGACCCGATGCCACCAGCAGCCCCAATCAGAAAAACTCTCATGCCTCGGGAAGCACGGGCGAGTGGCGGGAAGGCAAAAAACAAGCGTTGTGAAAGGACACGCCCGCCCGTTGACCGCCTCGGCTGGATCGAACCGGCATTTCATTGGCGGCACCCCGCCATGATCGCGAAAGCGGTCTACCTTCGGCAGAATCCAGGGTATCGGATTCCGGAGCGTATCGGATACTTTGAGGCGCACCCGAATTGCACCGCGACTGCGGGCTGCGCTCTCGCTGCTGTGTCACCCGCCGTTAAAGCGGTCTGCGTTCCATCTCATCTGCTAACTGGTGGCCGATCCCTTCAAAGTCGCCGTTAATCTGCCATGCCCGAACCAGAGCGGCGTCCACGTGCGGCAGCACATTCTCAGGCCGCAGATGTTTCAGAAATCCGGAACCTGCCATCAATTTGGCAGGTTGATTTCTGGCACCGCACAGCAACAGAGTCTTCCCTGCCGCATGCAATCGATCTGAAAACTGCTCCAGTGCGTGGATGCCGGTCGCGTCCAGCGCTGTCATGTTTCGAAGCCGCAGTATCACCACATCCCTGAACTGTGCCAGGTCGTTGGTCGCTTCCGAAAGCTTGTCCGTGGTGCCGAAGAGAAACGGTCCGTGAATGCGGAGAATGGTCGCATTGGGTGGAATGGTCTTGCCCTGCAGGATATGGGCATGGCCGTCTTCCAGATACTCAGGGGTGACTGCGGCCACGCTTGTCGTCTCCGCAACGCGGTAAATATAAAGCAGTCCAGCCAAAGCCATACCGACGCCAACAGCTACGGTGAGGTCAGCGACAACCGTAAGCACGAAGGTGGTGATCCAGACGGCGATGTCGGTCTTTGAGAGCCGAAGAATAGCGCCGATTTCACGCCACTCTCCCATGTTGTACGCGACCACGAA
>JAOAPO010000631.1 GCA_025462945.1 Bryobacterales bacterium
GCTGCGGAGCCGGGCGTGCGGGCGGAGCTTGTGCAAACAACTGCGCGGCACCGGTCACGAGGCAGGCCAAACGGACGAGGGAGAGGCAATTCATAAGGTTCTGCTGCTATTGAGCCTAGCAAGCCCGTCCCAGACACGCGGGAGGATGCGCAGCCACGATTCTGCGGAGCCGCAGTTGGCGAGAGTAATGACCTTTTGTTGCCCCCTGGTGATGTCGTCGATGACAACGCTTCGACTGGTTGGGTCGCATAGAATATCGAGGTCTGATTCCAGCATCTGCAGTACAGGACAACTTCGGTTGATAACTGGAGACGGGCTGATGCAGGACTTGGCCTTCGGAGAACTTGCCCACATGCACTCAATTTGCAATTGGTTTTTGAGCGGAGTCGATCACAAGCACCTCGATCCTCTCTTTCCTGGGTTCCAACTTCAATCCAAGCTGTTCCTGAATCGCGGTAAACAGCGCAGCATCAGGTGACTCCTGCGGCTCAACGCCCGATCCAGTCGCCTGGGACGCTGCCGACAGGGCACGCGGGGCGCTTTCGGGGGCAAATTTCAACTCGAAGTCGAAGTAGCCGGTGAGTCTGGTTTTATCAATCAGCTGCCGATCCAGCAGCCGGTCCAGGTAGCTTATGATCTGACTCACTGTCACAGCCTCTCCCATCACGATGCCCGGACCAGCCCGGAATGAGCCCGGATGCCTGGACTTCGAGGCATCTGCGGGAACGAGTTTAGCGCCTGCCTTCATGACCGTCAGCGCGTACACCGGGCGCTCCTGAATCTCACGGTGCACCTTCAAAAGGAAGCGCTCCTCAAGAAGCACCCGAAGTCTGACTGCGACAGTTTCAGGGATGCCAGGGGGTGGCGGAATGGCCGTTAGCCCATCGCCTATGGCTTCGATGTCCCACCGCTCATCAGTGAGCCAGCCCTCCAAAGTCCGGTCATCTGAAAACGCGTAAGATGCCAGGCAATAGCGATGAGACCCTGAAGCGTGAAGCTGTGA
Organism: Bryobacterales bacterium; assembly: GCA_025462945.1. Lineage (GTDB taxonomy): Bacteria > Acidobacteriota > Terriglobia > Bryobacterales > Bryobacteraceae > BOG-234. Next base: position 1,004 of record JAOAPO010000631.1, read on the forward strand.
GCGATCACCCTGCCTCCCGGCTGAACCGTGAACCTTTGCCGGACGTCGGCAGCGCTTCGTTTGACGGTCGAAACATCGAAAGCACGAGTGTCTGCTGGCCGATGAGAGGTCTCGGCAACGGATTGACCATGCACAGCGAGCGCGCCTGTGACCACCCCTGCGGAAGCTAACAGAAGTGCCAGTGCCCTGCGGCCTCGAATCTCTCTATTCATTCCCGAGTCCTTCGGCTGTGGTTAATCAAAAGAATCGGCTCCGACAGCTTTAAAATTCTCTGCGCTGGATCGCTTTGATCGCAGCGGTCGTTATCAGAACCGCCACGGCGACGTTGGCCGTAACATGTAGCCAGGGTATTCCGACCAGCAATTGGGTTGAACGATTGAAGTACTCGTTCCCGATCATAAAGTTCCAGGTGCTGAAAGAGTGATATCGGCTCTGCCCGAGGCCCGCGATGTCAGCGAAGAGCAGACCGAAGGTCACAACAGGCGCGGTATATTCCCCCTCCACTACTGACGAGATAAGAACGGCTATTGAAAAGAATACGAGTCCGCCGGCACCGAGCAAAACCAGATGAAAAAGAGCCTGTGACAGTGACGTCGCTCTTCCCGTCGCAATCGAAACCAGGTACATGGCGCACCACGGTATGACCATCAACACCAGGGCCTGGCTGAAGCCAGATAAAATGCGCACGAGCATGAGACGCATCCTGCTGACGGGCAGCGCGAGTGTAAAGGATATGGTTCCCGTTGCTTTTTCCCGCAGAACTCCGCCCATCATCAGGAGAATCGCGGCGGCCAGCCACATCACGACGATCAGGCGGTGGCCGTTGTCGAGGGCGTGGTAGTACCAGTTGACGGGGGTCTGTGGCTGAGCATCTGCGTTCTGATCGAACACGAGATAACACGGGAGGGCGACGATACCCAGAAGAGATATCAGGAACCGGGACCGTGTTTCAAGCCATGCTTTATACCAGAGCACGAGACGTCTCCGATACTGCGCTTAGAAATACTTCCCTTAAGCTTATGGGCCCAACCTCTATTTCGCTTGCGTCGAGAGCTCTGGCTCGTTCGATCACGTCCTCGGCGTTGGCATTGCACACGACCCTCATCTGACAGCCACTCGTTTGAACACTATCGACTCCCTCAAGCTGAAAGTCCCGTTCATTCGGCTGAGAAGAGAAGACCAGATCGATCTTGCGATAGCAGCGGCGAACATCGTCCAGAGACACGTCTTTGAGGAGACGCCCTTGCTCCAAAATGGCTACCTGGTCGGCGATGCGTTCGACTTCCTCGATTTGGTGAGAGGAAAAAAACACGGCGGTGCCTTCGGCTGATTGGGTAACCAGGGTTTCCAGGAGCTGTTCGACCCCAACAGGATCCAGTCCCTCGCTCGGTTCGTCAAGAATCAGCAGCGCGGGCCGCCTGGCAACCGCCAGCAGCAGCGCCAGCTTCGTCCTCATTCCTTTCGACAGCGATTTGACTTTTCTGTCCGAAGGCAATTCGTATTTGCGCCGCAGCGATTCAGCGGTTTCCGGACGCCAGTCGCTGTAAAAGCCGCTTGTGAAGTGGATTGTCTGCGCGACAGTCATGTAATTGTAGAGGCGCTTGTCCTCGCTCACGTACGCCACCCTGCGGCGGAGTTCGACGCTTTCCTGTGGTGCGTCAATTCTATTGCCAAGAACTGCGCCTTCACCGGACGTGGGCCGAATCATTCCCAAAAGCATCTTGATGGTGGTGCTTTTCCCTGCGCCGTTCCGCCCCAGAAAACCTGTAATACAATTCGCGCGGACGGAGAGGCTCAGGTCGCGGACAGCTTGAACAGATCCGTAGGACTTACAGAGGCGATGCGTCTGAATCACGGGCAAATCGATCATCGCCTGCTCACTACCTTCCCGGGGCACAATAACTCTGCTTCGAAAATGCGTCGTATTTCGTCGTCTCGCAGTCCATCCTCGCGCAACTGCTCGACGAGCTCAGAGGCTCGTCTTCGTGCCCTTTCAACCTGATCCGTAAACAAACGGGCGCGACGGTTTAGATTGATGAAGGCGCCTGAGCCGTGCCGCAGGTCCAGCAGACCTTCGTGTTCCAGCTCTGAATAAGCTTTCGCGACGGTATTCGGACTGACGATGAGTTCTTCCGCCAGCGTTCGGATACCTGGCAACTGATCGCCATGTTTCAGAATGCCGCATTCAGTCGCATGTCGGATTTGTTGAAGCAGCTGTACATAAAGTGGCTGGCCGGTACTTGCTGTCAACTTGAAGAGCATGAAAGTGTAGTAGTTGTAAGGTACAGTGGTACTCTTCGCAAGTCAAGTGGCAACAAATTGCCGGGAGCCGCGACGCGGACGTCATCGCAATTCCGCGGGGGGACGTGTTATCACGGTTGTCTATGCGGATTGCTCTGTTGTTGCTGCTGGGTGCCTTGCTCGCGCCCGCCCAGGCGTTACGGATTTATGCCATCGATACGGAAGGCGGGAAGGCCACGCTCTACGTTTCGCCGTCGGGCGAGTCGATGCTGATTGACACCGGGTATGACGGGAACGACAACCGTGATGCGGAACGCATTGCTGTCGCGGCGAAGGCTGCCGGCGTGAGCCGGATCAATCACCTGGTGATCACGCATTTTCACGCCGATCACATTGGCGGACTGAAACCACTGCTCGCGAAGCTGCCCGTGGACCACATCTACGACCATGGCGCGACGGTGGAGCCCGGGGCCGGCTTCGACGCGTACACCGCAGCGCGCGGGTCCATTCCCCACACCGTCCTGAAGGCCGGCGATTCCGTGCCGCTCAAGGGTGTTCAGGTGAACGTGGTTGCGGCAGACGGGAAAGCCGCCGCGAAGCCGATGGCTGGTGGGGGAAAGGCGAATCCGCTCTGCGCCAGCTACAAGGCGATTGCAGTTGATCCGGGCGAGAACTCCCACTCGCTGGCGCTGCTGATTACGTTCGGAAAGCTGCGAATTTCAGATCTTGGCGATCTTTCGTGGAATAAGGAGTATGAGGTGGCGTGCCCGGTCAATCTGGTTGGACCCGTGGATCTCTATATGAGTACGCACCACGGTACGAAGACGTCGGGTCCGCCGCAGATCGTGCACGCGCTGCATCCGCGCGTGGCGCTGATGAACAATGGCGCGACGAAGGGTGGCGCGCCGGAGGCCTGGTCGATTATTCGGGAGTCGCCGGGCATGACGGATATCTGGCAGCTGCATTACTCGAATGCGGGCGGCGCGGAGCACAACTCACCGGAACAGTTTCTGGCGAATCCTCTGGAGAAGTGCTCGGGTGAGTGGCTCGAAGTAATTGGTGAAAAAAGCGGCACGCTGAAGATCACGAATCACCGGAACGGGTTCACGAAGACGTACAAACGGTAGGTTAGTGGTTCGTTACCGAGCCGAACTGGTCCCGCTCCGTTGAAGACGCCAGCGGGTGCGTCTTCAACGGAGCGGGGCGGACAGGGTACGGGCCTTAGCGCGTGGGCAGGAACTCGGCGAGGCGCTGCTCAGCCTGGCCGATTGCCCGGGCGACCGAGATCTTCGCCAGATTGTGAATGAAAAGGGCGCTGATTCGGTCGAGGTCGGCGGCAGCTACGGCGTCGGCCGCCTGTGAGACTTCTACAGAGTCGCTGACTCCAGCGTCGAACTTTTCACGCGCCAGGCGAAGCGTCTCATTCGCCAGTTCCTGATTGTTCGCGGCCAGTTGCAGCTGGCTCGTGGCGGCCTTGAGATCGAGAAAGCCGTTGCGGACTTCGCTTTCGATACGGCCCCGGAGATCGGCGGCCTCCGCGCGGCGCTGGTCGAGCGCAGCCTCGGCAATGTCCAGATCGGCACCTGCTTTGCCGCCCTGCCAGATGGGAATGCGAAGTGAGCCGGTCACCGTATACGTATGTTCGGTCTGGCTGAAGCGGGGTCCGATCGCGCCGATATCGGCGGAGACTCCCAGCGAGGGCAGGCGTTCGGCGCGCGCGGCCGTCCGGATGCGTTCGGCGGCGCGTATTTGAGCTTCGGCAGCCCTCAGGTCAGCTCGGGTCGCGAAGGCGGCGTGGAGTGCGTCATCGACTGTGAGGGCGGGCGGTTCCGCGAAGGAGAGCGCGTCGGCCACGTCGAAGTTGTCGTTCACGCTGAGGCCGGTGACCCTCGCGAGATTGATCTTCTGACGCGAGAGATCGTTTTCAAGCGTCGCGATTCGCTGCTGCTGGGTCTGCTGCTGGACGAGCGCGCGGTTCACTTCGATCTGGGCGGCGACGCCCGCCTGACGCCGCTTCAGCGTCTGCTCGTAGATTGACTTCGCGGTTTCGAGTTGCGCCTGCGCCGATACCACCCTCGCACGCGCCGTAAACACCTGGAGCCAGCTCCCAGCTGCCGCGAGGACTACTGATTCACGGGCGTCGCGCAGCGCTTCTTCACTCGCCTTGACGAGTTCGCCTGTGGCACGGTGATTGTTGATGGCGGTGAGGTCCACCAGGCTCAACGCGAGGGTGGCGCGAAGGTCGTAGTAGTTGACGGGGCCGATGACGGCGGGCAGGTTCGGCAGCCGGATGCCGACCGCCTGAAGGTCCTGCGTGAAGTAGTTGTCGCGGAGCGCGCCGCTGATGTTCGGGCGCAGGGCACTGCGAGAGATCCGGTCCTGCCCACGCGCCTGACGGAGCGCCTGAGACAGTCCGATGGTGCCGAGGTTGTGAGCCAGGGCGCGCGAGACGGCATCATCGAGCGTCAGTTTGCCGGTGAGCGGCGGACCGCCCTGCACGGAGCCGCTGAAGTTTCCCTGCACCTGAACAGAGCCGTTGAGGGTGTTCACGCTCGAGGTGGCACCGGGTACGGAGGATTGCGTGGCGGTGACCGAGCCCGAAGAGGTGCGTCCGGAGACGGGCAACTGCACAGCCACTCCGGCCGTGCCGCCGCCACCCTGCGGACCCAACTGAGCCCATATCGACGCCGCGCTCACCCAAAGGCAGATTGAAACTTTCCGCATCATCACTTTTCCCTTAACCCAACTGTTTCCGGAAGCGCCAAACACTCAGGGTCAGCAGCACGGCGGTGATGGCCATGAGCGCCAGAATGTTTGGCCATAAGATGTCGATACCGCTGCCCTTCAGCAAGGCAGAGCGGGTGATCACGCCGAAGTGGCGGATCGGATTTATCAGCGTGAGCGGCTGCATCCAGTGCGGCATGGCCTCGACTGGGGTCAGCGCGCCGGAGAACGACGAGAGCGGCGGATTGACGAAGAAGCTCATCAGCTGCGCCTGCCTCGCGCTGCGCGTGAATGTCGCGAGGAAGGTGCCGATTGCGATGCCGCACAAGACGCACAGAGCCGCACCGGCCAGCACCATCATGATGTTGCCGCGGAACGGAATCTGGAAAACAATTTTGATCAGGGCTGTCGCGAACAGGACCATCCCGCAGAGCAGGACGAACAGCGGCGCGATCTTTGCCACGATGATTTCGCCGGTGTTTGCCGGTGTCATGAGTAACTGCTCGACGGTGCCGTTCTCACGCTCTTTCACCATGGCGGCTGAAGCCACCAGCGAGCCGTTCAGAGTGAGCAGCACGCCGAACGTGCCAGTGACGATGAACCACGTACTGACCAGCCCGGGGTTGAACAGAAAGGCAGGGTGCAGGGCGACGGTGCCTCGCTGGTCTTGCGGTGCGGCGGCCAGCTGGGTGAAGCGCGCGTGCAGTTGTCCCGATCGGAGCGCGGTCTGATTCCAGTTCGAAAGCACGCCTTCGGTGTAGCCCTGCGCGATGGCTGCTGTATTGGCGTTCATCGCATTCAAAAGCACCTGGACGTGCGACTGTTCGCCGCGGTGCAGGTCACGCGCGAAACCGGCCGGGATCACCATGCCGGCATCCAGCTTGCCGCGCGAGATTCCGTCGCCAAGGCCATCTGACGAGCGAAACGCCCCGGCCATATGGAAGGCTCCGCTTTGGGTCATGGCAGCGATCAGGTCACGGCTTTCCGGCGACTGGTCGAAGTCGGCAACACCGAAACGCAGGTTGTCGACGGTGGCGTTGAGGGCGAAGCCGAAGAGCAGAAGCTGCAGAGTCGGCGGCAGGATCAGAGAGATCGCCAGGCGCCGGTCGCGTCGGATCTGGGAGAACTCTTTGCCCATGAGAGCGGCGATTCGGCCACCGAACAGGCGTTGCAGGAGGCGTCTCACAGGCTTAACTGCATCTTTCGCATTCTGCGCCAGGCGAGCAGGAAGAACACCCCGCCGATGAACGCAATAACGACCACGTTGGACCACACAGAGGGCCAGCCGCCGCCTTCCAGCAGTGCGTCGCGGACGACTTCCATGTAGTAGCGGCCCCACACGATGTTCGAGAACCAGCGGAGTCCGGCGGGGATGTTCTCCACCGGGAAGATCAGCCCGGAGAGAAGAAAGACCAGCAGGAAGCCGCCGAGCGCGACGGCCTGGATGGCGGCTGCCTGGCTTGGAATCGCCGCACCCACCATGGTGCCGAAGCTGGAGACACAGAACGCGTAGAGGACCGAGGCCACCAGGAAGGGCGTTGGATCGCCGGCAAAGCTCAGTCCGAAATAAGTGAAGAGCAGCGCCATCATCAGAACCCATTCGGCGAAGGCGATCACCATGAAGGCGAGGATCTTGCCCAGGAGGAATTCGTGCGCCGGGATGCTGGAGACGTAGACCTGCAATAGGGTCTGTTGCTCGCCTTCGCGCGACATGGCGAGGGCTGCCAGCAACGGCGGGAACATGGAGAGACCCAGTACGAAGATGCCGGGCCCGTAGAACCTTTTCGCGATGCGCCCGGGGTTGTACCAGAGGCGGATGTCGGCCTTGACGGGCAGCAATCGTGAGGCCGCGCCCGAGGTCTTATTCCAGGCGTTGACGATCT
>JAOAPO010000005.1 GCA_025462945.1 Bryobacterales bacterium
GCCGGCATCAACGTCAAGGTGGTCTCCGCCATCAGTGAAGATCTGTTCGACCGCCAGCCGGAAAGCTATCGCCACTCCGTGCTGCCCCCCGAAGCGATGTACGACCTGATGATCGTGAGCACAGGAACGCGCCGTATGTGGCCCGTTCGCGATGTGGGTCCGCTGACGGACGCCTACTCCCTGACCTCCGATTGGGGTAACCAGTGGCTCAGCGGCGGTCTGGAAGCCGAGGTCATCGAAGAAGCTCACCTCGACGCCGGCACCATCTTCAACGGAATCGAGCGCTTCGCGCGGGAGCGGCCCGAGAGAATCTCGAAGCAGCAGGCGCTCATGAGCGCGCTCGTATAACCAGGTCCGCCGTGCGCGCGCCAGCCCGGATCGCACCATGGACCGTGCTGGCGTGGCCCTCAGCTTCAGTAGCTTCGCCGGAGAAGAAAAGCGTATCTTCAACCGGCTGCCCCAGGCGTTCGCGAGCTGACACACCATCGACCGCTACGTAGCTGTAGGCGCCGCGGAAGAGCGGGTCATGTTCCCAGTTGTGGAAGTACGCCGCCTCCGGGCTGGGAATCTCGCGCCCCAGAATCCGCGCCAGCGATCGCGAGGCCGAGGCGATAATCTGCGGTCCATTCATGCTTTGGAACCGATCGGCCGCTGAACCGGCGGCCCAGCCGGTCAGCAACGGGGTCACTACAGGGCACGTCGTCCACCAGGCATGGAAGTCAGCGTCGCTGGAAAGAACGAACCCAATCCGGTTGAGCCCTGCTATATGCTCCCAAAATGGCTCCCGGAATCGCAGCGTCACTCGGTAAGCCTGCCCGAATCGCAAGCCCGCTGCTGCCTCATAGATGCCGTCCGGCTCCGGCTCGAACGCGATTGTTTGAGCCTGCAGCGCACCCAGCGAGATGGTCACAATCAAGCGCCGGCAGCGAAGCGTCACCGCCTCCCCGTCGAGTCTCGCGTATGTGACATCCACGCTGCCTCGCCGCCACACAACCCGCTGAACGCGCGTATTCAGCCGGACGATCTCGTTGTGACCAGGAATCGACCGCAGCAGCGCATGCACCACGGAGTCATAACCGTTCAGAAGGTGGAATGATCGGTCTCCCTGGATTTCGTCGGAGGCCCTGGTCTCCTGCCCCAGTGCGATCGTGCTGATCACCTCGCTGCGGGCGGCATTGAAGCCCTCCACGAAGGACCGAGCCGACGCCCTGTCACCCTCCGGTGCCCGGCTGTGACTCAGGTATTCTTCGAAGCTTTGGTCCCTTGTCTGCGTGCTGGCGGCAAGCCGCCCGACAAGATCCTCTGAACCTTCGTCGGACTCATGGATGCAGCCCTTATCCATATGGACGACTTCGCCGCTGTGCTCATACGCGAGCAGACCGGCACGTCGGATCCAGCCCCACGTCTCTTGCGGAAGCCCATGAACGAATTCAGCGCCCAGTTCAATCGGATGGGGTGACAGAGGATCGTGGATGGTGAAGATCCGTCCACCGACGCGATCCGCCGCCTCCAGACAAACCACGTCTGTCCCGGCAAGCGCGAGCCGCGCGGTGGCAGTGAGGCCGGCCACGCCAGCTCCAATGACAACGGTGTCGTGTTCCTGCTTCGCCACTAACTCGCTTTTTTCCTGGGTACCTTCGCCCCGGCCGCGCGAGCTTCACTGAGCGCGATAGCCACAGCCTGCTTGCGGCTGGTCACCTTCTTCCCGCTGCCCGACTTCAGCTTCCCCTCTTTATGCTCTTCCATGACCTTGTGGATCTTGGCCTCGCCCTTAGCCTGCCCAGCTGCCTTCTTTGTTGCCATGCCTCCCGCCTCCTTGCGTCAAGCAGATGGAATCCGGTACTTCTTCGGAGCTCCGTCGTTCTTCCGGCGTTTCATCCGAGCCAACACATCCTTCATCGTGAACTGGTCCGCGGCTTTCAGCATCTTCAGTTCCTTCCAGTCCAGCGGCACCGCCACCGGAGCCCCCGGTCGTGCCCGCACTGAATAATCAGCAATCGACGTCGCCGTGTAATCGTTGCGGAAGTAATCGATGAATATCCTGCCGTGGCGCTTCTCTTTGCTCATCGTCGCCACGTACGCGTCCGGAACAGCCGCTACCATCTCCTCGGCCACCGACGCAGCAAACGCCTTCGCCACCGGCCACTTGTCCTTGGCTTCGAGGTGCACCGTCACGTGCAAACCCTTGCCCCCGGTACACTTCAGCATGGATTCCAGACCCTTCGCAAGCAGCCTTTGCCGCAGATCTTCCGCCCCCAGCTTCAGCGCTTCGAACGGCACGTCCGGTGCCGGATCCAGGTCGAACACCAGGCGCTCCGGGTAATCGATCGCATCAATCGAAGCTCCCCAGGGATGCAGCTCGATTGCGCCCATCTGCGCAACCTCCAGCAGACCCTTTTCATCTTCGATGTATAGATACTCGTACCGCTTGCCCTTGTTGTGAAACTCGAACGGATGGACGTCCTTCCCAAGACCCCTGCCAGGGTTGCGCTGGAAGAAGCACTCGGAATCAATCCCGGACGGGCACCGCAACAGACTGATGGGCCGCCGCACAAGACCAGGCAGCATCCACTCCGCTACGGCCCCGTAGTACTCTGCGACCTCGCCCTTGGTTACATGGCCCGTCTCAGAAATCACCCGCTCGGGGTGCGTGATCGTTATCCCTGCTATGACCATGGCCCCGACGTTTTTAGTCGGCATACTTACCTCCTGAGCTACCTCCTGAGTCACTTCGCTCGCATCTTTATCCTCCCGCAAACCCTGGAAGGACGGATGGCGAATACGCCCGTCGTTGGTCCATTCCGTGAAAGCGACCTCACACAGCAAAGTCGGCCGAAGCCACTGTATCTCCGACCACTCGCGCGCCGGCAACTTGCCCATCGCCAGCCGGGTCAGCGTGGGTTCGGCAATCATGATCGGCCGGAACCGTTCCGTCAGCTCCAGCGCGCTCTGCATGGAAAACCCGGTCCCCACCTTACCCGCATAGCGCAGTGTACCCGCCTGCCGGTACCCCAGGTACAAGGCGCCCAGAGCCCGGTCCCCGCTCCGGGCACGGCTGTAGCCCAAAATAATAAACTCCTGCCGCTGGCCGCACTTCGATTTGAGCCAGGACTTCTGGCGGCCCGCGACGTAAGGTGCGTCGGCCACTTTGGAGACAATGCCCTCCAGCCCCCTGGCGCACGCGCGGGCGAACATCTCGTCACCCTGCCCCAGAACATGCTCGCTGTAGCGAAGAGTCTTCCCGCGCAGGATACCCCGTAACTTTTCTTTGCGTTGCAGCAGCGGCAAACCCGCCAGCGACTTGCCGTTTAGATGCAGCAGATCGAAGGCATAGGCGACGATCTTGCTCGAATCCCCGCCCTCACCCAACGCCGCCTGGAGATCCTGGAAGTGGCTTTTGCCCTCCGCATCCAGCACCACTGCCTCCATGTCCAGCACCGCATCTTTAACGCTTAACCCGCTGAGCGCTGCTACCAAAGGTGGAAACGCGGACGTCCAGTCCTTGCCGCTTCGAGTCAAGAGCAGAACCTCCTGCTCTTCCACAAACCCCAGCAGGCGGTAACCGTCGAACTTTACCTCATGCAGCCAGTTCTCACCAGTCGGCGGCGCATCTACCAGGGTCGCAAGCTGCACGCCCCCATATGCCGTAACCAGACCCGTCACGACCGTGCGCGCCGGATCCAGCCGTAGACCGAATACACGCTCCCCACAATGCAGATGCCCACGAGGACAAACAACGCATACCGCACGCCCGGCCGTTCCGACCAGCGCACGATCCTTTCGCCGTATCGCATCGCCAGCGCTCCCAGCAGCGCAAAGCGCACCAGGCGCGTGAAGCCGATGATCGAGAGCATCCTGAAACGCGGGTACTGCATCGCGGACGCGACCATTACGAAGGCTGTAAACGGAAAGGGCGGCGGAATCATCGCCGTCATCGCCAGCGACCGCCCCGCCTTGTTCTTCACCCTCCGCTCCACTTTTGCCAGAGTGCGCGGCTTCATGTACTTCTCCAGCCCCTTGGCTCCTAGAGGCCGCAGGACCACATCGATCAGCAGGCATCCCAAGACCGACCCGATCGTCGACATGACCGCGTAATAGAGCATCTGCGGACCGTGCGGGTGGCGCGCCGTCACCGCGATCATCAGCAGATCGTTCCCCCAGGGCGCGAAAAGGAATGACGAGTCCAGGATGCCAAGCACCAGCAAGCCGATGCCGCCCGAGTTTACAAGCGTCGTGAAGATCCCGGCCGCAATCAGCGGGCTAAAGGCAAGTCGCACGCCTAAGCGCTCACCGTGAGAGCTTTGATCCGCGCGGAGTCGGTGCCGAGCCATTCCGGATTCTTCGCTGTCGAATCGAAATACGCACTTGTTTTGAACAGTTCGTATTCGCCAGTCTTTGCGAGTGGCTCAGTCCTTGCCAGCAACTCGGCTTTGTCCTCCTCACTAAGCGGCTGAAAGTCCTTCACCACCGAGAATGCCTGATGCAGAACGTCCATACTGTCGATACCGGTGATCACCACCGATGTGGGCAGGCTCAGCGAGTACAGCAGGCATTCGGTAGCCGAGACAGCCTTCGTCTTGAGAAACACCCCGCCCCCGAGGCTCTTCATCCCGAGCACCCCGATTCCGTCCCCGACCAGCTCCGGCAGCACCATCACTTCGAAGCTGCGAAAATGCGCATCCATGACGTTCAGCGGCATCTGCACGGTGTCGAAACGGAAGCTGTTCTCACGAGCTTTGTCCAACATGTAGAGGTGCACGTGCGGGTCTTTGTGTCCCGTAAACCCGATGAACCGGATCTTGCCCGCCTCGCGAGCTTCCAGAAACGCCTCCATCGCGCCACCATCTTCGAAAATCCGGTCGACGTCATCGAAGCGAATGACTTCGTGGTGCTGCAGCAGATCCAGGTGATCGGTACCCAGTCGCTTCAAAGACTCATCGATCTGCCGGCTGGCCTCCTGCTTCGTGCGGCCATCGATTTTGGTCATCACGAAGGCTTTCTCGCGATAACCGTCCTTAAGCGCCTTGCCCACCCGCAGTTCGCTCTCGCCGTCGTTGTAGTCCCACGAGTTGTCCATGAAATTCAGACCTGAATCGAGGGCGGTCCGAATGATGCTCACCGCGTCGGCCGCAGGCACCTTAGCCTTGCCGATGTGCGAGCCGCCCAAGCCGATAGCCGAAACAGACACGCCGGTCCGGCCCAGCTGCCTCATCGGCATCTCGCCCAGTGATGCGAAAGCCTTCCCAGTTTTAGCCATTGCGGAAAACGAGAGCAAGCCGTTCTCCAAACGATTTCGTTATTGTGGCTTCGGAACAGGAGTATGAAACGCTACGACCAGCGCCTGGAGGTGCATGATCAGCACGAACGGCCCGATGAAGGTCGGCACCAGGCTCATCGGAAACCATGTCAAAGCCTGGCTCGTTACCCCGTCCTTCACTACCCCGAACCAGGTTGTGGACGTCAATACCGCGAGCACCGCCGAAGTCCCCAGCGTCGCCAGGCCAATCAGATGATACACACGGTAGCCGCGGCGCGCCCGACCGTCCGGCGTGACCAACGCAGACGCGACATAGAACGCACCGCACGCGATGAATACATCCATGAGGGCGGTGGGAATCGCAAATAATTGCGGCAGAACTCGCTGGTCCGCCTTGACGAGGGCCAGTATCCCGTAAAGCCGCAGCAACTGCGCGTAGGTCATCCTTTTCAGACTGCGCGCCCGGACGAAGCCCCGGAACGTTTCTGAGTGCCGGTGCAGCGCCGCAAAACTCGTTCCCGAAATCACAGAACCCAGCCCGAACAGTTCCGCCGCGGTGAAGCGCTCAAACCAACCTGTGAACGACAACGTAAACGCCAGCGCAAACCAGATGCTTACGAAGACAGCGGCAAACGTCACCGGCGGTCGCCATATTGCTGCAGATGCTCCAAAATCAGATTCGCGCATTGCACGTCCTTCAGGATTGGCAATGCATGCGAAGTACCGGGGAATTCCACGTATCGCGCCCCCGGAATCCCGCCCGCAAGGGTTCGACCCGATTCGGGCCGCCCCAGGGGATCCTTCGCACCGTTGATCACCAGCGTCGGAATCCCGGCGAGTTCTTGCAGTTTCTTCGTAAGATCCTTGCTCCGCATCGCCGCAATCTGCTGCGTGGCAACCGGTGGGATGTCGGCGACATCGTGCCCCAGCACACCAGCGATTCGTTTGGCGACCGCCTTGAGGTCACCCTTGCGTTCCTCGGGAGCCAGGACCAATTCCAGGAACGCCTGTTGTCGCATCCTTCTCGGTCCCAGCTTAATTCGCAGAAGAATAAAGACCAGTTCCGTCGTAATCTTCACGGCATCCGCGCCGCGGGCGAATGCACACAGCAAAGTCAGCGTCCGGACCCGCTCCTTGGCACTCAGCGCCAGTTGCATCGACGTCAGTCCGCCCAGGGAGTGCCCCACGACGTGAGCCGATTTCCAGCCCACAGCGTCCATCAGGGCCAGAGCATCGGCCGCCATCTGATCTACCGTAATCTCGCGGCCAGCCGGCTGACTGCCGCCAATTCCGCGATTATCGAAGGTAAGGCAGGTATACTGCCGCGACAGCATCTGGATCTGGGGATTCTCAGCCGTGCCCAATGCACCCACGCCCTGAATCATCACCAAAGGTGGACCAGTGCCGTCGATCCGATATCGAAGCTTACAACCCTGAAAGTCGAGAGTCTGCAGCGTGGCCACTGGCTTCAGTATCGCTGCTACTCGTAGCGGAGCCCTTCAATCGGGTCGAGGCGCGAGGCCTTCAGCGCCGGCAGCAGACCGGCCACCAGCCCCACCAACTCCAGTACCAGAGTCGAAGTCACCACCGCAAATTGGGAAATGTGCAGGTGGATATCGCCCGTTCCACTGTCGTCTTTAAACAGCGGTCCGAGGAGCGGCAGCGTACCGATACCCGCCGTCGCAGCCCACCCGATCAGTACACCCAAAAGCCCCCCGAACGTGACAATCGTCATCGCCTCGAACAGGAACTGCAGCAGGATTTCGGCGCGCGTCGCACCGATTGATTTCAAAATCCCGATCTCTCGAGTGCGCTGCGTGACGGACACGAGCATGATGTTCGCCAGCCCAACGCCGCCGATAGCCAGCGTCAGGGCACCAATCAGCCCCAGCAGGATCTGCAGCGCAATCGACATCGCGTCGATCATCTTCATAAATTCGTTGAAGATGATCACCTCCAGCGCACGCTCATCGTTCGCGGCGAAGTTATGCATCCGCGACAGCGTCCCCCGTACCTCGCGCACAGCCTGCGCCCGGAATTTCGGATTTGTAGGCGTCCACACGAAGTTGTCCGGATACTTGATATTCCGGAAAATCGAGGCCGTGGAGTAGGGAATG
>JAOAPO010000063.1 GCA_025462945.1 Bryobacterales bacterium
CTCAGGACCAAAGCTCACGATTCCGTCTGAGGGCTGCACGCCTGCCCCCTTTGGCGGCTCTGAGGGTCACATCCCGCACACCGCGCTCTCGACTGCGAGCATTTTCTTGCTTTCGTCCGGCACGCACACAATTCCTTTCATAAAATCAGGGAGAACCCTCGAAATATCCCGCCTAAAGCGGAACCGAAGAGGGTGAAGGAGGCGGATATGACATACCGACTGGAGGTATTTCGCGCCAGTAAATCGATCGGCGTCTGTTTGGGGACCGACCTTTCGGCGGGTTTCAGCGGCTTCGGTCACGATTTGTCGGCAGCACTGGAAGACCTCGCTCTGGATTTGCGGAGCGGCCCGAATTCAATTGAGACGCGTGAACGCGCGGAACTCAGACAAGAACTGGCGCTGCACCTGCAGGGTGGCGCGCCGGGTAAGGTCTAAACAGAGCCGCGGGGCACTGGAAGAACAGATGCAATGGACACCCCAAATACGATGTTAATTGCACACAACTGGTGGGCACTCGCGTTGCGTGGTGCGCTTGGAATAATTGTTGGTCTGACGATGTTTGTTTGGCCAACCGTTGCGCTTCACACCCTGATCCTGATCTTCGGCGCATATGCACTCTGCGACGGCTTATTTACGCTCGCGGCGGCCTGGCGACGCGCGCACGATCACCGCCCGTGGGCTGTCTCCGTCCTCGGAGGGGCGCTCGGCGTGGTCGTCGGGCTGGCCATGTTCGCATGGCCAGCCATGGCAGCCTTTACGCTTGCCACGCTCATCGCTTTCTGGGCCATCGTCACCGGCATTCTGGAGATCGTTGCTGCCGTCCGTCTCCGCCGCCAAATAACCGGCGAATGGCTGCTGGCGCTGAGCGGCGCCGCATCACTTTTGTTCGGAGTCGCGGTACTCGCCGCGCCGATCCTGGGTGCACTCGTGATCGCAGCCTGGTTCGGTGCCTACGCATTCATCTTCGGGGCGATGAACGTCGCGTTGGCCCTGAGACTGCGTGCATGGAAGCACTCTGATTCCGCCGCGCTCGGCTCCGCGCGTGCTGATCACTAAGCCAGAGGGCTACAGCACTCGCTTGATGTACGCGTCCCGAGGCATCCCCGAACTAACCGCACGTTTGCGCAGCGCGTCCGCCTCCTTCTGCGACAGTCCCTGGCCGATCGTAATAACGTAACGGCTCTTCTCAGACTGCGGCTCGGCAACCGAAACGTCGTACCTCGGCCACGCCTTCTTGAGCGCGCGCACGCGCCTGTCAGCTGCCTCGCGCGAATTATAGGCAGCCACAATCACCCACCAACCGCCCGTCTTCGCTCGGGCAGGTGACGAAACTTCCGGCACGCGCTCCGGTACGGGTGCCGTCGCGGCTGGAGGGGCATTAGAAACCGCTGCGGCGGGCGGAGGCGTGCCTTCAGGAACAACCGGAGCCGCGTCAGCTTGCTGCTGAACCGCCTTCTGCTCCACCACCGTCGATGTTGCCGGCGTAACCACGGCATCTTTCTTCCACGTAAGTCCCAGGACGACCGCAATCAGGACCAGGCCCACGACCACGGCGTAGACCCATTTCGGCCGAGTACCCTCGTCACGATGCTCGTCATCCATGTGCACCCGCCTCGGTACCGCTCGGAGATACGCCGCCGGTTCGGGCGACGGACCCGGATCGTCGTCAACAACGTCCGGCTCATCTGCAAACGCAGACGCATCGTCTTCCAGGAAAGCCGGAGCTTCCACGAAAACCGGAGCCGCAGCCACTGGCGCGGAAACCTCGTCGATCTCAGTTGCAGCCGCTGTGTCCCACGGTGCAGGCTCGGCCTCAGCTGCTGGCATGATCACGGCAGCGGGCTCGGGCTCACGAAGATGCGCCTCGACGTCTTCGGCCGTCCACCGGGTACTCGGGTCGGGGTCGAGGCAATGCCGCACGATCTCGGCGAAAGGCTTAGGAACCTCCTCCGTCCCAATGCCGTCAGGCGGCCGCCCGGTCAGCGCCTGCACAATCAGGACGCCCAACGCCCGCATATCCTCTGCCGCTGTCTCTCCTTCTCCAAGCCGGACCGCCACGTCAGCCGAAAGCTTCAGTTGGTCACCCACGGCCAGAAGTTGCGATGAGTCCAGTTGCCCGTGCTGGTAGCCCGCCTGATGCAGAAATCGAAGTGCCGCAACCGCTGGCAACAGCATTTCCCGCGTTTCATCTGCACTTAGAGTCCGCTCCGAAAGCACGTTCTCCAGCGATTCTTCAGCCCGCTCCGTGACCACATAGGCGACCGGGACCTCGTTGATCGCCGACGTACCACAGGCGAAAATCCGCAGCAGGTTCGGATGCTCCAGTTCCAGCAGTTCGCGCCAGTTCTTTGTGAGCGCATCCAGTTGCTCTGGACGGCCCTCGCAAATCCTGATAATTGCAGGCCGCGCGTCGGGTCCAAACTCTGTCTGCAGGACCGCACCCGCCGACGAGTAACTGACCAGACTGCCCAGGCGGAAGCCGTTTACGTCTTCGCCAATCAACGCAGCGAGTTCATTCGCCATCGCGCACCTCGCCGGTAATTATTTCCTGCCGGACATCTTTACGTGGCGACAGACCCATCTCTGAACAAGTGGATACCGTGCCTTTACGCAGCGTTCGATCGCTTGTGGAGCTTTGCTTCATACTTTGGAGCACTCTCGCACCTCTCTCTGTGAGCGCTGCCGTACCCGGCCGCAATTCTGAGTCGCCACACCGGGTGGAACACCGCTCTAAAACATAGTTGATCCGCAATGGTTTGCATTTACCAGTCCACTCTCTCCAGAAGTGCCGCCACCACGCTAGCCTGTCCCGACCGCTCGTCTTCAGATAAACTACCCGCATGTCGAAAATACTCCGTTTCATCCTCGTCACGCTCGCGCTCGGCGCGTCTATGTTTGCCGCCGACCTCAACGGTAAATGGAAAGGCGACCTGAAAAGCCAGAACGGGGATCTCGACACCACCATCGTCCTCAATGTTGATGGCGACAAGCTGACAGGCACCGTAGCGAACATGTATGGTGAAGAGCAGATCACCGAAGGTGTGCTCAAAGGCGACGAAATCTCGGTCATCATCATCGCTGGCGGCGGCCAG
>JAOAPO010000087.1 GCA_025462945.1 Bryobacterales bacterium
AAGTTCAAGCCCACCATCGACGCGCCTTCCGGCGTGCCCGTCGACTTCGCCGAATACGCGAAGCTCATGTTCGACCTCCAGATCCTCGCATTCCAGGCCGACCTCACCCGCGTCTCCACCTTCATGCTCGGTCGCGAAGGCAGCGTCCGGACCTACGCCGAAATCGGCGTGTCGGACCCGCACCACCCCATCTCGCACCACCAGAACAAGGCCGATTTCCTTGAGAAGCTCGCCAAGATCAACACCTTCCACGCCGAACTTTTCGCTTACTACGTAGACCGTATGAAGAACACGCAGGACGGGGACGGAACTCTGCTCGACCACTCCATGCTCGTCTACGGAGGCGGCCTGAACGACTCCAATCGCCACCTGCATGAGAACCTGCCCACCGTCCTCGTAGGTCGCGGCAACGGCAAGCTCAAGCCCGGCCGCCACGTGATCTACCCGGAAGGAACGCCCATGACGAACCTCTACATGTCGCTCCTCGACAACATGGACGTCCACCCCGAAAGCATTTCCGACAGCACAGGCAAGCTCCAGCACCTCTCCGACCTGTAGGCGGACAGCACGTTTTTCTGAGCCGTGACCCGTTAGGGAGCGGGGCCTCCACAGCCCTCCCCACCCGCTCCTGAACGCCACAGTGGTACCCTGAGGTTTGTCGGGTCTCGGGCTCCGTGCAATGGGCGGCTGCAAACCCCGCCAGGTCCGGAAGGAAGCAACGGTAGTGGTTTAACCCGTGTGCCGCGGATTACCCGGGGCTCGGCATATTCTCCCCCATGTCGCCAGCTGTCAGCAAGCCGTATCAGGTCATTGCGCGCAAGTACCGTCCGCAGGCGTTTGACGATGTCCTGAATCAGGACCACATCAAGACCACCCTGCGGAACGCCATCGAACAACGGCGTATCGCTCACGGTTATATCTTTTCGGGCCAGCGAGGCACCGGAAAGACGACCACGGCCCGGATCCTGGCCCGCTGTCTCAACTGCGTCAAAGGCCCCACGGACGCACCTTGCGACGTGTGCTCCAGTTGTATTGAAATCACCGCCGGCGGCTCGCCCGACGTCATCGAAATCGACGCCGCCTCGAACCGCGGTATCGGCGAAATGCGCGAACTTCGCGAAAACGTCCGCTACCAGCCGGCCCGCGACCGCTACAAGGTCTTCATCATCGATGAAGCCCACCAGATTACGAGCGAAGCCTTCAACGCTCTGCTGAAAACCATTGAGGAACCGCCCGAGTGGGCCGTGTTTATCCTCTGCACCACGGAATCCCACAAGATTCCGGCGACCATCGCGTCGCGCTGCCAGCACTTCAGCTTTCGCTCGGTCGATGCCGGCGATCTGATCGAGCGCATGCGCGAGATCTGCGTCAAAGAAGGCGTAGATGCTGACGACGAAGCCCTGGCCGTCATCGCCCAGTCCGGCGAAGGCTCCGTCCGCGACTCGCTCTCGGCCCTCGACCAGGCTATTGCCTGCTGCGGCAACCGCCTCAACGCAGCCGCTGTCCGGACGCTCCTGGGAGCCTTCGGGATTGACGCCATGTCCCAGGTGTCAACAGCCCTCGCCGCGCAGGACGGAGCCGCCATGCTCGGCCTGGTGGATGAACTGGAACGCAACGGAGGCAGCCCGCAGCACTTCTCGCGCGAACTGTCCCGTTATCTGCGGAACCTGCTGGTCGTGAAGATTGCCGGTGCCGATTCAAGGCTGCTCGCCGCCAGCCCCGCCGAACGCGCTGAGATGGCCAATATCGTTCTGGCCTTCAGCGAAGAAGACTTAACGCGCTACCTGCAGTTCTCGCTCGACCTCTTCACCGAACTGCAGGCCTCCCTGCAGCCCCGCTTCCATCTGGAAATCGGGCTCCTGAAGATGGTGCAGGCCGGCAAGATGATCTCGGTGGAAGAGGCGTTGGCTTCGATTGGAAAGGCGCCCGCAGCCGCCTCGCCTGCTGCTGCTGCGCCACCGGCCCCCACGCGCCAGGCAGCTCCGCCCACGCAGACGTTCAGCCGTCCTGTAGCAACGCCACCGCCCGCTCCGCCGCCACCCGCTGCGCCAGCCACCCCGCCGGCCTCCGATGGCGAGTGGATCGATCGCCTGCACCGGGCGATGCTCGATTCCGGCCTGACCTTCTCGGCCGACGCCGTGCTCCACGCCGGAGCCGCCATCGTCAACAACGAACTGGTCCTGACGATACCTAAGAGCTACACCCTGGACCTCGGGCGCGAAGAGATCCTGACTGCCCTAAAGAAGATGGGGATGCCGGCGCAGCGCTTCAAGATCGCCATCGGCGCCGCCGCTGCGGCACCGCGAGTGGCCCCCGCCGAAGAGAAGCCCGCCGGCGTGGACGAAGCCACCGAGCGCGCTCTCGGGCACCCGGATGTCCAGAAATTTAGAGAACTGTTCGGTGGCGAAGTCCGCACCGTCCGCAACCTGAAGGAGTCTTAGAGCCAGATGAAACTTCCCGGAAACATGCAGCAGATGATGCAGCAGGCGCAGAAAATGCAGGAGAAGATGCAGGCCGAAATCGCCGCCATCAAGGTGGAAGGCTCAGCCGGCGGCGGCATGGTCTCCATCAGCATGGACGGGCAGAAGAACGTCCTCGGCGTCAAGATCGATCCCGAAACCGCTGGCGACGTCGAGATGCTGCAGGACCTCGTACTGGCCGCCTGCACCGACGCCATTCGCAAGGTCGACGAACTGTCGAACAAGAAGATGAGCGGCCTGCTGGGTGGCATGGGTCTGCCTCCCGGACTCCTGTAAATGGCCGATTTCGCGGCCCCGCTGGCGCGGCTGATCGACGAGTTCAAGAGACTGCCGGGTATCGGCCAGAAGTCCGCCCAGCGCATCGCTTTCCATGTGATGCGGGCCTCGCGCGATGAAGCCGAGCGCCTGGCCCAGACCATCATGGACGTCAAGGACCGCCTGCGGATCTGCGTCCAGTGCAATAACATCAGCGACGCCGAGTTGTGTCAGTACTGCACGAATCCCGATCGCGACCAGTCGATGGTCTGCGTCGTGGAAGATCCGAACAACATCGTGGGAGTGGAAGTAACGCGCCAGTTCAACGGCGTCTACCACGTATTGGGAGGGGCGCTGTCGCCGCTCCGTGGCATCGGACCGGACCAGCTGAAGATCAAGAACCTGATCGAGAGAATCGGGCGGGGCGAAGTAAGGGAAGTGATCGTGGCGACCAACCCGACGGTAGAAGGCGAAGCAACCGCTGTCTATCTGTCGAAGCTGCTCAAGCCACTGGGGATGAAGGTAACGAGGATCGCCATGGGGGTCCCCGTCGGCAGTGATCTGGAGTTTGCCGACGAGGTCACCATGTGGAAGGCCATGGAAGGCCGACGCGAAATCTAACTTACTTCTTGCTGGACGGCGGTACGAGCTTGTTCATCCGAAGGTAAGTGACGACGTTGCCGTAGTGCTCCATGTTGTGGGCAGCGTTGAAGTCCATGAGCGAGATCTTGGGCATCTTGTTGCCGAAGAACTCGACCATTTCAGTCGCGTTGGCAGCCGTAATCTTGGTGTAGGCTGCGTCGCAATATGCGAAGCCTTCCTTGAGCGCGGCGATGGTTTCGGTGCGCGACTTCTTGGCCTTCTCGATGCCCTTATCGACTGACTTGCCTTCAGACACGGGGCTGCAGAACTCATACTGACCGTCGGCGATGTGGGCGAAGAGTTCACCGAACGTGCGAACAGTCGGAGCCGGACGGTAGGACCACATGGCCTCAGGGACCATGTCGGCGGACTTGAGGATGTTGGCCTTGGCGCCTCCGTAGATGACCTGTGAACCCGCGACCAGCGGATTTGAAGGTGCGGTTTGAGCGATTGCCGCGGCGCTCAGAGTGAGCCCGCACAGAATTGATTTGAAAGTCATAGAACTTATTATTACTTAACGGCGACGCTTCTTGGTTTCAGTCGCATGAAGATCCTCGGGGAAGACTCCATGCCCTTCCGGAGGGGGGAACAGGTCGCGGAGCAGCTCCAGACGCTTCCGCAGAAAGCGGCTCGGGATCTGCCGCGGTCCGGTCTCCACGTCGATGTCGCAGCAGATGCCGTGGAGGAACAGAGTCATCGTGTCGTGGAACGAATCGCGGGCATAATCGCGGAACGGCTTGCCGTCGCGACGGGTCGCCATGGGGCGGCGCAGCAGAGTCTGCTTCTGGCGCCAGCTGCGCTCGTCCACCTCGCCGTGGACCTCAGCGGACAGCTCTTCACGCAGCATCCGCTGCCAGGGTTCGCTGATCAGCGGAGTCAGCCGGGAGGTCAGCAGTCCGGCCAGTTCGTCGTACAGGAAGTAGTGGTAGTCGGCAACCTGCTCGTCCTTGATCGTGAAGAACAGGTTGGCTGAATCGCCGTTGTCGATCGCAGCCGAAAGCACAAGTTTGTCGTCGACCGGCTTTTCCGTCGCGACGGAAACGAAACCCTTCGCATTCGGGCGCTCGAGGAAGGGAGCGAGCACGATCGCGACCTTGGGCAGCAGTGCGGCCGCTGCCGCCGGGATCGCTTCGATCGGTTCGTGAAGATACTGTCGCAGGTCTTCTTCTGCAACGGGGTGCACACAGTAATACGAAAACCGAGGGTTGACGACAGTCATGTCAGGCCGAAGCCTGCGAGCGAGTTCAGTAACCGTACTCTTCGGACGGCCGTTAGATGAGGACATTGCTTATGTAGGGAAGTCTGATTGTAACAGCGACCGCGATAAAGTAGACGTTTGTTGAGCTTTTCAAATCCCGATACCGCCGAAGCACTGGCCGGTCTCCTCGCCGATGCAGCAGCGGCGAAGCGGACCGTCAGCATTGCCGGCCTGAATACTAAGAGATCCCTCGGAGGACCAGTCGTTCCAGCCGATGTTGGGGTCTCCAGCCGGGGGCTGAAGCGTGTGCTGCAGTACGAGCCGCGCGACCTCACAATCGGCGTCGAGGCTGGGATGCCATTTGCCGAATTGCAGCGGGTCCTGGCCGCCAACGGCCAGATGGTGCCGCTGGAAGGTCCGTGGTCGGAAGAAGGAACGGTTGGCGGCCTGATCGCATCTAACATCAGTGGCTCCCGACGGCGTTTGTACGGAACGGCAAGAGATCTCGTCATCGGGATGCAGTTCGCCACCATGGAAGGCAAGCTGGTCGATTCGGGCGGTATGGTGGTGAAGAATGTCGCCGGTCTCGATATGGCGAAGGTCCTGATCGGCTCGTTCGGAACCTTGGCCGCCATCACGAGGGTGAATTTCAAGCTGGTGCCGATTCCGGCAGTTTCCCGGACGGTGCTGCTCTCGTTCGACGATCTGGCCTCAGCCAGCGCGGCCGCTTCCGGCGCGTTGCGCAATGTGGTGACGCCGATCGCGATGGACCTGCTGAACCCGCTGTTCGGGACGACGCACGGCTTGAAGGGCTACACGCTTGCACTGCTCTTCGGCGGCAACGAGGCGGTGATCGAGCGCAGCCTGAAGATCGCCGAAACGATGGGGAAGGTCCGCAGCCTTTCGGCGGATGAAGAAATCAAGTTTTGGAGCTTCGTCCGGAACGCGACACCGACCCACATGGATAAATTCGCGGAAGGCGCGGTGGTTCGCGTGGCGGCTCCGCTTAGTGAAGTGAAAGATGCGCTCGCGTCGGCCGAACACCCGGCGATGGCGCATGCGGGCAACGGGATTGTTCGCCAGTGGTTCACCCGTCCAGACGCCGCGAGCAAGTGGCTGACGGCCGCCGCCGCGAAGGGCTGGAAGGGTGTGATGGAATCTGCAGGCGAGGGCGCGAAAAGCTCGCTTGAACTGTGGCCCGCCAGCGGCGGGGACTTCGCAATCATGAAACAGATCAAGCACATGTTTGATCCGGAAGGTCTTCTCAACAGTGGACGTCTCTACGGTCGCATCTGAAGCCGAAATCGATAAACCGCAGCAGGTAGATCTCGACCGCTGCGTGCATTGTGGTCTGTGCCTGAACGCCTGCCCGACTTACCGCGAACTGGGGGTCGAAATGGACTCGCCGCGCGGACGCATCTACCAAATGGTGCAGGTGGCCGCGGGTGCCCCCATCACCGATGCGTATCAGGAACACATCGACCTGTGCCTCGCCTGCCGCGGGTGCGAAAGCGCCTGTCCTTCGGGCGTGCAGTACGGCAAGCTGGTGGAAGCCGCCCGGTCGCAGATCGAGAACGAGGTAGAGCGGGGTTTCTGGACCCGCACCCTTCGTGACTTCGTGTTCCGGAAGCTGCTGCCTTCACCGGCGCTCCTGACCGCTGCGGGCGCCGGGCTCTGGCTGTATCAGGCGAGCGGCGTGCAGAAGCTGCTGCGTGTGACGGGGCTGATCAAGCTGCTCGGGCCGATGGCAGACCGCGAAGCGCTGGCACCCGCGGCGCAGATTCCGTTCTTCTTCCGAGAGATCGGCAAGACGTTCCCGGCTGAAGGCAAGCAGAAGTATCGCGTGGCGTTCATGGCCGGCTGTATCGCCAACGTCTCGTTCGCGAGGCTCAACGAAGCTACCGTTCGGGTGCTGCAGAAGAATGGCTGTGAGGTGGTGGTTCCGCCCGCACAGACTTGCTGCGGGGCGCTGCACGTTCACGCCGGCATCAGGGATACGGCGCGCGACCTGGCCCGGCGCAACGTGGATGCTGTGGTCGATGGCAACTACGACGCGATCATCACCAACGCGGCCGGCTGCGGTTCCACGCTGAAAGAGTATGGCGAACTGCTGGAGCACGATCCCAAGTATGCCGCGCGCGCGGCGAAGTTCACGTCACTGATGAAGGACGTCACGGAGTTCCTCGGCTCCATCGAGCTGAACCAGAAGATGGGTCCGGTGAACGCGACTGTGACCTACCAGGACTCCTGCCACCTCGCGCACGGGCAGAAGATCCGGAAGGCACCTCGCGATCTGCTGAAGGCGATCCCCGGCCTCGACTTCAAGCCCATGCCGCTGTCTGACATCTGCTGCGGCAGTGCCGGTATTTACAACGTTCTCCACACTGACCTCTCGATGAAGATTCTCGAGAAGAAGATGGTGAACGTGAACTACACCAAAGCGCAGGTGATCGCCACGGCGAATCCGGGCTGCATGATCCAGCTCGAAGCCGGCGTGCGCAAGTGGGGCAGGGGTAACGAACGAGTGGTTCATGTGGTGGAATTGCTGGATGAAGCCTATGCCAACGTGGGTAAATAGACGCGCCGTCCTCACCGGGATTGTGGCGGCTCCGCTCGCCTTGGCGCAAAGCAAAGTCCCGGCCAACGTCGCACCGGGAAGCATCACGTATGAGGAAGTGCCGTATCCGTACCCGGTGGCATTCCTCCCGCTGACGATGTACGGTCAGGACGTTCGGATGGCCTATATGGACGTGCCCGCCGCAGGTACGCCGAATGGCCGCACGGTGGTGTTGCTGCACGGCATGAACTTCGGCGGGTTCTACTTCAAAGGGCCGATCGAAGCGCTGCGCAATGCGGGGTTCCGCGTTGTGATGCCCGATCAGATCGGGTTCGGCCGTTCTTCGAAGCCGGTCATCCCGTACAACTTTCACGACATGGCGCTGAACACGAAGACGCTGCTGCAGTCCCTTCGACTGGAGAAGGCGGTCATCTTCGGTCACTCGATGGGCGGGATGCTGGCAGCGCGGTTTGCAGCGTCTTACCCGGCAATGACGGAACGGGTGATTCTCAACAACCCGATCGGCGTCACCGATACGCGCTGGCAGCAGCCGTGGCGGAGCACGCAGGAAGCCTGGAAGGCGCTGGTCAACCGAACGCCCGACGAAGCCTGGCAGGCCTCGCTCGCCAACATCCAGAGGTACTTCCCGAATGCCTGGAAGCCGGAGTACGAGATGTACGTCCGCATCCTCTACGCGCCGACGTTAAGCTCCGAGTGGCCTCGCTTTGCCATGGTGCGGGCGACGGTGCAGCAGATGCCGTACCTCGATCCTGTCGTGCATGACTGGGAGCACATTAAGTCTCCGGCGCTGGTGCTGGGCGGAGAGCAGGACGGTGCTGATTTCCCGGCGCGAGCCAAGCATATTGCCGACACGATTCCGGGCGCGAAGCTGGTCCTGATCCCGAACGTCGGCCACGTTCCGCACCTTCAGGTGCCGGACGTGTTCAACCGCGAACTGCTGCGGTTTCTGCAATGAGTCTGCCCCCCCGGGCCATTTTGGTCTCGGCGGGTGAGGCTTCTGGCGAATACTACGCCGCCGAGCTGGTGGCGCAACTGAAACAGCGGTGGCCCGAGTGCGACTTCTTCGGCTGTGCAGGGCCTCGCCTGCGAAAGGCAGGGGTTCGGGCGATCGTTCGAACGGAAGACCTGGCCGTGGTGGGTCTGGTCGAAGTGGTTCACCATCTGCCGCGCATCTACCAGCGTTTCCGTACTCTGATCGCTGCGGCCAGGGCAGAGAAGCCGGCCCTGGCGATTCTGACGGACTCCCCGGACTTCCACTTCCGGGTGGCAGCGAAGCTCAAGAAGCAGGGCGTGCCGGTGCTCTGGCTGGTGGCTCCGCAGGTTTGGGCCTGGCGCAAGGGCCGGGTTAAGACTATGCGCCGGGTGATCGATAGCCTGCTCTGCATCTTCCCGTTTGAAGAGGCGTTCTTCCGGCAGCACAACGTGGCGGCGAAGTTCATCGGTCACCCGCTGGCGTCGCGTGTCCGGCCGTCGATGACCCGCGAGCAGTTTTTCAGGAAACACAACTTACCCGGTGA
This sequence comes from Bryobacterales bacterium, assembly GCA_025462945.1. GTDB lineage: Bacteria > Acidobacteriota > Terriglobia > Bryobacterales > Bryobacteraceae > BOG-234. Next base: position 8,671 of record JAOAPO010000087.1, read on the forward strand.
ACGTCCCCTTATAGTGATGCTTCCTGGTAGTCTTCCGAGCGAATCTTTACGCCACATTCCGGAGTTGCGCCGCGCGGCTGAGATCCTGCTGCGCGACCGCATGGGGGACCGTGCCCCGAGCTTTGTTGTACCCGCCTCACCGACCTGCGGCGTAAAACTGTTCGAAGGCGTCCTGCAGGGGACGGCGATTCGGGCGATCGAAGGCGACGCGTGGGACGCAATGGCGCACTGTGATGTGGCGCTCGCAGCCTCCGGAACGGTGACGGTGGAGGCGGCGCTTTTAGGGGCTCCAATGGTGACTTTCTACCGCGTAACACCATTGAGCTGGGCAATTGGTAAGGTTCTGGTGGATGTGCCGTTCTATTCGATGGTGAATCTGATCGCGGAACGGCGGATCGTCCCCGAGTTGATGCAGGACGAGATGACGGGCGAGCGGCTGGCGGCGGAAGCGGCCCGGCTGCTCGACAACGCCGGGGATCGGGCGAAAATGAAAGAAGATCTCCGCGCCGTAGCGGAAAAGCTGGCTTCCGAGGGCGACCCGATCGCGCTCGCGGCCAAAGAAGTGGTTCGGTTGCTGGAGGTGAGGAATTGAAGATGTTCAGAATCGCATTTGTGGGAACTTTGCTGGCGTCCTGCCTGGCGTTTGCACAGGACGACGACAAGCGTGCCCGTGTGGACGTGCAGCGCTACACCATCGAAGCCCAGGTCAATCCGGCAACCCAAACTCTGGCCGCTCGAACCGCGGTGACTTTCGTGCCGCTGGAAGACGCGGTGAATGCGGTCACGTTCGAACTCAACAACAACCTCAATATCTCGAAGATCTCCGACGATAAGGGCACGGCGATCACCGGTGCGCGGAATCCGCAGGACAATACTGTGCGGCTGACGTTCCCGACGCCTTTGCAGAAAGACCAGCCGGTCACAGTAACGTTCAACTACGACGGACGGCTGACGGGGTCTGAGGAATCGCCCGTCAACGGCATCAAATTTGCGGCGATTCAGGCCGATCATGCCTTCCTGCTCTATCCGGCGCGCTGGTTTCCGGTGAATGGGTACAGCGCCGACCGGTTCGCCGCGAAGATCGCGATCACGGTACCCGACGGCTTTACTGCGATCGGCAGCGGCAACGGCTCGAAGGTGGGCCAGGTATTCACGTTCGAGATGAACAAGCCCTCGTTCCCCGGCAGCATCGCCGTCATGAAAGATGCTCCGGTGCAGAACGCGACGGAAGGTGTGAATACGGCTCTGTACTTCCGGGGCGCCTCCGCGGCGAATGCGGGTGCATACGGTACGGCTGCGGGGCAGATGGTCAGCCATTTCAGCGGGATCTTCGGACCGGCACCGTTCCCGAACATGTCAGTAGTCGAGACCGAAGAGGGCGCGCCCAACGGATACTCGGCACCGGGGCTGATCTTCCTTTCGCCACGTGCCATCTCGAAAGAGGTGAACTCGAACGTTCTGGTGAATCAGATCGCCCGCCAGTGGTGGGAGACGCAGGTGTCACCAGTGAACCGAAATCATCTCTGGCTGGAGAACGGCATGGCGCTGTACTCGGAAGCTCTCTGGACCGAAAAAGAAAAGGGCGCGAACGCTCTTGAGCAGCGCATGCGGGACGCCAGTATTACGGCGCTCACGATCGAGAACGTGCCGCTGATCCAGGCGGCGCGGCTGGAAGATTACTCGCCCGAGTATTGGGCACTGACGGCGGGTAAGGGTGCGGCCGTGATGCAGATGCTGCGATCCACCATGGGGGATCAGAAGTTCTTCGCTGCGCTCAAGGCGTTTTTGGGGCAGAAGGCATGGCAGTCAGCCACCACAGAGGACTTCCGCAAGGCCTGTGAAACGGCTATGGGCGAGGAGTTGCGCTACTTCTTCATCCAGTGGATTGAGTCGAGCGGGGCGCCGGAGTTCAAGCTCGAGTACACGGTATTCCGCACGCAGAAGGGTTTCCGGGTGCAGGGCAAGATCGCCCAGGATCTGGATACGTTCCGGATGCCGGTGGATCTGCACATCGAAACCGAAGGCAACCCCGAAGAGAAGCGCGTTGAAGTCATGGGCACGTCTTCGGAGTTTTCGGTGGATACGTTCGGCAAGCCGAAGAAGGTGTCGATCGATCCTGCGAATAAGGTGCTGCGGATGAGTCCGCAGACGCGCGTAGACGTGGCGATCCGGCGGGGCGAGCAGTTCGCGCAGATCGGCGAATTGGCCGACGCGCTGAAGGAGTACCAGAAGGCTCTGGATACGCAGCGGAACAGCTCGATGGCGCACTATCGCGTGGGCGAGGTGTTCTTCCTCCAGCACAGCTATCAGTCGGCGGCGAATGAGTTCCGGGAAGCGCTGAACGGAGATTTGCAGCCCAAGTGGGTTGAGGTTTGGATCCACATCTATCTGGGCAAGATCTTCGATATCAGCGGCCAGCGTGACCGTGCCGTCAACGAGTACACGCAGGCGCAGCGGACCCGCGACAACACGCAGGGAGCGCAGGAAGAGGCGGGCAAGTACCTGCGCACTCCGTACAAGGACGCCAGCAAGGAAGCGGTATAGGCTTTTGCGTGACTGCTAAAATAGGCAGCAATGGCTCTTAGCCCGGATCTCCTCGAAATCCTGATCTGCCCCGCCTGCAAGGCGAAGGTGGAACTCACCCCTGACGCAAGCGGACTGAAGTGCGTCGGCTGCCGTCGCGTGTACCCCGTTCGCGACGATATCCCCGTCATGTTGATTGACGAGGCCGTGATCGTCGAATAACGATTGTCCGTTTCGCAACAAACCGATCTATTACAACGCCTCGCAGAGGGCAGCCGGGTGGCAATCATCCGGCTCCGTTCGCTGGGAGACTGCGTGCTTTCGACTCCTGCGATAGCCCTCCTGCAGGCTGCACGACCGGACCTTGAAATTGCCGTGGTCGCCGAGGACCGGTTTGCGTCTTTGTTCGATGTCCCGGTGCTCTCGCCTTCGATTCGGGCGTTGCGTGCCTTCGCGCCTGCCTTGTGCCTGAACCTGCACGGGGGCACTCGCAGCGCGCGCCTGACCGCGTTATCTGGCGCTTCCGAGCGGGCTGGGTTTGATATCTTCAAACCCGCGTGGATCTACAACGTGGCTATTCCAACAGCTCAGGAAGTGATGGGAGTCGACCGGCGCGTGCATACGGCGGAGCATATGGCTGCCGCGATGTTCCACCTGGGCGTTCCACTGACAGAGAGTCCCCGCGCGCGAATTCCTGCTCCGGAAGGGCGTTCAGCGCAGGCTCCGGCGGGCGGGTACGCGGTCGTGCATGCCTTCGCCGCGACTGCCGAGAAGACCTGGCCAGCGGCGAACTTCCTTGAACTCGCGGGCTTTCTTCGACGTTCGGCTGGTTTGGAATCGATCTTCATTGGTGCCGCGGGCGACGACCTGTCCCGGTTTCAGCGGTTCCCGACGGTGTCCGGGGCTTCGCTGCCGGAGATCGCGCGCCTGGTACGGGATGCCTCGCTGTTTATCGGGAATGACTCCGGTCCTGCGCACATGGCTGCTGCGTTCGGCGTTCCGGAACTGGTTTTCTTCGGACCTTCAGACGAAACCATCTGGCGGCCATGGCGCACCGAGGCTGAGGTGTTGAAGGCGGATCCGATTCACGAGATCGACGTGGACTCCGCGATGCTCGCGCTGCAGCGACTGCATGTGAGCGCCGCATGAGCCCCGGGTTAAGACTGGCGGGTTACGCGCGCCGTTACACGGGACTACTGCTGGTCTCGGTCTTCCTGATGGCAATCATGGGAGCGATGACTGCCGTTCGCCCCCTGCTGATCAAGTCTGTCTCGGCCGTTCTGCAACCCTCGGTGCGGGTCACCCTGGAGCCCCTGTTCACGGTTCCGGTGATCGGCTACAAGATCTACCTGCAGAACTTCTTCCCGGCTTCGATTCAACATATCTACACCATCGTGGCGATCTCGATTCTGCTGGTCTTTATGATCCGCGGGATTTGCGACTACCTGGGCGACTATCTGACGAACTACGTTGGCTTCCGCGTTGTCACCGACCTGCGCAATCAGGTCTTCGCGAAGCTGCTGCGGCACGGCGCGGGCTTCTTCGAGTCGCACTCCACAGGTCGCCTCATGTCTTCGGTGATGAGCGATATCGAGAAGATCCAGGTGGCGTGTTCGGACATGTTCGCCGACGTTCTGCGGCAGACGTTCTCGTTGCTGGGATTGCTGATCGTCATCTTTGGAACCGACTGGCGGCTGGCGTTGCTGGCTCTGGGTTTACTCCCGGTGGTGATCTTTCCCGCCGCCAAGCTGGGAAGCAAGATTCGGCGTACAGCCCGACGGACACAGGACGCAACGGGCGAATTGAACGAGGTTCTGCAGGAAGCAATTTCGGGCCACCAGGTGGTGAAGTCGTTCGGGGCCGAGACGTACGAAGCAACGAAGTTCCGAGGTGCGGCGGACCGCCTGCTGAAGGTCAACATGCGCAAGGTGTTGCTGCAGGGCATCCCCTCGCCATTCATTGAACTGGCTGGCGCAATCACGTTCGTGGCGCTGCTTTGGTATGGGCGGGTCGAGATCCAAAGAGGCCTGCTGAAGCCCGAAGACTTCATGAGCTTCCTGGCGGCGCTGCTCTTTTTGTACGAGCCGTTTAAGAGACTGACCAACCTGCATAACATCTTCCAGCAGGCGCTCGGGGCTTCGGAGAAGGTCTTCGGTTATCTCGATGAGCCCGAGGAGATCACCAGCAAGCCGGGTGCGAAAGGACTGAAGAGTTTCAGCCGTGCCATCCAGTTCGACGATGTGTGCTTCCAATATCCGACGGCCGAAACGCGACAGCTGGAGCATGTCACGCTGACGATTCGTGCGGGTGAGATCGTTGCACTGGTGGGTTCAAGCGGGGCGGGGAAGAGTACGCTCGCCAGTCTGCTGCCGCGTATGCGGGATCCGATCTCGGGAGCCGTACGGATCGACGGCGTGGATGTGCGCGATGTAGCCCTCACGGCGCTCCGCGAGAACATCAGCCTCGTGGCGCAGGAGACGTTCCTGTTCAATGACACGGTCGCGGCCAACATTGCTTACGGTCTGGAGAAGTTCGACCGCGTGCGGCTGCTGGAGGCATCGAAGGCGGCGCTGGCGCATGACTTCATCGAGGCACTGCCGCACGGTTACGACACGGTGATCGGCGAGCGTGGTCTGAAGCTTTCGGGTGGTCAGCGGCAGCGGCTCGCGATCGCGCGGGCGATCTTCCGGAACTCGCCGATCCTGATTCTGGACGAAGCGACCTCGCACCTGGATAACGAGTCGGAGATGCTGGTCCAGAAAGCGCTGGCGAATCTGATGGCGGGCAGGACAGTGATTGTGATCGCCCACCGCATTTCGACTGTCCGGCGGGCCAACAAGATTGTGGTCCTGGACAAAGGCCGGATCGTCGAGAGCGGAACTCACGACGAGCTCGTCAAGCTTGGCGGGACGTATAACCGGCTGCACGAGTTGCAGTTCCTTGACTCGGAAACGAACGTAGTCGACTTGTGAAGTAGGGTTTTCACGGGATAGTTGACTAGTCCTATAGACTTTGCTAGCATTCGGTTTGGCTTCGTGCCACTCCCATGCGCAAAATCCTGTTATTACTGCCTCTCCTCGCTGTTGTTGCTTCGGCCCAAACGATCACCGGATCGGTGAAAGACGGCTCCGGCTCCGCCTTCCCGGGCGCTTCAGTGCGGCTGGTGAGCGAGCAAAGCGGTGTTCAGCAGACAATCTCTACTAATGAAGTCGGGATTTACCGGACCGGAACGCTCACGCCTGGCGCCTATCGCCTGGAGGTGGAGGCACCGGGGTTCCAAAAGCTGGTTCGCGGACCCGTCAATGTCGAAATCGGGCAAGTTGTAGCGCTGGATTTGACGCTGGAAGTCGGGCAGGCGAGCGAAACCGTGACGGTGACCGAATCGGCACCCATCACCGATTCGCAGTCGTCGAACTTTGGGCAGATTGTGAGCCGTCAGATGGTCTCGACGCTGCCGCTGCCGAATCGTGCGGCGTCTTCTCTGGCGGCGCTCTCGCCGGGCGTGGTGATGATCGACAACGGTGCCGGCACGGCTGAGAATTATCCGGTGTTCAGCGTGGCGGGTGGCAGGGCGCGCAATCAGGCGTTCACGCTCGATGGGGGCAACGTTTCGAACGCGGTGGGTCTGACGCGGCCCCAGCAGCTCACCAGCCTGCCGGTCGACGCGATGCAGGAGTTCAAGGTCATCGCGAACAACTACGCCGCTGAGTTTGGGCACTCCACGGGCGGCGTGATCACTATGACGACGCGGTCGGGCGGCAACGCGTATCACGGGAGCGTGTTCGAATCGCTGCAGAACGATGTGGTGAATGCGCGGAACTTCTTCTCGGCGAAGCGCGCTCCGGTGAAGCTGAATCAGTACGGCGGCAGCCTCGGTGGCCCGATCCAGAAAGACAAGACGCACTTCTTCATGACGTGGGAGCATACACGGCAA
>JAOAPO010000110.1 GCA_025462945.1 Bryobacterales bacterium
GAGAGGCCCACTGGACCACGACGAATGTGGGCGGGACCGGTGCTGTTCGAGACGCCGTAGAACTGATCTTCCAGGCGCGGGGTTTCTGGCCGGAGATCCTGAAAAAGTACGAAGTAGGCGCTGCGGCGGTCTGACTGCACTTCTGATATAGTTCAGGCGATCCAAATGATGAAAATCGCCTGTGTACTCGCCCTTTTCGCTTCCTTCGCCGCTTCCGCGGCCGAACAGCATCTGCTTTACGTCGCCAACCCCGGCACCCGGAACTACGTTCAGTACGGCGGTGTCGGCATCAGTGTCTTCGACATCGACAACGGTTATAAGTTCGTGCGCCGCATCCCGACATGGGCCGTGGAGCCGGGCAAAGAGCCGGAAAACGTCAAGGGAGTGGCGGCCAGTGCGAACACTGGTCTGATCTACGTTTCATCGCTGAACCGCATCATCGCAGTGAACATGATGAGCGGGAAAAAGGTTTGGGACAAGGCGTTTGAAGGCGGCGTGGACCGAATCGCCATCTCTCCCGACGGCAAGATCATCTACGCGCCCCAATTGGAAGGGCCGAAGTGGAATGTGGTGAACGCGATGAACGGAGATGTCATCACGTCGATCGAGACGAAGTCGGCGTCACACAACACCATCTTCGCGGCGGATGGTTCGCGCGTTTATATGGCAGGGCTCAAGTCACCGATGCTCTCGATCGCGGACCCGAAGACGCACAAGGTGACCGCGCAGGTGGGGCCGTTCGACAACGTCATCCGGCCTTTCACGGTCAATGGCGCGAACACTCTGGTGTACGTGAATATCAACGGTCTGCTGGGCTTCGAAGTGGGTGACGTCAAGACCGGCAAGAAGATCGCGCACGTTGAAGTCGCCGGCTACAAGCAGGGAACGGTTAAGCGTCACGGCTGCCCCGCGCACGGCATCGCTCTCACTCCGGACGAGAAAGAGCTTTGGCTGGCCGACTGCGCGAACGAGACCATCCACATCTTCGACAACACCGTTATGCCTCCGAAGCAAATGCAGAGTCTGAAGGCACGTGACTGCGTGGGCTGGCTCAGCTTCAGCATGGACGGCAAGACCGCCTATTCGTCGACGGGTGAGATCTTCGATGCGGCTTCGAAGAAGATCATCGCCACACTGAAGGACGAAGAGGGCCACGACGTCCAGAGCGAGAAGTTGCTCGACGTGACGGTGGTGAACGGCAAAGTCACGAAAGCCGGCAACCAGTTCGGGGTTGGCGCGAAGAAGTGATCGCAGTCGTGCTGGCGATGCTGCTGGCTTCGCCCGGGAGCTACTTCGACAAGAAGGTTGCGCCAATTCTGACGAAGCGCTGCCTCCCTTGCCACAACAATCAACTGAACAACGCGAATCTTTCGTTCCAGGATCGCGCAACCTTGCTGAAGGGCGGTCCACGCGGTCCGGCTATCGTGCCTGGTGAGCCCGACCTGAGCATCATGATCGAGGCACTGAAGCACGAGGGACAGGTGCGGATGCCGCCCGGTCTGCCTTTGCCGAAGCGGGACATTCAGATCCTGCGCGAGTGGGTGAAGCAGGGTGCTGTTTGGGGTAGGCCCCTGCAGGATTAGTCGGCCGGTTTCAGGGGATTCTCAGGCCAGGCGTGCCGCGGGTAGCGGCGGCCCAACTCTCGTCTGAGCTGCGGATACAGGCGCTGCCAGAAGCCTGCGAGATCCGTCGTGGTCTGCACCGGGCGCTGGTTGGGTGCCAGCAAGTGTACGACCAGCGCCACGGCTCCGCGCGCAACCTTCGGGGTTTCCGTGATGCCGAAGAAGTCCTGCAGCCGTGAGGCGACCCAGGGTGGTTTGCCCGCCTCGTAGTGCACTTTGGTCCAGCGCCCGCTGGGCAGACGGAGCCGCGCGGGGGCAACCTGATCGAGCAGCGCTGAATCGAGAGAGCGTTCGATGGAGGGCAGCAGCCTGTCGGCGATCTTTGCGAAATCCGCGAAGCTGCGCAGCCCATAGCAAAGCTCTGCTGCCACCCGCGTCAGCAGCGCCGGATCCAGCTTCTGAATTGCGCTGTGATCCGCGGCGAACTCCACTCTGGCATGCATAGCCGCGAGTTCTGCCGGATCGATGAATCGCTCGAGGCCAGCTTCCAGAACCTTCTCGGCGAGCAGCGCAGCCGCGGCTTCCGCATCGGGCATGGCTCCTCGGGTCTCGTCAATGACCAGCGCGTCATAAAGCATCGCGCTGACGGCCTCGACCCTCTCACCTTGCCGGTGCCACTCCACCTGCGTGCGGTCCACAACCCGATCGGGAAAGAGGTCCAGTAACCAGTCGGCGTTGATGGCATGGGCTATCCGAATCAGCGGGACCGGTTTGTCATTCCGCGTCTCAACGTCAATGGCCACCAGAAACTCGCCTGGAGGCTTCAGCATCGTGGCGGAACTGCCGGTCGAGAGCAGCACCGTGCCGCCGGGGCGAGCGCGTCCCACGCGGTCCGGGAAAGCCGCGAGCAGCGCTTTGCCGAAGCCTTCCTCACCGCCCTGAGTACGGTTCGAGACGTGGCGCCTCAACTGATTGAGAATCGCCTTCGTTCGCTGGTCCGGTTCATCGTCCAGAGTCTGGATTCGCTGGCCGCTGGAGAGCAGGGCAGCCGCACGGGCACCCTGCTGTCCAGCGCCATTCGCCTCGGCGTCCAGCACCAGCCGAGCGAGCCGGGGGTGAAGCGGCAATCGGGCGACACGCTCCGCTTCCGAGCCGCGCGCCCGCAGCCGGTCGAGCAGGCTTTCCGCAGCCTCGATTGCGGCTGGAGTCGGCGCGTCCAGCCACTCCAGTTCACCTGCATCGTGAATACCCGCTACTTCGAGTTGCAGGCAGAGTTGCGACAGTTCACGGCGCATGATCTCCGGCACATCGCGCGCCGGTCTTCGATGGAAGTCCTCAGCCGTGAAGAGGCGCACGACCGTGCCTGGGCCGGTGCGTCCGGCGCGACCGGCACGCTGGTCCGCAGATGCCTTGGAGATCCTGCGAAGTTCAAGCGAGGGCAGCCCAGTCCAGGGTGAGTCAGAGGCCACACGCGCCAGGCCCGAATCGATCACCACGCGAACGCCTTCGATCGTGATTGAACTCTCCGCGATGTTTGTGGAAAGGATGACCTTGCGTCGCGACGCTGTGGCTACGGCGCGGTCCTGTTCCTCGGGCGAGAGATCACCGAACAACTGCGCCACCATCAGGTTCATGCGCCTCGCAAGTGGGTCGATGGACCGTGCAGTGCGGTGAATCTCCGCTGCCCCTGGCAGGAAAACCAGAACATCGCCATCGGTCTTCGGCAGCATAAGCTCGAGCGCTTCCGCCAACTGTTGCTCCAGAGGGGCAGGAGAGTAGGGCGAGTAGCTCACCGCAACGGGAAACAGCCGGCCTTCGGACCGGACGCAGGGGCAGTTGCCGAGGTACTTTGCCACGGGCGCGGGATCCAGCGTGGCCGACATCACGACGATCCGGAGGTCCGGACGCGATGTCCTCTGCAGCCGCCGCAGCAGCGTGAGCCCCAGATCCGTGTCGATATGGCGCTCGTGGAATTCATCCAGAACAACGGTCGAAACACCCTTGAGAAGAGGGTCGGAAATCAGGCGGCGCGTGAGCACTCCTTCGGTAAGGAAGCGCAGCCGGGTCCTGGGTCCGGAGACGTCTTCGAAACGGACCTGATACCCCACCAGGCCGCCCACCGTTTCGCCCATCTCGTCAGCCACCCTGCGTGCCGCCATGCGGGCCGCGATACGCCGCGGTTCCAGCACCAGGACATCGCCCGGACCCAGTGTCAGCAGGGCCGGCGGCACGCGGGTTGTCTTACCGGCACCCGGTGCGGCTTCGATGACGATGGCCGACGCAGAGCGTAAATACGCGAGGATCTCCGGTAAGATTGAGTCAACGGGAAGCACGAGTCACCAGAGTAGCGGTCGTGATACCGTTGCCGAAAGAGGTCTTCAGAATGTCCGTCACACGTCGTGGTTTCATAGGAACTGCTGCGCTTGGAAGCGCCGCGCTGTTAACGGCACAGCAGAAAAAGCTGCCCGTCGGCCTGGAACTCTACTCCGTGCGCAAAGCCCTGCAGGCAGACCTCATGGGAACGCTTCGCGAGGTAGCGAAGATTGGCTACGAGGATGTCGAGTTCTATTCACCCTATTTCCAGTGGACTCCCGAGCAGGCGAAGGACGTTCGCAAGCTTCTCGACGAAGTGGGAATAAGGTGCTTCTCCACCCACAACTCCTTCGCAAACTATCGCCCTGAAAACGCCCAAAAGGTGATCGACTACAACGGCATCCTGGGGTCCCGCTATGCGATCGCCGCCAGCTCCGGACGGGCTCAGACACTCGACGACTGGAAGAAGATCACCGAGACTCTCGCCTCCGGGCACCAGCTGTTCACGGCAGGGAAAATCCGCGGTGGATACCACAATCACCAGCTCGAGTTCACCCCGCTGGAAGGCAAGCGGCCAATTGAAGTCATCGCCGCCGGCACGCCCAAGGAATTTGTGCTGCAACTCGACCTCGGCACCTGCGTCGAAATGGGCTCCGATCCCGTTGCGTGGATCAACCAGAACCCCGGCCGGATCCAGTGCATGCACCTGAAGGAATGGAACAAAGAGAAGGGCTATCGCACTCTCTACGGGGAAGGCGTGGTGCCCTTCAAAGATGCGATCGCCGCTGCCCAAAAGGTCGGCGGCCTCGAGTACGTCCTGATTGAGCAGGAAGGCAGCGAATTCTCTGAGTTCGAGAGCGCGAAAAAGTGCCTCGATGCGTACCGAAAAATGAACGGGTAAATGGCGCCTCTCTACATACGAATTCATGCCCGCGACAACGTCGGCATCGTGGTGAATGCCGAGGGCGTCACGCCCGGCGCGGAGTTCGCCTCCGGGCTGCGTGCCGCCGAAGCGATCCCGCAGTCCCACAAGATCGCACTGCAGGACCTGGAACCCGGCGAGCCGATTCTGCGCTATGGCACGCCCATCGGTTTTGCGAACCGGGCGATACGCGCAGGTTCCTGGGTTCGCGAAGAATTCATGCGAATGCCGGAGGCTCCCGGACTTGAGAATCTGCCGCTGTCGACAGCGGTGCCCCCCGACCTCCCGCCTTTGACCGGCGTTACATTCCAGGGCTACAGAAATCCTCACGGCACAGTGGGGACCCGCAACATCCTCGGCATTACAACCACGGTTCAGTGCGTAGCGCCCACCGTTGACTATGCGGTCGCACGCATCCGGGCGGAGCTTCTGCCCCGCTTCCCGAACGTCGATGATGTCGTTGCCATTACCCACACCTACGGCTGCGGTGTAGCGATCGATGCGCCTGGCGCGGCCATCCCCATCCGCACGATCCGCAACATCAGCCACAATCCGAATATTGGCGGAGCGCCGCTGGTTGTCAGCCTCGGTTGCGAGAAGTTGCAGCCAGCACGGCTGTTCTCTTCTGACTTCCCGGTTCTCGACGAGAGTGGTGTGATTCGTCTGCAGGATCAGCATGGCTTCGCCGGGACCGTTACGGCCATCCTTTACGCGGCTGAGAAAAAGCTGGCGGAACTGAATCTCCGGCGCCGTGAAACCTGCCCGGCTTCAGACCTCGTTGTCGGCATGCAGTGCGGCGGCAGTGACGGATTCTCTGGCGTCACCTGCAACCCGGCTGTTGGCGAAGCGACCGATCTGCTGGTCCGCGCTGGTGCGACCGCGATGTTTTCGGAAGTTACGGAAGTACGCGATGCCGCGCACCTCATCACCGCCCGTGCAGCCACGCCCGAGATCGCACAGGATTTCATTCGCGAGATGCGCTGGTATGACGAATATCTCGCCCAGGGCAGGGCCGATCGCAGCGCCAACACGACGCCAGGGAACAAACGCGGCGGGCTCGCCAACATCGTAGAGAAGGCGATGGGGTCGGTGGCAAAGTCAGGCACCACGGCACTGCGGGGCGTCGCGTCGCATGGCGAGCGAGTCACTACCAAAGGCCTGGTGTTCGCTGCCACCCCTGCCAGCGACTTCATCTGCGGCACCCTGCAGCTGGCCGCTTCCATGAACATGCACGTGTTTACGACCGGCGAAGGCAGTCCCTATGGTTTGGCGCTGGTTCCTGTCATCAAGGTCAGTTCCCGAACCGCATTGAAAGAAAAATGGCCTGACCTGATCGACCTCGATGCCGGCGTGATCGCGACGGGAGAATCGACCATCCAGCAGACCGGTGCAGCGCTGTTCCAGATGATTCTGGATGTGGCGAGTGGCAGAAAGAAGACCTGGGCCGAACAATGGAAGCTGCATAACGCACTGGCAATGTTTAACCCAGGCCCCGTAACCTAACGGGTCAGCGTAATAACCTGTAAGGCATGCCCAACTGGGAATTCGAAACGCTCGACCCCGCCTACGGGAAGGTTACGGAAGGTCCAGCCTGGGACGGCTCCGGTCTTCTTTTCACCCGCATCCAGCAGAGCCGCATCATGCGTTACGATCCCGAGGCTCATCTGGTCTCCGTATGGCGCGAAAACACGAACCACGCCAACGGACTCACCTTCGATGCGCAGGGTCGCCTGTATGCCTGCGAAGGCGGCGATCACGCGAACTCGCGCCGCGTGGTCCGCTATGAGGCTGACGGCTCAGTGACCGTTCTTGCCGATAACTTCGAAGGGAAGCGTTTCAATATCCCGAACGACATCGTCGTCGAGCCCGACGGGACGGTCTGGTTCACCGATCCGTTCTATGAGTCATCGGCCGGCGACTGGAGTAAAGATCGCAGCGAAAAAGACCTGACGCATGATTCCGTCTATCGCCTCGATCCGAAGCCCGACGGAACGTACTCGCTGCATCGCGTCACCTTCGACACCACCCGCCCGAACGGACTCCTCTTCTCCCTCGACTGGAAAACACTTTACGTCGCGCAGAGTGGTCGCGAGAAGATTGAGAAGCGCAACCTCTGGGCGTACCCCGTGAACCCCGACAAGTCTTTGGGCGACAAGCTGGTCCTGCACGACTTCGGCGAGAATCGCGGGATCGACGGCATGCGTCTCGATATCGAGGGCAACATCATCGCAACCTGCGGCTGGGAACTCGGCGGCCCCGGACCGCGCATCTGCATCTTCTCCCCTTCAGGCGAAGTCATCGAAGAACATCCCGTACCCTGTACCCGTCCCACCAACTGCGCATTCGGCGGCCCTGACTTCTCCGATCTCTACGTCACGACCATCGAAGGCTTTCTCTTCCGCGCGAAGACAGACCGTGTCGGCAAGCCTCTCTACCGGGGCACTCCGCGATAGAATAGGCGTCAGCGAGGCGCACCTCGACACCATGACACGATTCACGAAAACCGCACTCACTGCGGCCATGATCCTTACCGGTACCGCCGCAGTTCGCATCGCTTCCGGTGCAGCCGACCCGAAGAACGTTCTGCAGGGCGAGAGTGCGTTTGCCAGTTACACCAACGTGAAAGCGGGCGTCTGGCGTCACATCACTCCGAAAGATCTGCCGAAGCCCGGCACTGGCGTTTCCAATGGCGCGAAGGTGGTGGCACGTCCGGCCGACGCCTGGCCGCAGACCCTTCCTGGCTTTAAGGTGGACCTCTACGCTACCGGACTGCAGAATCCCCGCCTGATCCGCACCGCTCCGAACGGCGACATGTTCATGGCCGAGACGATCGGCAACGGAGAGATCAAGATCTTTCGCGGCACCACCCCGGAAGGCAAAGCGAAAGAAACGTTTACCTACGCCACAGGGCTGCGCCAGCCGTTCGGCATCGCCTTCTATCCCCCGGGGCCGAATCCGCAGTTTGTCTACGTCGGCAACACTGATTCAGTGGTCCGCTTCCCCTACAAAAGCGGTGACTTGAAGGCCTCGGGCGCGCCCGAAACCATCATCTCCGGCATTCCCACCGGCGGCCACTCCACCCGCGACGTCGCTTTCTCGCTCGATGGCAAAAAGATGTTCGTTTCAGTCGGTTCACGCTCCAACGTCGACGACCCGGACACCACGCCCGCCGAAAAGCTCCGCGCCAACATCCTGCAGTACACGCCGGATGGCAAGTTCGTGAAAGTCTACGGCGCAGGCATCCGCAACCCCGTCGGCATCGGTGTCAACCCGACCACGGGCGAAGTCTGGTGCTCAGTGAATGAGCGCGACATGCTGGGCGACAATCTCGTTCCCGATTATGTGACCAGCGTTAAGGAAGATGGCTTTTACGGCTGGCCCTGGTTCTACATGGGCGCGAATCAGGACCCCCGGCACGAAGGCAAGCACCCGGAACTGAAAGACAAGGTCATCGTTCCTGACGTCCTGCTGCAGCCGCACAACGCGTCGCTCCAGTTGACCTTCTACGACGGCAAGTCCTTCCCTGCGGAATACAAGGGCGACATCTTTGCCGCAGAACATGGTTCCTGGAACAAGTCGGTTCGGTCCGGGTACGAGGTCGTACGTATTCCGCTGAAGGACGGCAAAGCCTCTGGCATCTACCAGGATTTCCTGACCGGCTTCGTGCTCCCGAACGGCGATGTTTGGGGTCGTCCGGTGGGAGTCACCACTGCCCCGGATGGTGCTCTGCTGGTGACGGATGACGGCTCAAAGTCAATCTGGCGCGTGAGTTACACGGGCAAGTAGCAGTTCCAGTTCAGGCATAAAAAGGGCTCGGAGGCACCGCTTCCGGGCCCTCTGCGTATTTTGCGGGCCCTGGTACTATGCCTGGAACCTCTGAAGCCAATACAAGCATCCAATTATAATGATGAAGTTAGAGGAGTCCTTCGTGCATCTGTCTCCGTCAGTCTCAAAGTTCTTTCGTCTGTTCGCGCACGTCCAGATGCTTCCTATTCTGGAAAGCGGCGAGGAGACCCTCGTCGGCGGCCAGGCCGTGATGGAGGGCGTGATGATGCGCGCTCCCCACAGCTACTGTGTTGCGGTCAGGAAGGCTAACGGTGAAGTGGTTACGGAAGAGATGCCCGTTACCCGTCCATCTGAGAAGCACCCGTTGCTGAAGCTTCCCGTGTTGCGGGGCCTGGGTGTTCTCGGCCAGGCAATGGCGCTGGGGATGAAGGCTCTGCAGTTCTCTGCCAATGCCGCCCTCGACGAAACGAAAGACGGCGAGGCACCGAAGGAAGAGAAACCCGTGTCGAAGTTCATGATGATGGCGCAGATGGCTTTCTCGATCATCTTCTTCATCGGCATGTACAAGTGGCTGCCCCTGCAACTCACCGAATACCTCTCGAACCAAATCCCGGCCATAAAAGGCCAGATCGCATTCAACGCGGTCGATGGCCTGATCCGGTTGCTCATCTTCGTTGCATTTCTCTTCGTGTTGTCGCGCACCAAGGACATCCGCCGCGTGTTCGCGTATCACGGGGCCGAGCACAAGGTCGTCTTCAACTTCGAATCCGGCAAGCCAGTCAATGTGGACAACGCCCAGCAGTTCGCGACCTTTCACCCTCGCTGTGGTACCAGCTTCATGTTCGTGATCATGTTCATCTCCATGCTGGTCTACATGGTGATCCCGGTTCACGGCATGGTCGCGAAATTCGCGATCCGCCTCGCGCTGCTGCCCGTTATCACCGGCCTCAGTTACGAATTAATTCGCTTCGCCGCCAAACGGCAGGGTTCGTTCCTCTCGCTCATGGCAGCGCCCGGACTCTGGATGCAGCGCATCACGACTAAGCAACCCTCGAACGACCAAACCGAGATCGCTATCATCGCCCTGAACGGGGCCATGGCCCTGGAAACCAAACAGGGTGGGGAACTGGTGATCGCGTAACAAAATGAAATATCGTGAGAAGCTCGACCAGATCGAGAAACATTTCGAAGCGCTGACCGGCCAAATGGCGGACGCGCAGATCATCTCTGACCCGGACCAATACCGCAAGATCTCCAAGTCCCACAAGGATCTGGCTGAGATCGTCGGCAAGTACCGTGAGTACAAGGTCGCCTCTGAACAGCTGGAGCAGGCCAAAGCCATGCTCCACGAGTCCGATCCCGACATGCGCGAACTCGCGCAGCTTGAAGTCGAGGCGCAGGAGCCCGCGATCCGAAAGATCGAGGAAGACCTCAAGGTTCTGCTGCTGCCCAAAGATCCGCTCGACGAGAAAGACGTCGTTCTCGAAATCCGAGCCGGTACCGGTGGGGACGAGGCGACGCTCTTTGCAGCCGAAGTCTTCCGCATGTACTCCCGCTACGCCGAAGGGCAGCGCTGGAAGGTGGAAGTCACTTCCGTCAGCGAGTCGGCCGTGGGTGGCGTGAAAGAAGTGATGGCGCTGATTTCGGGCGATAAGGTTTACAGCAAGCTCCGCTACGAGAGTGGCGTGCATCGTGTGCAGCGCGTGCCCGCGACTGAAACGCAGGGCCGTGTGCATACTTCAGCCATCACCGTCGCGGTTCTCCCTGAAGCCGATGACGTGGAAATTAAGGTCGAAGAGAAAGACATCCGCGTCGATACGTTCTGCTCATCGGGACCCGGCGGCCAGTCGGTCAACACCACCTACTCCGCCATCCGGATCACGCACCTGCCCACAGGCACCATCGTCTCGTGTCAGGACGAGAAATCGCAGATCAAAAACCGCGCGAAAGCCATGCGCGTGTTGCGTTCGCGCCTCTATGACATGGAGCTCGAGAAGCAGCAGGCCGCAATCGGTGCTGAACGCCGCAGCATGGTCGGTACCGGCGATCGCAGCGAAAAGATCCGGACCTACAACTTCCCGCAGAACCGCCTGACCGATCACCGCATCGGCCTGACCCTGCACCAGCTCGATCAGGTGATGGAAGGCCGCGTCGACGTCATCATCGAAGGCGTCATCGGGCACTATCAGGCGGAGAAACTCCAAAGAGAAGGCGCAGCGGACTGACGGGCGGGTTCCTCAACATCAAATCGGCCATCCGGCAGGGAACAGACCTGCTGGCCGCTGCCGGTGTGATGGAACCGAAGCTGAACGCTGAAGTCCTCTTGGCGCACGCTCTTCATCGCCGGCGTGAGTACTTCTATGCGCATCCGGAACAGGAACTGCGCGAAGTGGAATGGATCCACTACGGTCGCTACCTGAATGAGCGTATCGGCGGCGAGCCAACCCAGTACATCACCGGACGGCAGGAGTTCTACGGCAGAGAGTTCCTGGTTTCACCCGCCGTCCTCATACCCAGGCCCGAAACCGAACTTCTGGTAGAGGCTGTCCTGAAGGAACTCCCCGCCGGCAGCCGAATCGTCGACGTGGGGACCGGCTCCGGAGCCATAGCGATCACGCTCGCACTGGAAGCCACCCACCAGGTACTGGCAACGGACATCTCTCGAGCTGCTCTACAAGTCGCCCACTCCAACGCAGAACTTCTTCAGAGCCGTGACCGTAAGGGAGCGGGGCCAGTAACCCTGGCCTTCCTCCAAACCGACCTCCTGACCGCCATAGCCTCCAACTCACACGACGCAGTAGTCTCCAACCCACCCTACGTACCCCAAACCGATCACCCCACGCTCCAGCGCGAAGTCCGAGACTGGGAACCTCACGTTGCCCTCTTCGGAGGACCCACAGGCCTCGACATCTACCGCCGTCTGATCCCCGAAGCCCACCGGGTCCTCAGACCCAATGGCCTTTTAGCCCTGGAATTCGGCTTCACCCAATCAGCAGCACTGGCGAACATGATCGCAGATTGGGACGCGCCCCAACTCCTCCCGGACCTCGCCGGAATTCCTCGCATCCTCCTCTGCAGAAAACGAGCCCGATAGTACATTCTCTGGAAACATAGTAAAATCGAGTGACCTGAATGACGAAATCCCTCAAGCGCGTGCTCACGGGCGCGGCAATTGCGGCTGGCAGCGTCATGCTCACCATGTTGATGGGCAACATTCAGTTCTTCAGGCAGGTCGATCTCAAGGCGCAGGATGCCCACTTCGTCTTGCGCGGTAAACTCCCCGATTCCAAAGTCGATAAGTTCCGTGTCATCTACG